>NZ_SCKZ01000029.1:0-817 GCF_004100365.1 Glutamicibacter sp. HZAU | reverse complement strand
AGATCTGCGAAGCGCAATCACCTTCTCGGAAACCCTCGCGAAATTTCGCAGTCGCGACGCCAGAGACCGAGGGTTAGATCATGCCTAGCATTCACCTTCCGGCCGCCCGCTAGCGGACCCTGGTCAGGTTCCGCGAAGGTGGGCGCAGACATGCTGGGCTCGTCAGGATCAAACTGCACTATGAGGCGGCGGTTCATACCGCGCCAGGGGAGCGAATGGACAGCGAGGAGCCTCCGAACGTTCGGGTCGCCTGCTCGGGTGATATCGACGAGGTTGTGCGGCTGATGCACGACGCTGCGGCGTGGATGTCCGCCAAGGGAACGCCCGCCTGGGACGTCGCGCGGATCGACCGGACATTCGCGGAGACCTTCGTCCTGAGATCCGAGCTCCTAGTCGCGAGTTGCAGCGACGGCATCGTCGGCTGTTGCACCTTGTCGGCCGAGGATCCCGAGTTCTGGCCCGACGCCCTCAAGGGGGAGGCCGCATATCTGCACAAGCTCGCGGTGCGACGGACACATGCGGGCCGGGGTGTCAGCTCCGCGCTGATCGAGGCTTGCCGCCATGCCGCGCGAACGCAGGGGTGCGCCAAGCTGCGGCTCGACTGCCACCCGAACCTGCGTGGCCTATACGAGCGGCTCGGATTCACCCACGTCGACACTTTCAATCCCGGCTGGGATCCAACCTTCATCGCAGAACGCCTAGATGTGATGTCCAGGGACGTTGTTCTGGCCCCCGCCCGTAATGACACCGTGCCGATTCAAGAAGTATCTGTCCAGACCGCTCGCCATTGAAGGCATGTTAGAGTTTAGGCATGTCG
>NZ_SCKZ01000028.1:0-875 GCF_004100365.1 Glutamicibacter sp. HZAU | reverse complement strand
GTGTTCGCATCCGCGTTATCCGCAGTGTTCGCATCGGTGTTCGCATCCGCGTTATCCGCAGTGTTCGCATCGGTGTTCGCATCGGTGTTGTCTGCAGTGTTATCTGCAGTATTTGCTTCAGTTGAATCGTCAGCCACAACGGTGAAGGTAGTGAACCCGTAAGCGTCACTTTCAACATCGGTTGCAACGATCAAGTAGCTACCAAGAGCCAAATCAGTCGAATCGACCTCGAAGCTGATGTCTCCCTTATCGTCGGCAGTGACGGTTTCAGGCATCGCGGCAGCAGCGGCCTTGGCTACGGCCGAAGTGGTGTCTCCAAGCTGGCTCTGCTCAATCTTGACTTCGCCATTTGCAGTGAACTCTTTACCAGTCACGGTTCCCGATTCGCCCTTAATCAAACGATTGGGGGTGATATCGATGTTAACTTCATTCTCAGTTGCATCGTCAGGAGTGACCTGGAAGTACTCGGTGTATGTCTTTCCAGTTTCTTCGTCCGTAACTTCGACGGTGTAGATACCTTCTGGCAAGCCATCGGTATCGTATTTGTACTCGAAGCGACCATTTTCATCAACGATGACATCGCCCTCATCTACGGGGGTTCCGTCACCATTCGAATTTAGGATGATTACCTTGACGTTGCCGTCCGGAGTGAACTTGTCGCCGATTACGGTAACTTCGTCGCCTTCAGTGACAGAATCCGGCAGCACATTCACGATCGGGTGTTCCGTGTTATCCGCGGTGTTGTCACTGGTGTTATCAGAGGTATTCGCGTCAGTATTCGCATCCGTATTGGCATCGGTGTTCGCATCAGCGTTATCCGCAGTGTTCACGTCCGTGTTCGCATCGGTATTCGCGTCAGTATTCGCATCCGTATT
>NZ_SCKZ01000027.1:0-1206 GCF_004100365.1 Glutamicibacter sp. HZAU | reverse complement strand
ATCGCGACGTTCACCGCGGAAGCCACCACGGTCATCGTTGCGCTTGAAGCCGCCACCACGGTTGTCATCGCGACGCTCGCCGCGGAAGCCACCACGGTCATCGTTGCGCTTGAAGCCGCCACCACGGTTGTCATCACGGCGCTCGCCGCGGAAGCCACCACGGTCATCGTTGCGCTTGAAGCCACCACCGCGGTTGTCATCACGGCGCTCGCCGCGGAAGCCACCACGGTCATCGTTGTGCTTGAAACCACCGCGGTTGTCATCACGGCGCTCGCCACGGTTGTCATCACGGCGCTCGCCACGGAAACCGCCACGATCATCATTACGCTTGAAACCACCGCGGTTGTCATCACGGCGCTCGCCACGGAAACCGCCACGATCATCATTACGCTTGAAACCACCGCGGTTGTCATCGCGACGCTCGCCACGGAAACCGCCACGATCATCATTACGCTTGAAACCACCGCGGTTGTCATCACGACGCTCACCGCGGAAGCCACCGCGATCTTCATTACGCTCACCACGGAAACCGCCACGATCATCGTTACGCTTGAAGCCACCACCACGGTTGTCATCACGGCGTTCACCGCGGAATCCACCACGGTTTTCGTCGGTGCGCTTGAAATCGCTGCGGTCGTCGCGACGCTTGAAACCATCGCGGGAGTTGTTGCGGCTTGAATTTGAGTTCCGGAAGTCGCCTCGTCCGTTGTCGGAGTTACGGCGGAATTCGTTAGACATCTAATGTCCCCTTCAGCGGCTATCTCAATACCGCAACCTTCGTGATTGCCTTAGCAAATCACTTCACTATTAACTATTCTGCACGCCATAAAGGCATGTACATCTAACTTCAAGTCTACGGGAGCCACGAGACATACCATAGGGAAACAGGTGCAATGTGGCAAGACACTCAGTCACTCCACTTAGGTTTTCCCTTCGACCCAATGCCGGCCTGATCCGTTGCGGGCCGCGGCAGCGGCCAGCGGCCAAAACCCCTTAAACAAAAACAGGCCAGGCAATAGCACCTGGCCGCACTCCTGCGGGTTAAACAGGTGAGGCTCCAACCATCACTGGTTAGAGCCTCAAACCCATTATTTAGGTTAAGTCCGGCGGTGACCTACTCTCCCACACCCTCACGAGTGCAGTACCATCGGCGCAATGGGCCTTAGCTTCCGGGTTCGGTATGGGACCGGGCGTTTCCCCCACGCT
>NZ_SCKZ01000026.1:0-1646 GCF_004100365.1 Glutamicibacter sp. HZAU | reverse complement strand
CCCGGGTATTCCATGGCAACGGCAGTCATTAACTGACTTAAAAGAAGAAAAGGTGACCTGAACTGGAAAAATAGGAGTTGTTGAAGCTCTAAATCACCAGATCAAAGGATCACCTTTTCAGTGAACCATTCTACCCACGTTTTCCCTGCCCTCCCGACCCAACGCACCAGCCAAGCCCTCGTCTCCCATGCTGGGTTGTCGGTGCTCACCAGCTTCCTGAACGCCCTGGACTTCCGCCAGCTTTGCGAAGACCGGTTCAGCCAGTTCGTGCCAGCCACCGCAACACACCGGCCAGGAAAGATCCTCGGAACATTGGCGTTGTCGTTGGCCGCCGGTGGCGAGCAGGCCGCTGATATCGACCAGCTACGTGTCGCTCCAGGGCTCTTCGGCCCGATAGCGTCCGATGCCACAGTCAGCAGGTTCATGGGCCGCATCAAGGACCAGCCAGAAGCTTTCGAGTATGGCTTCGCCACCATGACCCGCAGCCTGCGCTCCAAAGCTTGGGCTGCAGCCGGGTCACGGAATCCTGCCCGGCTGGCCACGTCAGCCAACCCGCTGATCATCGACATCGATGCCTCGCTAGTACACGTGCACTCCGACAAAGAGAACAGTGCCGGCACGTATAAAGGCGGGTACGGATTCTCACCCATGATCGCCATGGCCGACTACGGCAAGACGAATGGAACCGGCGAAGTGTTGGCCGTGCAGTTGCGTCCGGGAAACCGGGGCGCAAATTCCGCGAAATCCCATATTGGAGTCCTCAACCAGGCGTTGGCGCAGCTGCCTGATGATTTCTATGACGAGCACGGAAACCTGCATGGAGAGAAGATTCTGGTCCGCACCGATAGTGCCGGCTCGTCCCGTGAGTTCTTGCACCACCTGCAGTCGCTGGGGATTCAGTTCTCCACTTCGTATTCGTTGCCGGTGCTCAAGGAGCGGTTCATCCGGTGGATCGATGAGAAGAAGTACTGGGAACCGGCCCTGACCGCTGGCGGGGAGCAGCGTGATGATGCGTGGGTGATCGACGCGAGCAAGGTGATCGAGCTGAATGACTACCCACCAGGAACAAGGATTTATTTGCGGGCTGAGCCGTTGCATCCCGGGGCGAAAGCGACTTTGTTCGATACGGACGGGAACCGGGTGACCGCGTTCTTGACCAATAGCCCGCGGTTCAACGTGGCGTTCCTCGATGCCCGGCACCGGGCGCGTGGCCGGTGCGAGAACAGGATCAAAACGCTGAAGAGCACGGGGTTGGGCAAACTGCCTTATTGGTCTTTTACCGCGAACCAGGCATGGGCTGATCTGGCAATGTTCGCAGTGAATCTGGTGTCCTGGCTGCAGCTGGCGGTGTTGCCTGGTGGCCATGAGGCAGGCTGCTGGGATTTGAAGCGGTGGCGGTACCGGCTGTTTTCAATGGCCGGCAAAATTGTCTCTGGCGGCCGGCAACGCCGGCTGCTGATCCCCAAAAATGCGCCGGAAGCTCAGCTGCTATTCCAGCTTCAGCAGAATATTAGGTTGCTGTTCCAGCGGTGGCGGCACGGCGAGCTCGCTGCCTGAACTGGCGGTTGTCCTGTTATTTCTTTGGTTTCGAAAGGTCATTTCAGTCCAGGTTGGTGGAGCCTGGCACCCAGCGCTGGTGGTTCAGG
>NZ_SCKZ01000025.1:0-3808 GCF_004100365.1 Glutamicibacter sp. HZAU | reverse complement strand
GGCTCTGTTGCAAAAATCGTGAAGCTTGAGCATGCTTGGCGGAGATTGGACGGACGGAACGATGACGGATTTCAAGTGGCGCCATTTCCAGGGTGATGTGATCCTGTGGGCGGTGCGCTGGTATTGTCGCTATCCGATCAGCTATCGCGACCTTGAGGAAATGCTGGCGGAACGCGGCATTTCGGTCGACCATACGACGATCTATCGCTGGGTCCAGTGCTACGCCCCGGAGATGGAGAAGCGGCTGCGCTGGTTCTGGCGGCGTGGCTTTGATCCGAGCTGGCGCCTGGATGAAACCTACGTCAAGGTGCGGGGCAAGTGGACCTACCTGTACCGGGCAGTCGACAAGCGGGGCGACACGATCGATTTCTACCTGTCGCCGACCCGCAGCGCCAAGGCAGCGAAGCGGTTCCTGGGCAAGGCCCTGCGAGGCCTGAAGCACTGGGAAAAGCCTGCCACGCTCAATACCGACAAAGCGCCGAGCTATGGTGCAGCGATCACCGAATTGAAGCGCGAAGGAAAGCTGGACCGGGAGACGGCCCACCGGCAGGTGAAGTATCTCAATAACGTGATCGAGGCCGATCACGGAAAGCTCAAGATACTGATCAAGCCGGTGCGCGGTTTCAAATCGATCCCCACGGCCTATGCCACGATCAAGGGATTCGAAGTCATGCGAGCCCTGCGCAAAGGACAGGCTCGCCCCTGGTGCCTGCAGCCCGGCATCAGGGGCGAGGTGCGCCTTGTGGAGAGAGCTTTTGGCATTGGGCCCTCGGCGCTGACGGAGGCCATGGGCATGCTCAACCACCATTTCGCAGCAGCCGCCTGATCGGCGCAGAGCGACAGCCTACCTCTGACTGCCGCCAATCTTTGCAACAGAGCCCACGCGACAGCTGCTCGCGCAGGCTGGGTGCCAAGCTCTCGGGTAACATCAAGGCCCGATCCTTGGAGCCCTTGCCCTCCCGCACGATGATCGTGCCGTGATCGAAATCCAGATCCTTGACCCGCAGTTGCAAACCCTCACTGATCCGCATGCCCGTTCCATACAGAAGCTGGGCGAACAAACGATGCTCGCCTTCCAGAAAACCGAGGATGCGAACCACTTCATCCGGGGTCAGCACCACCGGCAAGCGCCGCGACAGCCGAGGTCTTCCGATCTCCTGAAGCCAGGGCAGATCCGTGCACAGCACCTTGCCGTAGAAGAACAGCAAGGCCGCCAATGCCTGACGATGCGTGGAGACCGAAACCTTGCGCTCGTTCGCCAGCCAGGACAGAAATGCCTCGACTTCGCTGCTGCCCAAGGTTGCCGGGTGACGCACACCGTGGAAACGGATGAAGGCACGAACCCAGTGGACATAAGCCTGTTCGGTTCGTAAGCTGTAATGCAAGTAGCGTATGCGCTCACGCAACTGGTCCAGAACCTTGACCGAACGCAGCGGTGGTAACGGCGCAGTGGCGGTTTTCATGGCTTGTTATGACTGTTTTTTTGTACAGTCTATGCCTCGGGCATCCAAGCAGCAAGCGCGTTACGCCGTGGGTCGATGTTTGATGTTATGGAGCAGCAACGATGTTACGCAGCAGGGCAGTCGCCCTAAAACAAAGTTAGGCATCATGGGTGAATTTTTCCCTGCACAAGTTTTCAAGCAGCTGTCCCACGCTCGCGCGGTGATCGAGCGCCATCTGGCTGCGACACTGGACACAATCCACCTGTTCGGATCTGCGATCGATGGAGGGCTGAAGCCGGACAGCGACATAGACTTGCTCGTGACCGTCAGCGCCGCACCTAACGATTCGCTCCGGCAGGCGCTAATGCTCGATTTGCTGAAAGTCTCATCACCGCCAGGCGATGGCGGAACATGGCGACCGCTGGAGCTAACTGTTGTCGCTCGAAGCGAAGTAGTGCCTTGGCGCTATCCGGCGCGGCGTGAGCTTCAGTTCGGTGAGTGGCTCCGCCACGACATCCTTTCCGGAACGTTCGAGCCTGCCGTTCTGGATCACGATCTTGCGATTTTGCTGACCAAGGCGAGGCAACACAGCCTTGCGCTTCTAGGCCCATCCGCAGCCACGTTTTTCGAGCCGGTGCCGAAGGAGCATTTCTCCAAGGCGCTTTTCGACACTATTGCCCAGTGGAATGCAGAGTCGGATTGGAAGGGTGACGAGCGGAACGTCGTTCTTGCTCTTGCTCGCATTTGGTACAGCGCTTCAACTGGTCTCATTGCTCCTAAGGACGTTGCTGCCGCATGGGTATCGGAGCGTTTGCCTGCCGAGCATCGGCCCCTCATCTGCAAGGCACGCGCGGCGTACCTGGGTAGCGAGGACGACGACCTAGCAATGCGCGTCGAAGAGACGGCCGCGTTCGTTCGATATGCCAAAGCAACGATTGAGAGAATCTTGCGTTGAGCGGCATGTGCGAAAAGTGCATCGACCCGCGCCGAGGGCATCTGATGCCTAACTCGGCGTTCAAGCGGACGGGCTGCGCCCGCCGCTCAACTATGCGTTAGATGCACTAAGCACATAATTGCTCACAGCCAAACTATCAGGTCAAGTCTGCTTTTATTATTTTTAAGCGTGCATAATAAGCCCTACACAAATTGGGAGATATATCATGAAAGGCTGGCTTTTCTTGTTATCGCAATAGTTGGCGAAGTAATCGCAACATCCGCATTAAAATCTAGCGAGGGCTTTACTAAGCTTGCCCCTTCCGCCGTTGTCATAATCGGTTATGGCATCGCATTTTATTTTCTTTCTCTGGTTCTGAAATCCATCCCTGTCGGTGTTGCTTATGCAGTCTGGTCGGGACTCGGCGTCGTCATAATTACAGCCATTGCCTGGTTGCTTCATGGGCAAAAGCTTGATGCGTGGGGCTTTGTAGGTATGGGGCTCATAATTGCTGCCTTTTTGCTCGCCCGATCCCCATCGTGGAAGTCGCTGCGGAGGCCGACGCCATGGTGACGGTGTTCGGCATTCTGAATCTCACCGAGGACTCCTTCTTCGATGAGAGCCGGCGGCTAGACCCCGCCGGCGCTGTCACCGCGGCGATCGAAATGCTGCGAGTCGGATCAGACGTCGTGGATGTCGGACCGGCCGCCAGCCATCCGGACGCGAGGCCTGTATCGCCGGCCGATGAGATCAGACGTATTGCGCCGCTCTTAGACGCCCTGTCCGATCAGATGCACCGTGTTTCAATCGACAGCTTCCAACCGGAAACCCAGCGCTATGCGCTCAAGCGCGGCGTGGGCTACCTGAACGATATCCAAGGATTTCCTGACCCTGCGCTCTATCCCGATATTGCTGAGGCGGACTGCAGGCTGGTGGTTATGCACTCAGCGCAGCGGGATGGCATCGCCACCCGCACCGGTCACCTTCGACCCGAAGACGCGCTCGACGAGATTGTGCGGTTCTTCGAGGCGCGGGTTTCCGCCTTGCGACGGAGCGGGGTCGCTGCCGACCGGCTCATCCTCGATCCGGGGATGGGATTTTTCTTGAGCCCCGCACCGGAAACATCGCTGCACGTGCTGTCGAACCTTCAAAAGCTGAAGTCGGCGTTGGGGCTTCCGCTATTGGTCTCGGTGTCGCGGAAATCCTTCTTGGGCGCCACCGTTGGCCTTCCTGTAAAGGATCTGGGTCCAGCGAGCCTTGCGGCGGAACTTCACGCGATCGGCAATGGCGCTGACTACGTCCGCACCCACGCGCCTGGAGATCTGCGAAGCGCAATCACCTTCTCGGAAACCCTCGCGAAATTTCGCAGTCGCGACGCCAGAGACCGAGGGTTAGATCATGCCTAGCATTCACCTTCCGGCCGCCCGCTAGC
>NZ_SCKZ01000024.1:0-1593 GCF_004100365.1 Glutamicibacter sp. HZAU | reverse complement strand
TGTGATGTCTCAAGACACCGGTGACACTTCTGTCTCAGGACATCGGTAACACTCGGTGTCTCAGGACATCGGTAACAGATCAGACCGGGTCAGGCATGTTTTGGAACTTCGCCGTGGCATGCTTCAAACTCAAATACTTCACGCCCTGCGGGAACGGGTAATCGAATTTCGCGACCAGTTCACCCTCTATGCTCAGCACCATCAAGTCCGTCGGGTCCCAAACCACATTTACCACTGTTGAGCGCAGTAGCTTGCCCAGATAAATTTCAACCCCGGCAACCCGCAGGCAGCGGTTCTTATTGGCCCGCAGCACGTGGCTTCCGCTCTCGCCCATGAGTTCAGAACGCAGCGTGGCGCTGAGCTTAGCCGGCTCTGGAGGGGTTCGTGCAGCAGCCATCTGCCGGGCCTCGCGCTCACTTCCGGCTTGGACGCCAAGAGCTACTTGAGTCTGGCTCGGTCCTGGTTTCGTGCTCAGTTCCTTCCATTGCCCAAGCTCCAGCGGCTCAGCTGCGGGCGTGGCATCCCACGCTTCTTGCGGAGTCATCCGATCTTCCAGGGACTGGTGCCCGCGTTGGGTGTTATAGGCATGGTCGAAGACATCCAGCTGCGCCTGCAACTGTGCTAGATCGGTGGCGAACGGCTGCTTTTTCAGCCATTTGAACAAGGTTGAATGAAGCCGTTCGTTCTTGCCCTGGGTGGTGGGCTTGTGGGGTTTGCCAGTGATCGTCGCGATGCCCAGACCGTTGGCGTAAGCGACCAGCTCGCTCAGCACGCCACGGCGGATGGGGTTCAGCGCATCACCATTATCGGTTAGCAGTCTTTGTGGCACGCCGCGCGATTCGATGCCTTTGCGGAAGACCTTCACTGCATCTTGGCCGTTCTCGGTCTTGGCGGCCAATGAAGCGACCGCCAGCCGGGAATGGTCATCGATCAGCTGGAAGATCACGCATTTGCGTCCTCCTTCCAGCACGTATTCGGTGGCGTCCAGCTGCCAGCAGGAATTGGGCATCGGATATCGGAAGGACCGGTAGGAGGAGCGCGGACGCTTCTGCGGGGCTGGGGTAACCAGGCCTCGTTCGGAGAAGATCCGGGCCAGTGCCGAGATCGATACCGTGGGCATGCCCAGCTTCTTCATGTGATCGTGCACGCTGATCGGTCCGTGATCCCAGCCCGAGGCTTGCAACGCCTTGCGCATTGCGACCGCTTGGTCCTTGACGGCTTCGCTTGTTGCGGTAGGCACTTTTTTCGGCCGTCGGGAGCGGGGTTCCAGGGCTGCTGCTTGGCCTTCGGTTTGGGCTCGTTTGCGGATTTGGTAGAAAGTCTTGCGGCTAATTTCGTGTTCCGTGCAGAAGGCGGTGACCGCGCCTCTGGGAGCGTCTTGTGGCCATCGGGCGATGGCTAAGCGTATTGTCGAGTTGACTGGATCATTTTTCACACTTTCCAGTTCATCAGCCCGCGTGCTGGCCGAGAGGCCGGTAGGCGGGCTGTGTACTTCGGGGCGTTAAATCCCGGGGAGAAGTGTCACCACTTTAAATGTTGAAGTGTTACCGATGTCCTGAGGCAGAACTGTTACCGATGTCCTGAGAGAAAACA
>NZ_SCKZ01000023.1:0-2772 GCF_004100365.1 Glutamicibacter sp. HZAU | reverse complement strand
CATATTGCCCAGGTGGTATTGGATGGTCAGTGGGCCGGCGTCGAGCCCGGCTGCGGTGAGTTTGGTGCGTAGTTCAAGGATGAGCTCGACAGTTTTCGGGTCGGTAGCTCGTGGATTGCTCAGCGGCCGGCGTGATTGTGGTTCCAGGGCTTGATCGCCGCCGGCGTCGTACGCTTTGAGGAGCTGGTAGATGCGTTGGCGGGAGATTTTGTATTGGCGTGACGCGGTGGTGACGCTCATCCCGGCATCGCGGATTTGGTGGACGATGACATGATTCTTGGACATGTCTCAGAGTCAAGGATGACGCAGCTCATAGGTCAATGGGTGAGTGTCTAGGATGTCTGGACTCATGTGTCTAATATGTCGTGAATCTACACACTACGGAAAATAGAGAACGATAGTCGAGATGCGTGGGGCGAAACTTTCGTGTCGTCCCACGCTGTCTATATTGTTAGGTATTATTTTTGAATCACATGCGAAGATATGTTCTTCTCGTCGTAGTCTTGACAATTCTAACTGGAATTGGTCTATTACTCGTTGTATTCGAACGCAACCAGGCTGAACTGACTCTTGAGGGAAATGGACTTCGTTCGCCTGCAAGTATTTCTGTAACGAACTCGAATTCAGATCTAGAATCCCTTGATCGGGACAGCGACACTCCGCTGGCCTTCTATCGACAATTAGACGATTCAGGCATAGTGAATATTGTTAGAAGCAGCGATTTCGATCGGTTCCAATATCCAGTTCATCAGGGACGTAGCTTCAAGCAAACTGACGATCAGGTGGCACTTGTTGGTTCGGGTGTTACGGTGGAACATCGTGCGGCTGGTGCATACTATGCTTACAATGGCGAATCGTATGAGGTCGTCGGAACACTTGGCCGCCAGGCTGAGAGCCTTCTCGTGAATTCAATTCTCATCGTAGACGATTCGTTGTTTGCTCAACTTGAAGGTGATTCAACATATATCGATGGACCTAACGTCGAAGAGGTCTATTCTTCGCATCAGATTTCCGGGGAGTTCTTCCATCGAGACCAAAGTACAAATCGGCGCACTAGCGTAGATTTTATTTTTCCGACAATTATCGTTCTAGGCAACATTATTCAAGGGGCCGGTGCCGTTTGCCTTGGATTGTTGATTGCCGCTCTGTTCAGGGATCAGAATCATCTTGCGTGGGTACTTGGCGTTAGCCGGAACAAAATAGTATCTCGAACGGTAGTATTTCTTATTGTACCGTCATTGACTTATTTTTCTGTGGGCTGCTGGTTCGGAATATCAATTCTGGGCACTTCTTTTACAGGGGAGATCGTGGGCTCCTTAGCCTGGCCACTAATGCTAGCAATTGGGTCACTTTTGGTTGCAACTATTATCAATATGAAGCGGAGCATTAGTTGGAATTAGCGCGTGATGCAAGAGTCAACGGATTCTTAATTATCGGTAAGATTATTTTAGTTTTCATGATAATAATCTCAACTTTTAATGTATCCACTTTTCTCAAGTCAGCCGACAGGGCGATTAATAGAAGTTTCTCAGATGCTTCTTCGGTGAACTTGTATTCACTAACAGACACTTACTCTGATCCGGAGAGCTTCTATGAATTCCGGCAGTCGATAGACGGCGTTTCTTCTTTGGGCGAATTCTATAATCTACTCAATGTAGACGAAGGGGTCACCTTTCTTTCCGTTTTTGATCAGAGCATTTCTGTGGCCGATTTCAAGGGCGGAGAGCATTTCGATGCTTACTATCGTAGTGATTCTGAAGCACGTGGCAAGTATATCGACGAAGAGACTGGGCAGACGGTTCAGGATATAAAATCGATGCAAATGAATGAAAATGCATTCATGTTTTATAACCTGAATCTCACCCAAGGCGCAGTCGATTGGAGCGAAATATCGTATGAGAATAAAAGCGTTCCAGTAATTCTTGGAAATGACTATTCTGGAATCTATTACGTCGGAGATACGCTCAAGGCTAATTTTTATTTTGAGGGTATTGATTTAGTGGTTTCGGGGTTCCTTGAGCCCGACTCCAGTCTATTCTACAAAGGCGAAATGAATACTTTCTTGGATGATCAGGTTATCGTACCCTACCCTTCTAAGCTGAATGAAGTGCAAAGCGATGACCTCTACTTCAGTGGGATATTGTATTTTGCCATGTTTGCCGGAGATATTGCTGTACCTAAAGACATGAGTACAGAAGAAGTGCTGCAACGCTTAAATTCATATTCGTCGAAAACGGGGTTCACAGAGTATGCACTCATGAACGTTCCAAGCTATTTGGTACAGCATCAGTTCATGAAGCAGTTGATTCAGGATAATGCTGCGCTGTTGGCCTGGCTCGGCATTTTGTTGTTCGTTGGCGTATCTGGAATTAGCTTCCTATTGTCACGACAAGTCCTAGTAAATAGGGTGAGCAAGTATTCTGTTCGTTGGGTTTTGGGTGATGCTCTGTCGTCAATTTTGCGGACTAATGGCAAATACGTCTTCGTAGAGTATTTGATACTCGTCGTATTATTTTCGAGTATTGTTTGGCATCTTCCGAACTTCGATGGATATTCGTACTTGTTAGTGATGGCTCTGCTGGGTGTTATTTTTACAGTGGATTTGTTATCTCAGCGTGGGTATTTGGCAAGATCTCTAACAAAAACGAGAAAGGCTGATTAGCCCGGGTATTCCATGGCAACGGCAGTCATTAACTGACTTAAAAGAAGAAAAGGTGACCTGAACTGGAAAAATAGGAGTTGTTGAAGCTCTAAATCACCAGATCAAAGGAT
>NZ_SCKZ01000022.1:0-5088 GCF_004100365.1 Glutamicibacter sp. HZAU | reverse complement strand
TGTATGAGGCCAGGACGTTGTTGACGCGTAATGGTGTCGCGGATGCGGGCGGCTTCCCGTCATGCACACCGTGGGGCCGGTGGTAGTTGTAGTGCAGGTTCCAGGTTTCCAGCGCTTTCTCGCGCTGGTCTTCTGAGTTCCAGGTCCTTGCGTACAGGAACTCTTCAGCGAGGATGCGGTTGTAGCGTTCGACTTTCCCGTTGTGCTTGGGCGTGTAGGGCTTCGTACGGCGGTGCTCCGCGCCATTCAGAGCGGCGGCGAATGCCGCGGAGCGGTAGCAAGCGCCATTGTCGGTGATGATTCGCTCGATCCGGGTGATGCCGTGAGCGGCGAACCACACCCGGGCGCGGTTCAGGAACGAGACGGCGGTGGTGGCCCGTTCGTTCTCGAGCGATTCAGTGTATGCCAGGCGGGTGTGCCCGTCGATTGCGGAATGGAGGTAGGCGTACCCGGCGCGTGCCCCGCGGGTTCTCGCTCGGGCGGCGGCACGAGCCTCAGGGCTGCCTTTGCCATGAGCCCGCCAACCACCGCCGTTGGGGATGCGTCCGACTTTCTTGACGTCGAGATGCACCATGTGCCCGGGATGCTTTGCCGTGATCGTCTGCACTTGCCGGTTCGTCTCGCCGTTTGGGTCGATGAATCGACGGCGGTTCAGGCCGAGCTCGGCTAGGTGCCGAGTGACGGTGCGCCGACTGATCGCAACGCCATCTCCATGCAGTTCGAAGGTGATGCGGGATGCTGACCACTTGTGCTCGCGCCGTAGTTCCTCGATTCGCGCTAGCGTCTCGCCAGGTGTCGCGCTTGGCTGCCGGATTGGAGCAGATGAGCGGTCAAGCAGGCCGAGTTGACCGAACTTGCGGTACCGGGTTACCCACTTCGATGCGGTTGCGCGGGAGATGCCCATCTCTGCGGCGACATGCGCGAGGGGTCGAGAGCGGCAGCGCTCAATGAGTCGGCGACGGCCTTCGACTGTCAAGGGCGAGTTAGCGTGCGTCACTTGACCACTTCGCTCTCGGCGGGCGCGATCAGCCGGAGAAGGGGAATGGTGAGCAGCAATGCCGCTGCGGTCGTGGTGACGGCCACCCAAACGGGCCCGAGCGCACCGGGTATCACGCCGAGCGCGGCAGCGGCAAGTATGGGACCGACTGCTGCGCCGACGTTGAGTGCCGCGGTCGCGTACGAACCCGCCATGGTGGGTGCACCCGCCGCCGCATAGAGCACTCGCGTAATCAGCGTGCTGCCGACAGCGAACCCCAACACACCCTGAGCGAAAACGAGCCCGAGCAGGGCAACGGGGTTCGTCGCGAAGAGCGCCAAGGCGACCCAGCCGAGTACAAGGACGCTTCCACCGCCCATGATGACGACGCGAGGTCGGGCGTCAGCGAGCCGTCCCGCAACGGTGACGCCGATGAAGGAACCGACGCCGAAGAGCACAAGCGCCACCGACACCCACCACTGGCTCAGGTCGGCGGTTCCCGTAACGATCGGCGCAAGGAAGGTCAGCGTTGCGAAGGTGCCGGCATTCACCAGGGCAGCCAGCATCATCGTCAGAACGAGGCGCGGAGAGGCAAGCTGCGCCAACTCCATCCGCAGCGAGGACGAATCCTTCTCGGACGTGTCGCCAGCTTGAGTGGTGAAGCCCGCGGCAATGCCGATCGCAGCGGGGACGCAGAGGAGAGCGATCGCCCAGAACGTCGACTGCCAGCCAAGGGCCGTACCAAGTACGGCACCCGCGGGGACGCCGGCGACGGTTGCGACGGTGGTGCCCGCCAGCAGAATCGATACGGCCCGACCTTTGGCGTTGGGTGCCACGAGTTTCGTCGCCGCGCCCAGTGCGACCGCCAAGAAGCCTGCGTTGACAATCGCGGCGATCACGCGCGTGATGAACAGAACAGTGAAGTCGGGCGTCAGCGCCCCGACGACATGAGCCGCCGCGAATACAGTCACGCAACCCAAGAGTGTCGATTTCACGGGGAGGCGACGAGTGAGGGCGGCCATCGCAGGTGCGCCGATCAC
The DNA here is from genome assembly GCF_004100365.1 of Glutamicibacter sp. HZAU. Taxonomy (NCBI): domain Bacteria; kingdom Bacillati; phylum Actinomycetota; class Actinomycetes; order Micrococcales; family Micrococcaceae; genus Glutamicibacter; species Glutamicibacter sp. HZAU. The sequence goes on along the minus strand of NZ_SCKZ01000022.1, from coordinate 3,072 downwards.
CATGCCCGCGGCGAATGCCGATGTCAGGAGACCAGCTGTCCCCACGGGAACGCCGAAGTATGTGGAAATGTCGGGCACGAGGCCGGCGAGCATGAACTCGGAAGTACCCATGGCGAAGACCACCAGGGCAAGAAGATAGAGAGCGAAAGGCATCGAGGTAGCTCCGAAGCGAGAGTGCGAACAAGAGAACGTCTCGTCACTACGGTCAGCGCCCAGAGGACACCCGAATGTCGTGCTGCACACAGCACAGGGCAGCAGAGAGCTGAGGGCTCAGCGAAGGTGAGGGGCTGACGGCGTGACCGAAAGCCCCTGAGTGTCCGATTCAGGGCTCGACATGCGTCCCAATCTACCCGTCTGTGCCGCTACCCCCAAGAAACGTCAACAACCTCATGGCCAGCAACAGCTAGACGAAGCGGAACGCATGGCTGAAACGGACGTGCCTTCCTACAGACTCGAGGTATCCATCGTAGGAAGCGCGTCGTCCGTGGGCGATGACCGAAATGACTTCCACCCGCTCGGGAGGACGGCGGGCGCACCTCTCGGGCTGCACTGGGGCCGCTGTGTGTGGATTTCTCGATGAGCGTCCAGCTCATGTCATCGGCAAGCTACTCGGAGAGGGCCTCCGGCTCTCCCTTGGCCTTCTCCGCGATCGGCACGCACACTTCAATGGGTCTTTAGACTCCCAGCTGACCTATCCTTGGCAGATGATGCCGAGTTGCCCGGTGGCACCGACTCGCTCGTCGGCCGTGGCGAAGACGTGTCGCCGTCATGTTGCTCCTGCTCACAACTCACATCGAGTCGCCGCTCGCCCATGAGCCGAACTTCGGGGACGCCGCTGTACCACGCACGATGAGAATCACGCAGGGCACGTAGAGTGCTGCGGCGCAGAGCCAGAGGAAGCCGTCGGCGTTGATGTAGGTGAACGCGAAGATCGTTGTGAAAGCGACCGGTCCGAAGATCGATGTGACGCTGTTGATGCTGGCGAGCACACCCTGGAGGCGCCCTTGCCGCTGTTCATCGACGCGCTGGGAGAGAAGGGTTTGCAGAGCGGGGAGGCCGATGCCACCGATCCCCAATGCCGCCAAGATAGGCGCCATGGACAATCCGTCAGTGACTATCGCCAGGCCTACGAGACCCAAGGCGTCGGTAACACACCCGATGATGACTGTTTTTGCCTCACCGATCCACTCCACGATGCGGCCAGTAAGGAGGGCCTGCACGAGAACCTGTACGATCCCGAAGACGGACAGGGAGATTCCAACTTCGACGGGACTCCAGTCGAGGCGGTGTTCAGTAAACAGCACCCAGGTCGCACCTGGAGCCTGCCCAATGAATTGAACAAGGCCGAATGCGACTAATAGGAAGGTAATCCCAGGCACCGCGCTGAGGCCGGGGCGACCACGATGCTGAGCGAGCGACGCAGAGCGCGCAGGGGAATCAGGACGGGTCTCGCGTAACAGGATAAAGGTGAGTGCCAGATTGCTCGCTGAGAGAAGAGCAGCGAGCAAAAACGGCAGATGTGGCGAGATGGCACCGAACAGTCCACCCATGGCTGGCCCCGCGATCATTCCGCCGCCATAGCAGGCACTGAGTAAACCGAAACGCTTGGCGCGCTGGTGGGGTGGCGTGATGTCGGCGATCACGGTGGCGGTGACCGCATTGGTCGCTCCGGTTATCCCAGCCACTGCGCGGGCGATATAGAACACCGACAGAGCGGACGTCGTGGCGAGCACGAGATAGTCGACGGTCGCACCGGCCAGGGAAACAAGCAGCACCCGGCGGCGGCCGAATCGGTCCGACAGCGTTCCCAGTACGGGGGCAAAGATGAACTGCATTACCGCGTAGAGCGCGATCAGCACTCCGACGTTCAGCGGAACCGCATCAGCGGTGACCCCTGCCTCGTGTAGCAGTGCGGGAAGAATCGGCATCACCAGGCCCATGCCGGCGGCGTCGAGGCTAGCCGTGATGAGGACCGTGGCCAACGAGCCACGAGCGGAAGTAAGAAATGACACCTTATCAACGATAAAGTTATCGATGATAAAGTGCAAGCATGGCTCAGAAACAAGCGCGACTCGATCGTGCAGCAGTCTTGCGCGGTGCGAGGCATGTGCTCAATAACACGGGGATCGACGGTTTCACCACGCGGGCGCTGGCTGCGCATCTGCGGGTGCAGCAGCCAGCGCTCTACTGGCACTTTCGGACAAAGGCCCACCTGCTCGGATCGCTCGCAGCTGATGTGCTTGATCGCGAACACCACGCCTCACTCCCAGAGTCAGGGGAGCGCTGGGACGACTTTCTCCTGCGCAACGCGCGGAGCTTCCGGACAGCGCTTCTGGCAGTCCGGGATGGAGCACGGCTGCACGCAGAGTTTCACCGTCAAAAGAGTGACCAGATGCCAGCGGGCTCGGATGCCCCCGAAAGTCAGATCGAGTTTCTCGTGTCCGAAGGATTCGCTGAGGGCTCTGCGGTCCGAGCTCTCATGGCTATCAGCCGCTATACGGTCGGTTTCGTACTAGAAGAACAAACAGCGCTCGACAACGGATGTGAGCCTGTCGATCAAGACCTAGATTTCGAGTTCGGGTTAGTTGCAATGGTTGAAGGGCTGGCATCAAAGCGATGAGGGATGCTCGCACTTTGGGTCTCTGCGTCAGTAAGGTCAATCCTTTCCCGCTCCCGCAGCACCTCCTCCGCGATACTGACGATTCGCTCATGGCTACGGGGCTCACAAACGAGCAAATCAGGGACCGTGTGTATGTCGCGTCGCGATCGCGGAACGGCACATCAGCAGCATCTTCACCATGCTCGACCTTAACGAGCGCACAGGGAACAAGCGCGTCATCGCCGTCCTCGAGTACCTCAAGAACTAAGCGTCGAGTGCGCGACCGGCGCGATGACCATAGGTAACGGCGGTTTAGCATCGGTGCCGCATCTTGACCCGACTCAATCCGCGACAGCTAACTGTTGCTGGCCATGAGGTTGTTGACGTTTCTTGGGGGTAGCGGCACAGACGGGTAGATTGGGACGCATGTCGAGCCCTGAATCGGACACTCAGGGGCTTTCGGTCACGCCGTC
>NZ_SCKZ01000021.1:0-3105 GCF_004100365.1 Glutamicibacter sp. HZAU | reverse complement strand
TCCTTTGATCTGGTGATTTAGAGCTTCAACAACTCCTATTTTTCCAGTTCAGGTCACCTTTTCTTCTTTTAAGTCAGTTAATGACTGCCGTTGCCATGGAATACCCGGGCTAGCGGAGTCGCTCGGTGGAACCCTTATTCGTGTTCCTGTCCGCCGATTTCGTCGGTCAGATTTAGGCATTGCTCAAGACGAACGACACCGTCCTTGGCTGATCGAACGGCCGCTGTAAGCTGACTGAAACCGATGCTCATGTGCCTAGAATACGAGTTCGGCACATGAGCATCGCCCCGTCAGGGCCCCAGACGAGACACCAAAAACGACCATTATTGAGAAAGCCGTATTGACAAGTTCTTATGCGGCAACATTGAAAGGAAGCAGGGCCTGCACGTAAGTTAGAACGATGGATAAGAGAGCCCTGCCGCCTAGGCTTGATCGTGTCAATCTGATCTGTCTCGGAGTTCGAGACCTTACTCGCTCACGAGAGTTCTACCGGGACGGGCTAGGGTTCGAAACTCCTGATAAGGAGCCGAATCCCGAAATTGTCTTCTTCAACTGCCGCGGAACAAAGCTAGAACTTTATGAGTTGCACGAGCTTGCAGAAGACATTAATGCCACCGCACCTCCCGAAATCAGCGATTCGCGTACACACTTCGGAGGAATCACGCTCGCTTACAATGCTCACTCAAAAGAAGAAGTCGATGCCATCTTCGCCATTGTCGAAGGCATCGGAGGGCAAATAGCTAAACATCCCGAAACCGTTTCATGGGGTGGGTATAGCGGATACTTCCGCGATCCTGACGGCTATTACTGGGAAGTTGCCTATGCAGAGTCATGGAAATTCGATGAAAACGAAATGCTCATCATCGAGTAGAGCTTTTCGCAGTGCTCCTGAACATTCTCTCGGGAGGCAGAGCACCATTACCGCTTAGGCTGCCCCAATTCGGTTCGCGGGCCAGGATGCCTCTAGAATGGAACCCAAGAGCACTTTAGCGTCTCGAACGGCGGTATTTTCTGTACCCGCATGTCAGAACAACACGAGCAGATAGGCCTATACGATAGGCCTAAGACCCAAACGCTTAGGGCCTGGCCTGAATCTGCCAATGCACGCCAGCTTCGAGGCGCTCCAAGATCCAAACTCAGGAGCGCTATTCATGCCCCGTTCTTCACATGGCGGCCGACACGAACTCGGTCAAAACTTCATCAACCATCAGCCAACGATCAGACAATTCACCAAGGTAGTCGAAGAAACTTCAGGAACTATCTTAGAGATTGGTGCAGGTAATGGAGCATTGACCAAGTCTCTCATCACCCTCGGGCGACCACTTACCGCAATCGACCTCGATGAGCACCGAATCGAACAATTACAACGTTCACTGCCGAACGTCAGTCTGATCCATGCTGACGCAATGACATATCCACTAGAGGCGCAAACTGTTGTAGGGAACATTCCTTTTCATCTCACCACTCCGATCTTGCGCCGACTACTGATGGAACCGCATTGGGAACATGCTGTGCTGTTGACGCAGTGGGAAGTTGCTAAGAAAAGAGCCGGTGTAGGTGGTAGTACATTGCTGACTGCACAGAACGCACCCTGGTTCACCTTCGAACTTCATGGACGAGTGCCCGCGCATCGATTTACTCCGCGTCCCAGTGTTGACGGGGGGATACTAAAGGTCGTTCGTCGTGAAAAGCCGTTAGTTCCCCTATTGAAGCGTAAGAACTTCGAGAAGTTCGTGAGCGCCGTCTTTTCTGGTCGTGGCGGAACTATGGACAGAATCTTGCGAAATGTATCTGGGCACAACCGAGCAGTAGTGCAGGATTCCATGTCAGCAGCGAAAATTGGTCCCCACAGCTTGCCCAGAGACCTCACACCAGACTCGTGGTCCAGACTATGGGAAAAGCTACAACACCCAACAGTTCCAACCAGAAGCCAACGGCGCACTTACCGAGGGAATTCTAACTAGCCACTAGAAGACCGTTAAAGGATCGCCTTATCTGGTAACCAGATAAGGCGATCCTTTAACCCGAGCAAACTATCCAAGTGCAAAGAAAACCGACATTGAACATACCTCAATAGCTGGCCAATCAGAATGCCGATCGAAGGACGAGCATTCCGCAAGATTATTGATACTGGTCGATTTACGGTTGTTCCCCGGCTTAGCGGTGCAGGTAGATATTCTGATGGATCTGAGTCCAGCCATCATCTATCAGTGTTCTAGGATCTGCGCCATCGCCAACCAAAATAACCTGGGTTCCGGATCCGTTGCTTGTATTGACGATGACGTTGTTTCCGCCTAGCGCGCCACATCCACTGAGCCAGTTGTTTCCTGTTGTGGGATATGCGAGAACGCAGCCCATGTTCTTATCGGTTGAGGTGCCAATGAAGTAATTTGCGCCCTGATACTCGACGGCAAAGCGCAATGAACCTGGATCAATTATCTCGGGAATCTGACTTGAATGAGCCGTTGGTTGTTCAGGCTGTGGATCTTGTTCCAAGATCTTGAGATCGCTGCCTGACGCGCAAGCTGTCATACCTAACACTGAAGCTGTGATCAACAGTGATTTTGCGAGTCCTTTTTTCAATTCCTGCACCTCTCTAATGGCTCTGTCTAGTGATAGTAGCGCAGGCGCACACCCTATGGCAGGACATGAAGAAAATTGCTCCGGGATTCCAAGCCGGATTGTAAAGATACTGTAACGATCAAGTTTAGCTGTTTTTTTATCATTATTAACTTGATAGGTTTCAAAACACTCGCACAGCAAATTTTAAGATCTCATTTTTCCAAGAAAGGGAAACTGAAAATGAGGAGAAAATTAAAGCCCCTAGTGGCCTGCGTTTTCGCTTTATTGTTTGTCTTCTCGACAGCACAAGCTAGCCAGGCAACTACGGTGTGGTTCTTTGATGGGTTAAAAGCTCAGTATGTAAAAGCCAGTTGGTACGCCAATGGAACTACAGCAACAAAACAAACTGAAGGGTTTGTCCCTCACCGGTTAACCCAGATGTTTCATCACGCCTTACACGGCCACCGAAATCCATTACCGAGTGATTCCCGGTGGCCGTTTCCGGTTGCGCGCACGACCAAGAGCGCCTGAACCACCAGCGCT
>NZ_SCKZ01000020.1:0-4948 GCF_004100365.1 Glutamicibacter sp. HZAU | reverse complement strand
GGGTCTGCTGATGGTTTGGTTGACACCCAGGTTTACGCTGCCAGAGCGACAGACTCGATCATTGTAGCCTCGAATTGGATCGGGGTCATTCTCCCCAAACGTCGTTGCTTGCGCTTGCGATGATACTTCCCCTCCAGCCATCCGATAATGGCCAGACGAAGTTGTTGGCGGGAGGACCACCAACGGCGGTCCAGCACGTTCTTCTGCAACAGGCTGAAAAACGACTCCTTGGCTGCATTGTCGCCGGCTGCCCCGACCTCGCCCATGGAACCGACTAGCCCGTGGCGTTCCAGCGTTTGAGTGAATTTCCTGGACCGGAACTGGCTGCCGCGGTCGCTGTGGACCTTAACTCCGCGCGGGTGGCCACGGTGCGCCGCAGCCATTTCCACGGCGTTGACAGCCAGATGGGCCTTCATCCTCGAATCCATTGAATAGCCAACGATCCGGTTACTGAACACGTCCTTGATCGCGCACAAATACAGCTTTCCTTCGCCCGTGTGGTGCTCTGTAATATCGGTCAGCCACAACTGGTTAGGCCGCTCGGCGGTGAAGTTCCGCCGCACCAAGTCATCATGCACCGGTGGACCAGCTGGCGAGTATTTACGCTGGCGTTTGCTGATCACTGAGCGGATCCCTGCCTTGCGGCATAATCGCCAGACCCGGCGCTCGGAAATTTGGTATCCGGCGTCTTCCAGGTCATCGGCCAGCACACGGTACCCTCCCTCGGGGTCCTCCTCGTGAAGCTCGTGCAGCTTGCCAATCAGCTCCTGCTCTTCGATTTCCCGGGCGGAGACCGGGCTCTTCAGCCACCTGTAATACGCCTGGGTGCTGAATCCCAAGACCCGACACGCCACTGCCACTTCGAATATGTTTCCTGCCTGTTCTGGCGGCTAATTCTTGATTGATGCGGGCCCATTATTTTGGGGAACGGATATGCGGCTGGGAGAGGTAGGCTGCGGTCTTGCGCAGCACCTCGTTCTCCATTTCGAGCTCACGGATGCGTTTGAGCGCTTGGGACATTTCCTTGCGTTCGTCAGCATCGGAGGACGGGGTCATGCCGTGGATTGGTAGCGGGCATCACGGACCCAGGTTTGCAGTGCGGTCTTGGAGACTCCCAGATCCGCGGAGACTTGCTTCTGGGATATCCCCGACTCCACGAGAGCGACGGCGTCTTTCTTGAATTCTTCGGTGAAGATTCTTGGCATGGTTTTTGTTCCTTCGTTTGAGCATAACCATAGCTGGGTTATGCGGTCGAAGTGTCAACCAAACCTTCAGCAGACCCTTTGCTGCAGTTCCGGGGCCAGTCCTACCGAGTGAAGAACGCGTTGATGAGATGAGTGCGGTGGCGCCATGGCCTCGCGCCAGCAGGTGTCCTGAAGTCCAGCAGGCAGGCTTGCTCAGTGCTGAATTTCCGTCGTCGTCCTGAAACGTTCAGTGTTGAATCCTGCATTGACCTGTGTATTTGAGTATTCAGGTCGGTGCAGGGTTCAGTCCGTGCTGAAATGGCTTACTTTTGAGCCGAAGTGGCCTACTTTTAAGCGCTTTAATGGCCTACTAAAACTTGACGAAACACATTGTTGTATCCGGATTGCTGCGGAATATGGGGGAACATGCCGCCCAAGTGGGTGCGGGCGTAGCGGATCCACCGGGTTTCGGAGCAGTCCCCGTGCGGCAAGTGCTGGGCCGCGGCAAGGCAGAGCAGTTCCGCGTCGGTGAGCAGTTGGCGGCGGCCACGCCGCTGCCTGGTGGGCAGGGTCGGGATGACATGGTCGGTGATGAACACGTAGAGTGTTGTCAGGAGGGTGTTTAGGTTTTTGTTCACACCATAACTCTTAACACTCTCCACCAAGCTTTAAAAGCCCCCTGACCAGATTTTTTGTTCTGTTCAGGGGGCTTTTCTTTGGGTCCGGGTTATTAGGACTTATTCATCTAGGGCAAATGCCACAATCAAGCGTTGATCGCTTTGGCCCACCGCCGACTGACGGCGTTCTTTGCGATGATCCGGGACGGGTCACTTTATGATGTTCCGGAGCTGAAAATTGCTTGACTTTAAACATAGGGGGCACCCCTCAACTTTGAAGCGTCGATTAAGGGTGGAGAAGCCATACTTCTCCACCCGTAGATTTCCCTACGATGGATTGCCTCTACAATGCTCTGAACCCGGGGGAAACCCTGAAAGGCTTCTTTGTTACGGGTTTCACTCGGTGGCCGAGACGATTGATTATTTCTAAAGCTTGTTCTACAGATTTTCCTGTTCCCGACATACAGACATCAAAATGATCCTTCTCATGTCGGGCCACGTGACCATGTACACCGAGCTTTGGAATTTGCGAGATGAGTTTACGTCTAGCATCTGCTTGTCGGTTTTCTTCAATCACCACTCGAACCGTACGCCAAATTGTATTTTGGATAATGGGCAAGGGCGCGATAGCGACGCTGGCCGCTGTTTCCGACGTAAACAATCGCAGTACCTGAGATAATGCAAAGTACCAATTAGAAGAATTTTCCAGCACATGAGAATCAGGGAAATAATGATCCACGATGCTTGCGGGGACGTTGATGCTCTCGCCCTTGCCAGGATAGACGTGAGGACCTAACCCAGCCGAGGGATTAATCTCGTTCACCATTGCCACGGCCGAATTATCCGTAGGGCTCAAGGTCAACACATCCACGCCTCCGTGCTGAAGTCCACGGACACCTTTAATAGTGTCGATTGCCATTTGTGAAATCTTTGGTGAAAGTCGATCAGTTACGTCCACACTGTCACCACCCTTGGAAATATTTGCAGATTTCCGCAAGAAGACAGTTTCTCCTGATTTGACGATTGACTCTAAGTCAAGCCCCAGAGTGCTCAGCGTTTCGTGCACTTCTTCATCAACCACAATTTTACAGCCACCCAAATGTGGGTTGACTTTCCGGGCGTGGTTTTTAATGTCGATGAGTTCTTCAATATTGTGCTTACCGTCGCCCGTTATGTTTGCAGGCGACATGCTGCTAGCAGCGATCACTCGATCTCCAGCTACAAACACTCGGACGTTATTGCCCTGTACATGTTCCTCGACGAGAAGTTCTGGACATCTCAAATCATCGATGAGGTGGTCCAATAACCGTCGAAATGTTATTGTATCGGGAACCTTCGGGAATACACCCTTAGCTTTTGCCCATGAGTTGGGCTTAAGGCAAACTGGGAACCCGAGCTCTTCCGCATAAGCCAAAATTTCTTTCCGGTCAAAGGGTGGCGAAAAATATCGTCCCTTGGGAGTCGGAACCTTTGCTTTCTCCAGTAAGTTTTTTGTCGCCTGCTTGTCGTCACAGATTTTTGCGATTCCATCTTGCTCGGCACCAGCAAGGCGAGTCTGCCGGAAATGAAGTGTCTTCCGACCATCCGAAATTGAATAGCGGGCGTTAGGTTGCAATTGCACCCGAAGACCTCTACGCCATGCCTCTAACGGAATCAATGCCCACAAACTGTTAGAAAGTGGGAAGAAATTCGATCCCAAATCATCCCACTTCTGGAATTCTGACAAACTCATGATGTCCCCTTGTTCAAGTACCTTAACTGCAGCCTTGTTATTGGAAGTCTATTCAATATGCATAGCCATCTTACCGGAATGATCGGAACGCGCCGATGGCATGCTAAGTACTTAGAGGGGATATTCTCTAAGGTGTATGCTCAGCCGGGTGAACGAATAAATTTCGTATCAACCTACCCCCAGCCCCAATGCCTTTTACTGGCTCTTCAGATTTCAGAGTGTAAGCGAGACCTAAACCCGCCAGCTTCCAGCAATGACCGAGCAATATAATGCGTCAGATTCCTGAACCCCAACGCGATACCCCGCAAATGCTCCTGGGGTTAGCCTGACCCTTCTATGGGTTCTGTCAAGGGACCAGCGCGCGTAGCCGACGAAAAACTTTCCGAACGATGTACCGTTTCAGCACCCGTCTGATTTCCCGGTAGCTCAGCCCCTCGGCCTTGCGTTTCTCCACGTAGTCCTTGGTCTAAGGATCGAACTGCATCCGTACCTTGGCAATGACGTCCACCGCTTGATTCAGCATCCTGTCACCATGCCGATTAAGCCGGTGCCGTACCGTGTTCCCGGAGGATGCCTGCAACGGAGCGACCCCAGACATAGACGCGAATGCAGCTTCAGAATGAACTCTGCCTGTGTGCGAGTAAGCGATCAGGATCCACGCAACAGTCACCGGCCCGTACCCGAACTCGGTGGCCAGCTCACCATGCCGCCACCGATGGAACAGCAAGCCAATACTCTGTTGAAGCAGGAATAGCAGTTGCGCTTCTGGTGCACTTTCATGGATCAGTAGCCGGCGCTGCCTACCGCCAGAAACGATCTTCCCCGCCGTGGAAAACAGCCGGTACCGCCACCGTTTCAAATCCCAGCAACTTGCCTCATGCCCGCTGGGCAGCACGGCCAGCTGCAACCAGGCCACCAGATTCAGTGCAAGCATCGCCAGGTCCGCCCACGCCTGATTCGCGGCAAAAGACCAATACGGAAGCTTGCCCAGCCCCGCATTCTTCAACGTCTTGATCCTGTTCTCGCACCGGCCCCGCGCCCGATGCCGGGCATCGAGGAATGCCACGTTGAACCGCGGGCTATTGGTCAAGAACGCCGTGACACGGTTCCCGTCAGTATCGAACAAGTTCGCTTTCGCCCCGGGATGCAAGGGCTCGGCCCGCAAATAGATTCTTGTCCCGGGCGGGTAGTCCTTCAGCTCGATCACCTTGCTCGCGTCGATCACCCACGCGTTATCACGTTGGACACCGTCAGCGTCCAGGGCTGGTTCCCAGAACTTCTTCTCATCGATCCACCGGATGAAGGGTCTGCTGAAGGTTTGGTTGACACTTCGACCGCATAACCCAGCTATGGTTATGCTCAAACGAAGGAACAAAAACCATGCCAAGAATCTTCACCGAAGAATTCAAGAAAGA
>NZ_SCKZ01000001.1:153781-578205 GCF_004100365.1 Glutamicibacter sp. HZAU | reverse complement strand
CCCTCGGCGCTGACGGAGGCCATGGGCATGCTCAACCACCATTTCGCAGCAGCCGCCTGATCGGCGCAGAGCGACAGCCTACCTCTGACTGCCGCCAATCTTTGCAACAGAGCCGGCAGTAGCACTCGGCGCCGGACTTATGTTGCTGGAACAGCCGATAATCAGAGTCCAAGCCTTCAATACCTTTGATGAATAGGACTATCTGCGTGGAATAACTGCCATGTTGGCACATGTTCAATAACGGTCGTTTTTGAAACGAGCGGCGAACCCGGGCGACACGCCGGGGTTTTTGTTTCAGAAACGTCTTTCAAAACCGAAGTGTTGCACAACCTGGCTGTGTACCGTTTTTGATATGCCAGTCATTGGATACGCGCGAGTGAGCACGCGCGAGCAGAACCCGCAGGCGCAGGCGGCCGAGCTGCGCGCGGCCGGGGCCGAGCAGATATTTACTGACCGTGGGGAGTCGAGCAGGGAGGCTGCGCAGCCGCAGTGGGTCGCGTGCAGGGCGCAATTGCAGCCAGGGGATATTTTGGTCATCCGCGCCCTGGATCGCGTGGCAGGTGAAGAGCGGATGGCCATTGAGATTATCCGCGAGCTGGGGGGAGCGCGGCGTGAGAATTAAAAGTCTTACCGAGCCATTCTTGGACATGGACATATCTACGCCAATGGGCGAAGTGTTCCTTTTCCAATTTCCTTGCCTCTATTAAGCCCGGTGCGATTCACTCCTTGGGGTCCTATTAGTGCCTGCCTAAAGTGGCTCGTGCTTGGCGCAGCAACGGCTCGTCGACCATCTGTCCTTCGAAAGCGAACACTCCTGGGTTCTCCTTGGCCGCGTCAAGGATCCGCCGTGCGCGATCCAGTTCCGCTTCGGTGGGCGCGAACGCCTCGCGGATGACCGGCATCTGGTTGGGGTGGATCGAGGCTTTCGCCGCGAATCCCGAAGCCTTGGCATCGCGGGACTCTGCGCCCAGGCCTTCCAGGTCGGGGATGTCCAGGTATACGGAATCAACTGCCGCCTTGCCATGGGCCACCGCATGCAGCAGCACCTGCGACCGCGCGAACCTTGCCACCTCGCGGTAGCTGCCGTCCCCGCCACGGGAGGAGGTGCCGCCGAGCGAGGCGATCAGGTCTTCGGCGCCCCACATCAGTGCGACGACATTCGGCGCCTCGGCAATCTGTCCGGCATTGGTGATGCCCTTGGCCGTTTCGCATAGCGCCAGCACGTCGTATCCGGCCAACGCGGACGGATCCTCCGCGGACTCGCACTTGGGCAGCATCACGGTGTGGTAGGCGGTCTGCTCCAGCGCTTCGAAGTCCTTGGCGAAGTGCTCGCTGTCCACCGGGTTCACGCGCACAATCACCCGTTCGGGATCCAGCGGGGTCTCCACCAAGGCTCTGCGGGCAGCGTCCTTGTTCGCGGGGGCCACCGCATCTTCCAGGTCGATGATGACCGCGTCGGCGCGCTGCGCCGCCTTGGCATAGCGCTCGGGCCGGTCTGCCGGGCAGAACAGCAGGGAAGGACCCATCAGGAAGCTAGCCATGGGCATTTTCCCCCTTGGCTTCCAGCGCGTCCTGGTGCGCCTGCCTGGTCCACATCAGGCAGGTGCGGGTGGCGGTTGCCACGACCTCGCCGTGCTGGTTGCGGCCCGTGTGCGTCATGGACGCCAGCCCCTGGCCGGGGCGCGACTTGGATTCGCGCAGCGCGGTGATCTCGGTTTCGGTGTAGAGCGTATCGCCGTGGAACATCGGGTGCGGGAACTTCACGTCGTTGATGCCCAGCTGCCCCACGATGGTGCCTTCGGTCAGCTGGCCCACCGACTGGCCGATCATGGTGCTCAAGGTCAGCAGCGAGTTGACCAGCGGCTTGCCGAAGGGCTGGGTGGAAGCCCACGCGGCGTCCAGATGCAGGCCCTGGTTGTTCATGGTCATCGTCGTGAAGGCGACGTTGTCCGCTTCGGTCAGGGTGCGTCCGGGCTTGTGCACGTAGGTGGCGCCGAGCTGCAGCTCGTCGAAGTAGAGGCCGCGCTGCTCCACGCGGGTGGGGGTTTGCTCGCTCATGCGTCCTGCTCCTGATGCTTCGCTTCGGTACTCTGCATTGCTTCCACGGTGGCCACGACCTGCTTGGCCTTGACCAGATCCCCGGGCTTCAGGCCGGTCATGCGCACGATGCCATCGGCGGGGGAGATCAGCTGGTGCTCCATCTTCATCGCTTCGATGCTCAGCAGCAGCTGGCCGGCGGCGACCACATCGCCATCGGCAACCTGCACGCTGATCACGGTGCCGGGCATGGGGGATTCGACATGCGGGGAGAAGGTCCCGGACTCGATGGCGAGGGTGGCCAGGTGGCGTTCGAGGACTTCTTCGCGGGAAAGCTTGCGCACCGCCGCGGTCCACCCGTCCTCGCACAGCCACAGCGTGCCGTCTTCGGCGAAGGCGTGCTGGAGTGCTGTGCGCTGGCCGTTGACCGACAGGGTTCCATCCGGTTCCTGGCGCACAGTGAATTCTTCGCCGCCTACTCGCACCAAGCTGGCATCCTGCTCCCTGAGCAGCGCGGTCTTGCCCTCGGCCGCCTCGGCATCGAAGTACTGGATGCTGGCCCGGCGATGCTGCGCCCGCCAGCCATCGCGCAGGCCCCAGGGTGTTTTCGCCGCAGGAATCCGCTGGTCCTCAAGGTGCGCCGCCAGCGCCAGTTCGCGGGGCCCGAGCTGGCGGAAGGCGAACTGGTCCAGCTTCCGCTCGATCAGGTTGGTGTCCAGGCGTCCGGCCGCCACATCCTCGTCCGCCAGCAGCAGCCGCAGGTACTCGCTGTTGGCCAGCACGCCCAGCACCACGGTGCCGGCCAGCGCCTGATCCAGCCGGACCAGCGCCTCGGTGCGGTCCTCGCCCCAGGCGATGAGCTTGGACAGCATCGGGTCGTAGTGGGCGCTGATCTCCAAGCCGTCGCGCAGCGAGGAATCCACGCGGACATTCTCCGGCTCGCTTACGCGCAGCACGGTGCCCACCGAAGGCAGGAAGCCGGAGGTCGGGTCCTCGGCGTAGAGCCGGGCCTCGATGGCATGGCCGCACAGCGCCACCTGGTCCTGGGTGAAGTCCAGCGCCTGGCCGGCCGCGATGCGCACCTGCCACTGCACCAGATCCAGCTTCTCACCGTTGACCCGCACGACTTGTTCGGTGACCGGGTGCTCCACCTGCAGGCGGGTATTCATTTCCATGAAGAAGAACTCGTCGGGGTTCTGGTCGCTGACCAGGAACTCGACGGTGCCCGCGCCGACGTAGCCCACGGACTGCGCGGCGGCTACCGCGGCGGTGCCGATGCGCTCGCGGATCTGCGCGCCGTGCTCCAGGTTCTCGAACAGCGGGGCCGGGGCTTCCTCGATGACCTTCTGGTGGCGGCGCTGCAAGGAGCATTCGCGTTCGCCCAGGTGCACGGTGTTCCCGTGCTTGTCGGCCAGGATCTGCACCTCGATATGGCGCGGATTGCGCACCAGCCGCTCGAGGAACAGGGTGTCATCGCCAAACGCGCTGCGCGCGGTGCGCCGGGCGCTGGCCAGCGCCTCGGGCAGCTGCGCGGCGGATTCCACCGCGAACATGCCCTTGCCGCCGCCTCCGGCCGAGGGCTTGATCAGCAGCGGGAAGCCGACATCCGTGGCGGCTGCGAGCAGCTGCTCGTCGCCCAGGCCGGGTTCGGCGATGCCGGGAACCACCGGCACCTGGTGGGAGAGCACATGGTTCTTGGAGCGGATCTTGTCGCCCATCAGGTTGATCGAGTTCACCGGCGGGCCGATGAAGGTGATGCCGGCGGCTTCCAAGGCGCGGGCGAAATCCACGTTCTCGGAGAGGAACCCGTAGCCGGGATGGACCGCCTGGGCGCCGGTGCGCCGGCAGGCGGCGATCACCGCGTCGAGATCCAGGTAGCTTTCATTGGCCGGGGCCGCGCCGATGCGCACCGCGCGGTCGGCTTCGGACACATGCAGGGCCCCGGCGTCGGCATCGGAGTACACGGCGACGGATTCGATGCCCAGGCGGCGCAGGGTGCGGATGATGCGCACCGCGATTTCCCCGCGGTTGGCAATCAGGACGGTATCAAAGAGCTTGGCAGTCATGGTGGTTTCCTCGCACTACATCCGGAAGAGGCCGAAGCTGGTCTCCGGCAGTGGCTGGCGGGCGCAGACATCCAGGGCCAGGCCGAGCACCCGGCGGGTATCGGCCGGGTCGATGACCCCGTCGTCCCATAGTCTGGCGGTGGAATAGTAGGGGTTGCCCTGGGTTTCGTATTGCTCGCGGA
The DNA here is from genome assembly GCF_004100365.1 of Glutamicibacter sp. HZAU. Taxonomy (NCBI): domain Bacteria; kingdom Bacillati; phylum Actinomycetota; class Actinomycetes; order Micrococcales; family Micrococcaceae; genus Glutamicibacter; species Glutamicibacter sp. HZAU. The sequence continues at coordinate 573,920 of NZ_SCKZ01000001.1, read as the reverse complement.
TTGGCGCCTTGAACGCTTCCTCTTCCTCATCGCTCCAGTTGCCGCCGGCCGCCTCGATCCCGTCGCGCTTGACCGTGGACAACACGGATGAAGCCTGGGCCCCGCCCATCACCGAGATCCGCGCGTTCGGCCACATCCACAAGAAGCGCGGGGAGTAGGCCCGGCCGCACATCGAGTAGTTGCCGGCGCCGAAGGAGCCGCCGATGATCACCGTCAGCTTGGGTACCCGGGCGGTGGCCACCGCGGTGACCATCTTCGCCCCGTGCTTGGCAATGCCGTCGGCCTCGTAGTCGCGGCCCACCATGAACCCCGCGAGGTTCTGCAGGAAGAGCAAAGGGATGCCGCGCTGGTCGCACAGCTCGATGAAGTGCGCGCCCTTCATCGCGGATTCCGAGAACAGCACGCCGTTATTGGCGATGATGCCCACCTGGTGGCCATGGATGCGCGCGAAGCCGGTGACCAGGGTGGTGCCGTATTCGGCCTTGAACTCGTGGAACTTGCTGGAATCGACAATGCGGGCGATGACTTCGTGCACGTCGTAGGGCGCGTTGACATCCACCGGCACCACACCTGCCAGTTCGCTGCCCGGGTACAACGGCTCGGCCACCTGCTCCTCGATGCCCCAAGCAGGGGCCGGGTTGGCCGGCAGGGTGGAGACGATATCGCGGATGATCATCAGCGCATGCTCGTCGTTCTCGGCCAGGTGGTCCACCACGCCGGAGGTCTTGGCATGCAACTCGCCGCCACCCAGTTCCTCGGCGGTGACGATTTCCCCGATGGCAGCCTTCACCAGCGGCGGGCCGCCGAGGAAGATCGTGCCCTGGTTGCGCACGATCACCGTTTCGTCGCTCATCGCCGGGACATAGGCGCCGCCGGCGGTGCAGGAGCCGAGCACCGCTGCCAGCTGCGGGATCTTGGCCGCCGAAAGCTGCGCCTGGTTGTAGAAGATGCGCCCGAAGTGCTCGCGGTCCGGGAACACCTCGTCCTGCATCGGCAGGAACGCTCCGCCTGAATCCACCAGGTAGATGCACGGCAGGTTGTTCTCCAACGCGATTTCCTGGGCGCGCAGGTGCTTCTTGACGGTCATCGGGAAGTAGGTGCCGCCCTTGACAGTGGCGTCATTTGCGATGACCAGCACGTGCCGCCCATGCACCAGGCCGATGCCGGCAATCATTCCGGCCCCGGGGCTCGCGCCGTCGTACATGCCCTCGGCGGCCAGCGGGGCGATTTCCAGGAACGGCGAGCCGTCATCCAGCAGCGCGTCCACCCGCTCGCGGGGCAGCAGTTTGCCGCGATCCACATGCCGTTGCCGGGATTTATCGGAGCCGCCGAGCGCGGCACGTTCGAGCCGTTCATGCAGCTCGGCCAGCAACGGCGCCTGGTCGGCGGCATTGCGCTGAAACTGCTCGGGGTTCAGTTGGGAGGAAAGGGTCTTCACGAAGTCAATCCTTGCTGGTCGGTTCGCTGGCGATTACCTGGGGTACGGGCAGCTGCTGCGGGGGCAGCGGGAATTCGTCGGGCACCGCGAGGATGCGCATGGCCAGGGAAATGAAGTTCAGTTGCACTTCGGCCAGCGAGAGCCGGCCGTCCTTGCGGTACCAGTGCGAGACGCCGGTGCCCATTTCCATCAGGGCCAGGCGGGCAATGCCCAGATCCACGGTGTTGAAACTGCCCTGGCGCTCGCCGGCCTGCAGCGCGTCGGCGAAGAGCTGTTCGTAGGCGTCGCGCAGCGCTTGCATCTGCTCACGGGCGGCGGGCGACAGCGCGCGCATCTCGTATTCGGTGACGCGTGCGGTGCTGGGGTTGGTGGCGGTGAATCCGACGTGGAAGGCCACGAGCAAGGCGAGCTGGCGCACCGGGTCGGTGCTGCCGTCCAGCGCCTGCTTGGCACCGGAGATCATGGCGGACAGGCAGTCGTTCATGATGCCCAGCAACAGGTCTTCCTTGCCGCCGACATAGTGGTAGAGGGTGGCCGAGTTCAGCCCCACCGCGCTGCCCAATTCGCGGATGCCCGTGGCAGCGAAGCCGCGCTGGGCAAAGCAGGCTACGGCTGCTTGCTGGACCTTTCCCAGTTCCATGGACACCACCCTGTGACTCAGAAGCCAATCAATCGATTGACAGTCTCCATCCAACCGAACAAAGACTGTGGTGTCAATCACAACCTCCTGTTGCTGGCATATTAAATGTCGCCGAAATATGACGCCTGCTATTCATGAATCAAATGCATAACAATAGACTGCTTGATGTTATTTACTGACAAGCTATAGATAATCCGGCTTGGCAGCTCATTAGACCCCGCAGGAAGGCATGATGCTGCAACCCGAATCGACAACCCCCAAATGCAACGATGCAACCTCGACCGGGCCTTCGCGCCGCGGTCTGCTCGCCGGCGCCTCCGGCCTCCTTGCCCTGGCCGGACTGGCGGCCTGCGCTTCGCCGCAGGCCTCCGACGCGGACCGCGCGCAACTGGCCGACCCCGCGCGGACCCCCGACGAAGTGCTGCAGGTGCTGCGCGCCGGAAACCAGCGCTATTGCGCCGGCAAGCCGGAGCACCCCAACCAGGCAATTGACCGGCGCAGCGAGCAAGCCGAGCACCAGAGCCCCTTCGCCTTGATTCACGGCTGCGTGGATTCCCGCGCCACCCCCGAGCTCCTGTTCGACCAGGGGATTGGAGACCTGTTCGTCACCCGGACAGCCGGTGCAGTGCTCGATGACACCTTGGTGGGCAGCATGGAATTCGCTGTCTCCAGTCCGTACTCGGTACCACTGCTGGTTGTTCTCGGGCACACCGCCTGCGGCGCGGTGACGGGCACGTTGAAGGCGATGGAGAAAGATGCCGGGAATCCGCACTTGCCCGGCGAGATGGAAGACTTCGCAGCACAGATTGCACCCGTAGCCCGCACAGCAGGAGTCGAGGGTTCGGGAAGCGAAGCGGTGGACACGGTGGTGCAGGCCAATGCCCGCGCAGTGGTGGAGCAGCTGCTCGAGCGCTCTGCCATCATTCGCAAGGCGGTGGAGGAACAGCGGACCCGAGTGGTGCCGGCGGTCTACGACCTGGAGACCGGAGAAGTGAGCTGGCTGGAGGACTGACCATCTGGAGACATCCAACTCGCAGGCTTATCGGCACGGTGCCGTGATGTGCCTGCAGTGGCACTGGTACTCTCGACGCTGGATGCCATTGCGGCATTCGCCAGTGACCAGTCCGCAGGCAGCTGCGGTGAAAGGCCCCATGACAGCCACCGAATCCAGTGCCAACGCCCGCACCCGTGCAGCAGTCGCCACCCTGTTCCTCACCAACGGAGCGCTCTTTGCCAATATGGCGCCGCGGCTTCCCGAGCTGAAGCGGGAACTGGGATTGGACACCGCAAGCTATGGCTTGCTGGTTACCGCGTGGCCCATTGGGGCGATCCTTGCCGGTTTGGCCGCAGGCGCGCTGGTTCGCCGTTTCGGTTCCGCGCAGGTTGCCGTCGTCGGAACCATGGCTACCGGTGCGGCATTGCTCGCCGCCGGCAGCGCCCCGGGGGTGCTCTGGGTGGTGCTGGCCTTCGCCGTGGGCGGTGCCATGGACTCGATTACCGATGTCGGGCAGAACGCGCACGGCCTGGTGGTGCAACGGCGTTATGGGCGTTCGATCTTGAACTCCTTCCACGCCTTGTGGTCTGTCGGAGCGGTGCTTGGCGGCTTGATGGCCGCCGGGGCGATTCAGCTGAACCTGTCACTTCCGGTGCATTTGGGCATATCGATGGCGCTGTTCGCCGTGGTGGCGCTGATCGCATTGAAATTCTGCCTGCCCCGGTCCGCTGAGCAGGGGGCCATCGAACCCGTTGTGCCAACGGCCGCCGGGACCGTCCGGACTGCGGGCCCGGCAGGATCCCGCGGCCGGATGCTGCTGATGATGAGCGCCTTGGTCTTGATCTCCGTGGCTGGAGTGATGGTCGAGGATGCCGGAAATTCCTGGTCAACACTGTATCTGGGAGAGCTCGGAGCACCAGCGGCGCTGGCGGCCAGCGGGTTCATCGCCTTGGTCGGCGCCCAGTTCATTGGCCGAATCCTCGGCGATGGGATGGTCAACCGCTTTGGACAGCGCCGCATGGCCCAGTTAGGCGGCGCGCTGATAGCGCTCGGCATGGGCTTGGCTTTGCTGTTCCCCAGTGTGCCGGGCACCTTGCTGGGTTTCGCGGCGGCTGGATTCGGCTCGGCAACTCTGGTCCCGGCGGTGATGGACCAAGCCGACAAGCTGCCGGGCCTGTCCCCGGGAACCGGGTTGAGCATTGTCTCCTGGCTCATGCGATTGGGCTTCTTGCTCTCGCCGCCACTGGTCGGATTCCTTGCCGAGAATGTCGGGTTACGGCTGGCCCTGCTGGTTTTCCCCATTGCGGGTCTGGTGGTGCTGATTTGCTCGCCGGTGCTGCGCGGAAAAGGCCCGCGCGGCAACGGAACAGGGGAACCAAGGAGAAACTGCTAGTTTTCGCCCCGGAGCGTGATGGAGTCGATTGCTTTTCCGTGGAGATCCTCAATGACCAGATTGACCACAAGTTCTTTCCAGCTGATCAGCGAACTCATGGCGCGGCGAACATAGTCAAGGGTTTGCTGCTCGATAATCTGAACCGAGCTATTCCCAGCCATGCTCCGGCGAATCGGGGGATTGAACTGATTAATGAACGCGTGATACCCCACCTTGAAACGGTGCTGGGTGTGCCTCTCTACCGCAAGCACGTCTCATTCAGTTTCCAGAAGCCCGAAAAACAGGAGGCCAACAAGGCCATGCTCATCTGAGCTGGCCTAGCGCAGCAATAGTCGCGGACGGCACCATCGTCTTAAGCGGAGTGCAAGCGACCAGGTGAACCTGGGAAATGGGAACGGGCGGGATCCATGTGGATCCCGCCCGTTCCCGCCTGTTATCAGGCCTACATGATGCCTGTGGGAACCAGAAGCGCCCATGACAGCGCGGGTGCCAGCAGCACGACGGCCCCCGCGTAGATCATCAACTGCTTGTAGACCAGCTGGCGGTCCGTTTCCTTCACGTTCGCCACCACCAGGGCGCCCGCAGTGGAGAACGGGGATACATCGACCACGGTTGCCGCGATGGCGATGGCCGCCACGGTGCCGGAGGCGCTCAACGAGCTGACTGCCAGCAGCGGCCCGGCCAGCGGGATGAAGGCCGCCAGCAGCGCGGTGGAGGAAGCGAAGGCCGAACCAACGCCGATCACGTAGCACAGCACCAACGCGATCAGGATCGGCGCACCCAGCGCCAACGCCTTGTGGGCCAGGGTATCGATGACGCCCACATGGGTGAGCAACGAAACGTAGGTGATCATGCCCGAGACGAGCAGCACGGTCGACCAAGAGATCCCGGAAACGAACTTATGCTGCTCCTTGATGTTCAGCAGCGCCAGCAGCAGGCCCGCGGTGAGGGCGACAAAGCCGATCGGCAATCCGAAGCCCAAGGCGCAAACCAGCATGGCCCCGATGAGCACCAGGGTATAGATCTGCTGGCCGCGGGGGCGGGTGCTGCGCGAATCATCCAGCTCGGTATGCGAGACACCGTCTCCGGCACGCAGCTTGCCCATGAGCGCGAAGGCGATCACCGTCAGGATCGAGAGGACCAGATTGATTGCGAAGCTGGCGGCAAACAGGGCGTTGGCCGAAACCGGGAAACCATTTTCCATCGCAATGTCATGGACCAGGACGCCGGACACCGACAGCGGCGAGAATCCGCCGGCATGAGCGCCATTGATGATGAAAGCGCCCATCAGCAGCGGGTGGATGCGCGACTCGTAGGCGAAGCCGATGGCAGCCGGGGCCAGCAGCGCAACCGCTGCGGGAGAGAAAGTGCCCAGCGAAGTCAGTGCAGCGGCCACGAGGAAGAAGACCCAGGGCAGCAGCATGGTCTTGCCTCGCACCATGCGTACGCAGTTCTGCACGATGACGTTGATGGTCCCGTTGTGCTGGGCCATGCTGAAGAAATAGGTCACGCCGATGATGGTCAGCACGATGCTGGCCGGGAAATCCGCCAGGATCTCCTTGTCGCTCATGCCGAGCATGAAATAGCCGACGCCAAAGGCGGCCACCAGTCCCATGACGCCGATATTCACCGGCCACTTGGTGGCAACGATGAACATGATCACCAGGACCACCAACGGGATGATCTGTTCTGCGGTCATCGCATTCCGGGAGTCCGGCGCGGGGGAAGAGCCCAAGAGCGCGGGCCCGGCCAGCAGTGCGGCAACCACCGCAACGGCGAGCACTGCGACCGCGATCAGCAGGTTGCGTCGTTTGCGTTGGTTGGCCCGTCGTGGGTCGACGGTCTGTACATCGATGTCGCCATGCTCGGCTTGAGGCGCGGCTTCGGTCAAAGTCTTAGTCATGGAGCTCTCCTCAGCGACTCGCGATTGCTAGCTCGGCCCCGGCGGCGTTGCCCAGGGACTCGGGGAGGTGGATGGTGGAGGTCGCGATGGATCGGGCGGTGCGGTCCACGCCGATGATCATCGAGCCATCGCGTTTTTCGTACCAGGTCTCGATGACGCCAGCCGGGGTGCGCAGGCGCAGCGTCGCGCGAGGTTCGCCAGGCACGATGCTGCTGAGCACGGTCCCCGGTGTGCGGGCACCCAGGGTCAGGGCGATGCTTCCGGTAATTGCCAGTGCTGGATGGGGTTTGCCCATCGAGAGCATCATGGCATTGGCATCGTTGCCGGAGGCTTCTTCCGGCGCTGCCACGATCGCCAGCTTCGGGATGGCACGCGCGGCCTGGCCAAGGGTGGCGGCCAGCCCCATGCGTACTGCGGCTTCGCGGCGCACCTCATCCAAGGTGCCCAGTTGCAGCTCGACAGCGGCCATCCACGAGTCGTAGTTTCCGGTATCCAATCCTAGGTCCTCGGCGCGGACGACGACGACCGGTGCACCGGCATCGATCATGGATACGGTCCAGTTGCGGCCGTCGATGCGCAAGGTGTCCGTGGGGTTCGATGTGGGCAGCAGGCTGCCGGTGGTCTTGCCTGCAGGGTCGCGGAAACCAAGTCCAACCTTGTAGCCAGGCCGCACGACGCCGGACATCTGGGCTTGCGGGACAATCGGCAAGGCACCGTCGGGAGTATCTACGCGCTGGATGATGATCTGGCCGGTGTTGGTATTGCGGGTGATGATCTGGGTGACATCTGCTTCCGGGGCGACCCAGCCGTGCTCTATGGCGTACAGTCCCACCACTGCAGAGCAATTGCCGCAGTTGCTGCCCCAGTCGACGGTGGCTTCCTCGATCCCGACTTGGGCGAAGGTATACTCCACGTCGATTTCTGCATCGGTGGATGGGCGGAGAATCACGGCCTTGCTGGTCGTGGAAGTGGCTCCGCCCACGCCATCAATCTGCCGTGGATCCGGGCTTCCGTAGAGCCGGGGCAGCAGTTCGTCGAGGCTGATCTCCGTTTGCTCCAAATGCTCGGATTCGAAGACCCAGCACTTGCTGGTGCCTCCACGCATCCATTCGGCTTGTATGTTCATCGTCATTCCTACGTGTCGTTGTGCCGCGCGTTTTGCTCCCGGTCACTCGATCCGGATATGTATGGTGATCCGGCTATCAATGAACGTTAATTTGGATCACAAATGAAGTCCACGTACAAGGAATTCAATAGACTGTAGAACTACTTAATTTGCTTGAATGGAGCGGGGCTGGAGTCTGATGTTCTAACTGATGGGCAGCACAAGCGACGCCGATCAGGGATTTGCCGACTAGAGTTTTCAGTGGTTGAACCAAAAATTAAATTTATTGAAGAGATACTTACGGCAGGTTGGCCACTCAACGTGTTTTTTAGGTAATATGACGTGACACTTCGCTAGCAGTCGACTTCTCTTCCGCTTTGCGTGGGCCGCTTCAAGGGCTGTCAGTGGCCATCAGCAGCTGATGCAACGCGGCGTTCGAAAGAGCTCGAAAGCTGTACGGTTACGCTTGGAGCATGGAAGATGCGCTGAAGAAGATCAGCTGGCCGGTACTCACCGAGCGGCTGAGCCTGCGCCGGGTGGAATCGGCTGATGTGGAGGCACTCTGGCGCTACCGGCAGCTTGTCGAAGTTACGCAGTGGATCACCGCTGGCCCTGAATCACTGGAAGATTTCCGCGCCATGTTCGTCGCGAAGGACTATCCGCTGAAGGATCTGGCCGTGGAACTGGATACCGGCCAGGGGACCGAGCTGATTGGCACGGTCATGCTGAATATCGTGGATGGCTGGGGTCAAAGCGAAGTTGAGCAGAGTGCCAAAGGCGTTGAGGGAAACCTCGGCTGGAGCTTCGACCCGGCCTACGGCGGCAAGGGCTACGCCACCGAAGCCGTCCGTGCTGCCATCGGCCTATGCTTCGGCCCACTGGGCCTGCGCCGGGTTACTGCCGAATGCTTCGCCGCCAATGAGCCATCGGGGAAATTGATGGAGCGCGTGGGGATGCGCAAGGAATTCTACGGCCGCAAGGACAGCCTGCACCGCAACGGGGAATGGATGGATTCCATGGGCTACGCGCTGTTGGCCGAGGAATGGACGGACTCGACTTCCTGCTGAAGGGGCTCTTCGAGTTTTAGCATGGGAACCTCATCAAAGTTGCCGAGACACAGCAAGACCCCGTGACCACTGACGGTCATGGGGTCTTGCTGTACTGAAATTTCGCGAACTCAGTAGTACACCGCCAGCGGGCCATTGGGGCCCGGAACGACGTTGACCGGAGTCTCGAAAACTTCGCTGAGGATCTCGTCCTGCATGATCTGCGTCGGGGTGCCGAAGTGCACCACCTTGCCCTGCTTCATGGCGCAGATGTAGTCAGCGTAGTGCCCGGCGAAATTGATATCGTGCAGCACGATCACGATGGTGCGGTTCAGCTCGCGGGCAGCACGCTGCAGGTGCTGCATCATCACTACCGAGTGCTTCATGTCCAGATTGTTCAGCGGCTCATCGAGCAGCACCGTGTCGGTGTCCTGAGCCAGAACCATGGCCACGTAGGCGCGCTGGCGCTGGCCTCCGGAAAGCTCATCCAGGTAGCGGCCTTCCAGCTCGCCCAGATCCAGGAAGTCGATGGAGCGCGAGATGATTTCTTCGTCGGCCTGGGTCAGCCGTCCCTTGGAGTGCGGGTAGCGGCCGAAGCCCACCAGCTGGCGCACGGTCAGGCGGGTGACGAAGTGGTTCTCCTGTCGCAGGATCGAGACGATCTTGGCCAGGTCCTTCGAGCTGGTCTTGGACACGTCGTAGCCGGAGACCTCGATGGAGCCCTGGTCGATGCCCAGCAGGCGCCCGACCATGGTGAGCATGGTGGACTTGCCAGCTCCGTTGGGGCCCACAAGCGCGGTGATCCCGCCGGTGGGGATTTCCAAGCTGACCGGGCCGATGGACACCGTGGAGCTGTACTTCTTGCTGACGGAATTGAGGGTAATCACAGCCGGCCCTTTCGCAGGATGAAGATCAAGAAGGTAATGCCGCCGACGGCTTCGATGATGATGCCAACCACGCCTTCGGCGTAGAAGACGTTCTTCATGATGAAGTAGGCGCCGGCCAGGACCACGAAGCCGATGAGGAACGACATCGGATAGATGAAGCGGTGGTCATAGGTGTCGGCCAGCTGGTAAGCCAAGGTGGCCACCAGGAAGCCGAGGAAGGTCAGCGGACCGACCAGCGCGGTGGTGACAGCCATGAGGATGGAGATGAAGAACAGGCTCTTCATGACTTCGCGGCGGTGGTTGATGCCCAGGTTGATGGTGGTTTCCTTGCCCAGGGCGAGGATGTTCATCTTCTTGGAAGACAGCACCAGGTAGCCGCCGGCGATCAGCACCAGCGGGATGGCCACCGGCATGTAGCTCATGTCGGCGTTGGCCATCGAGCCGAACAGGCGTGCGGTGAGCACGTCGAATTCGCTCGGGGTCAGCAGGCGCTGCATGAAGGTCGAGATCGAGCCCAGCCCGGTGCCGATGATGATGCCCACCAGCAGCATGATCTGGATGTTGCCCAGCTTGCCGGACAGCAGCCAGCCGTACAGCGCCACCGACAGGCCCACCATGATCGCCACTTGCAACACGAACTGGCTGACCCCGGTAAAGAAGGTCACGCCGGCCACGCCCAGCACGAAGACCGCGCCGGTCTGCACCACGCGGTACAGGGCTTCGAAGCCCATGATCGACGGGGTGATGATGCGGTTGTTGGTGACCGTCTGGAAGGCGACGGTGGCGATGGCCTGGCAGGCCGCCACGATCACCATGGTCAGGATGTTGCTGGCGCGCAGCTTGGCGATGATCCAGAAGCCGTCGGAGCCGACTGGCATCGGGTTGTCCCATGCCAGCAGGCCGGCGGCGAAGAACAGGGCGAGCCCGATCATGATGGACAGGGTGATCCAGTAGCGCTTGCGGACCTGCTTGGTGGGAAGCGGGCCTGCCGAGCGTCCGGCGTGATGGGTGCCCAAGGCGGGGTGAGTCATGAGATTAGCCAACTTTACGCTGCCTCAGTAGCAGGAAGATGAAGACGACCGCGCCGAGCACGCCCAGGATCAGGGAGACCGGGACCTCGAACGGCATGATGATGGTGCGGCCGACAAGATCGCAGATCGTGGTGATCGCGATGCCCAGCAGGCAGACCCAGGGCAGGTTGCTGCGCAGGTCGTCGCCGCGGACCATCGAGACGATATTCGGCACGATCAGCCCGAGGAACGGCAGGTTGCCGATGACCACGGTGACCACGCCGGTGGCGACCGCGATCAGCGCGGTGCCCAGCAGCATCACCTGGCGGTAGTTCAGGCCCACGTTGGTGGCGATTTCCTCGCCCAATCCGGCCACGGTGAAGCGGTCGGCAACGATGTAGATGGCCACTGCCACGATGGCCACGATCCACAGCACCTCGTACTGCCCGCGGATCACCGAGGTGAAGGATCCTGCCAGCCAGATGCCCATGGACTGCAGCTTGTCGGTGGACAGGGCGAAGAAGGTGGAGAAGGCGCCGACGACGGAGCCGAGCATGATGCCCACGATCGGTACGGTCAGCGATGCCTTGAGCGAAACCCGCTGCAGGAACAGGAAGAAGATCATGGTGCCGATGAAGGCGAAGGCAATCGCCACGCTCATCTTGGCCAGCAAGGTGGCGGTGGGGAAGAAGACCAGCATGGTCAGCAGGCCAAGGCCCGCCCATTCGGTGGTGCCGGTGGTGGTCGGCTCCACGAAGCGGTTCTGGGTCAGCAGCTGCATGACCAATCCGCTCATGGCCATGGCGGCACCGGCGAGCACCAGTGCGATGGTGCGCGGAATGCGCGTGACGGCGAACATCATCGCGCCGTCGTCCTTGCCGAAGATGTCGTAGACGCCGGTGAACAGCGAGAACGCCAGCAGCACCAGCACCGCGAGGATGCCCAGTGCGAGTTTGCCGGTGAGGACCTTGCTCTTGGTCCGGGCCGGGAGGGTCGTGCTTGTCATAATGCCGCCGTGGAAATATGTGGTGGGAATGCGCCTCTAGTGGCGAAGCCGGAATCCGGCTTCGCCACTAGAGGCCAGGGGAGTTCGAGACGCTTACTTGGCAGCTTCCAGGGCGTCAGCGAAATCATTCAGGAACTCGGTGTAGGTCTGGATGCTCTCGTTGGTGTAGGTGTCAGCCGGCATCACGATAACCTGGGCTTCCTTGGCGGCAGTGACGTTCTGCAACGCTTCGGAATTCTCCAGCAGTTCCTTGGCAGGCTGGTAGTCGACACCATCAGCGGCAACAGCTGCGTCGCGGTCCATGACGATGATCCAGTCAGGGTTCGACTTGGCGATGGCCTCGACCGAAACGTCGTCGCCCTCATGGTCGGTGGAGGACTCTTCGAGCTCCAGCGCCGGGGTCAGGCCCAGGAAGTCGAACATCGGGCCGACGGTGCGGCCGGTGGTCGGAGCCGAGTAGCCCAGCTCGCCGCCCGAGGCGATCAAGCCCATGACGGTCTCGTCCTTGTTGTAGGCATCGGTTACGCGCTTCTCAGCAGCCTGGAATTCCTCAACGAGCTTCTTGGCCTCGGCCTGCTTGCCGAAGATTTCGCCCAGGGTGGTGACCTGGCGTTCCAGCTCGGTGTTGAGTGGCTCGCCTTCGCGTGGGTCGAGGGAAACGATGGTGGCTTCTGGTGCCAGTTCCTTGAACTTCGGTGCGTGCTGGGTGTAGCGCTGGCCGTTGATGATCAGGTCAGGGTCGACGGTGACTACCGATTCCAGGTTGGGTTCCTTATGGCTTCCCAAATCCAGGATCTTCTCGTCCTTGGTGTAGGAGATGGTGTCCGGCATCAGGGACACGGCGCCTGCGGTCAGCTCGATGCCCCAGGAATCGAGGGTCTCGAAGGTGCGGTTATCGGTTGCAACGACAGACTTTGCGGGAACCGTGATGGTCTTCTCGCCTTCGTTGTCGGTGATGGTGACAGTCTTGGCATCGCCGGCCTTGGCCTCGGCAGCGGTATCGGTTGCGGAACCGCAAGCGGTCAGGGACAGCGCGGCGATGCTCAGCAGTGCGGCAGCGCGAAGCTTCATGGAGGACATGTATTCCTTCTTCGAACAGCAACCGACGTTGGTTGCGCTTTTAAGTGATCTGTTACTTAGCTTAGCCTTATCTGATCTAATTAAGCTAAGTCGCCCTTATGTTAGCCCGGTCACTTTAAAGCACTGTTTAGCAAGGTTGATCGACGTGAAACTTGGCGTTTGCTGAGTCTAACCCCAGTTGACTGGGAGATTTCCGAGAAAAATAAAAACCATCAGCCTTGTTTAATTAGTCCATATTGCTTCGGCGGCCGCGTCAGGGAACGTCATGAATTGCACCGGTAACGATTTCCATGACGGAATAAAGGGCATTAATGCCTAATCTTTCCCGCCGCGTATCAGGCGGCCGGGTAGGTAATCCTCAGCTGCGGGCAAATCACGGCGCCAGGGCTCAGCTCAGCGGCCTTGGCCTCGGGTCCATCAATGATATGGAGGACTTCGGCGCCGCGGGCCAAGAGGTAATCGGCAATGATTCGGCGGTGGCAACGCCACCACACCGCTTCGGCGCACATGATCGCAATCTTCTGGCCGACGGCCCGCTCCTGGAGCTGCTGGATTGCGTGGAGGAAATCATCGCCGAGTGCGTGGTCGGCGTAATTATGGAAGCTGCGGTTCCTCCACCACGCGTTGACCTCGAAATCGACGCTCTGGCTCACCGGGCGCCTGCCGGCTAGAGCCTCCTCGCGATGCAGGCCGATTCCTGCCGCTTTCAACGAGGCTTGCAAGGCATCGGAGTTGAACTGCGGGAACTTGCGGGATCCGTCCAGCTTGCGAACGTCCACCACCTGCATGATTCCGTGCTGCATCAGCAGAGCGAGGAAATCCTCAATGGATCTTGTTGAGTGTCCAATGGTGAAAATCCTGGCGGGCAAAGTGCTGGCTCCCTGGAAGAGGATAGGAAACGGACTAGTGCTGTTCGTGCTTGGCGGAGCTGAGCACCAGCTGTAGCAGCTCCTGGACCTCGGCAGCGCGGGACTGCCAGTAACCGGTATCGAGCCCGAAACCGAGGGACGCTTCATCGGCACGTTTCTTGAAGTAGTCCCGATGGTCTTCAAGGGCATTGGCCAAATCTGCGAACTGGTCGTTGCTGAGTTCCAAATTCAGGGTTTTATGCTTCATGAGCTTCATCCTCGGTTGAGTGCGAATGCTATAAAGCAGAGAATACGCCGATTGCCAGCAAGAATGCTGTCAATTGAGCTGCCACTCAGGAAGAGGTCGGCGGCGCGAGTGAAGGGAATAGGCTCAAGGCAGGCCTCGTTGTGCCAGATACGAGCATCAACCAGAAGGAGCAATTCATGGCTGAAGGAAATCGAGTAGTACTCATTGGCGGACACGGGAAGGTCGCCCTGCTGGCGGCTCCCAAGCTGGCTGATCGCGGCTACGCGGTCGATTCGCTGATCCGCAACCCCGAGCACGCCGCCGACATCAAGGCAGCAGGTGCCAAGCCGGTGGTCCTCGATATCGAGAGCGCCGAGGTGGACCAGCTGGCGGAAGCCTTCACCGGTGCCAGTGCCATTGTGTTCTCGGCGGGAGCCGGCGGCGGCAACGAGCAGCGCACCCGCGCCGTGGATTACGAGGCGGCAGTGCGATCCATGAAGGCTGCCAAGCAGGCCGGGGTGGACCGTTTCGTGATGGTCTCCTACAGCCGTGCGCTGGTCGACGTGGACAACCTGGACCCGTCCAACTCCTTCTACCCCTATGCCAAGGCCAAGCACGACGCGGATGCCTTCCTGCGCGGCACCGACCTGGACTACACGATCCTGGGCCCGGGCGCGCTGACTTTGGAGCCTGCAAGCAAGCATGTGGTGCTGGCCGACGAAGCGGGGAACCTCAAGGATTCGGACGCTGATGGCGAGGGGATGCAGACCTCCCGCGAGAATGTCGCGGAAGTGATCACCCATGTGGTGGCCAACAATGCGGCACGCCGGACCACGGTGAACTTCTACGACGGCAAGATGCCGATCGTCGAAGCGATCCTCTAGGTCGTGCGCGGGATAGAAGTCCGCGGCTTCCACTGAGTGGATGCCCGGGCTTCTGCCCGCGGGCAACCGGTGGGATCATGTGCCCATGACCAAACTAGAACCTGCAGCGAACCACTACGGACGCGATGTCTCGGCCAGGATTGGAAGCGCGGCTCCCAATCTGTTCGAGCAGTACCCGTTGCTGGCGGCGCTGTGGGAGGACGCCAAGGACCTTCTAGCGGTCCGGAGCAATGACGCCCACACGCTGTATTCGGTGTCCATTGCCCATCAGCTGCTGGAGCACCACCCGCATGCGGAGGCCAAAATCGTGTTGCCGGCCATGCTGCTGCACGACATCGGCTGGTCTGCCGTTGATCCGGACCTCGTGCTCAGTGCGATCGCGCCGGGCGCGGGCAACCCGGAACTCGTGCTGCAGCACGAAAAGGAAGGCGCCAAGCTGGCGGTGCGGCTGCTGGAAAAACATGATGTGGCGCAGGAAGATATCGAACGCATTGTCCACATCATCGATGGCCATGACTCCCGCGCCGAATCCACCAGCATCGAGGATTCCCTGGTCAAGGACGCGGACAAGCTCTGGCGGCTGACCGGCCATGGGCTGGACACCATCATGGACTGGTTCGGCCTGACCCGCGTCCAGGCGTTCACGCTGGTGGAATCTCGGGTTGCGGGGAAGCTCTTCACCGAGGCGGCCCGGAGCATGGCCAGCGGATTCATTGCGGTCCAGCGCGCCAGCATGCTGCCGCAGCGGCTCGTGCTCGAAGGGCGCTAGCTGTCCGCACCGCAGGCAACCCGACGCAGCGCTCCCGAACCGGTTCCCCGGGAGCATCCAGCCCCGAGGGCTACTGTGGGGTGTTCCAGCGGTTTATGCGAGGGCATGAGCAGATTTCCAACAGGAGGCATAATGGCCGGTGGCAGTTCGCAGCCAGGGCGCAGCGTCACATCGAAGATCCTCGCGATCCTTGCCGCCTTCGAGACAACCAGGAGGTCGCTGAGCCTGACCGAAATTTCCGCCGCGGCCGACCTGCCGCTATCCACCACCCACCGGCTGGTGGGCGAACTGGTGGATGCCGGGATGCTCAGCCGCTCCGCCAACGGCGGCATCCAATTGGGCCTGCGCCTCTGGGCGATCGCCCAGAACACCGGCCGGCAACTTCGCGACACTGCCCGTCCTTACGTGCAGGACCTGTTCTCCTTGACCGGCGAAACCAGCCAGCTGGCCATCCGCGACGGGAACATGTCGC
Organism: Glutamicibacter sp. HZAU; assembly: GCF_004100365.1. NCBI lineage: Bacteria > Bacillati > Actinomycetota > Actinomycetes > Micrococcales > Micrococcaceae > Glutamicibacter > Glutamicibacter sp. HZAU. Next base: position 558,198 of record NZ_SCKZ01000001.1, on the reverse strand, counting down.
TGTACATCGACCGCGTCTACGGCACCAAGCGCATTGCCCGGGCCTCGCGGGTCGGCGGGCGACTGCCGCTGCACGCCACCGCCGTGGGCAAGGTCATTCTCGCTTTTTCCGAATCGTGGGTCGCCGACGCCTATCTGGAACTGCCCCTGCAACAGATGACCGCGCATACCCGCAGCAACCCCAAGCAGCTGCGCGAGGAGCTGGAGCGGGTCCGCGAGAAGGGGTATGCCACCACCAATGAGGAGGTCCGGCTGGGCACCTCGTCGATTGCGGTCCCGGTCTTCCACACCGGCCGCCTGGGCTGTTCCATCGGCCTGGTTATCCCGACCTCCCATGCCGCGAACATGGACCGTTTCCTGCCCGTGCTCCAGGGGACGTCCCGGCGGCTGGAAGCCGCGACCGTGCATATTCCGCTGGAAACCTTGCTGGGCATCGTATCTGGCCCCGACATGAATGTTCCCGAGGAAGAGTCGCCGGAAGAAGGATAGCGGGGCAGGAAAGGCAGCTTCCACTGGATGGAAGTTCCCGCTATACCGCGGGGTGTGGGGTAGGTAACACTTGGGTTAGTGAACGTGGCGCGGAGCACACCGTGCCCCATCGATTTCCCAAGGAGCAGTTCCATGACGAGCACCCCAGCCATCTCGGGCGGATGCCCAATGGGCTTCGGCGCCGAAGCGCCGGCCGGCCATCACGGGTACGAGCCGTTTGCAATGGAGAACCCCTTCCCGTCCTACGCGAAGATGCGCAGCGAGCAGCCGGTCATGTTCGACGAGCGAACCGGCCTGTACGTGCTCACCCGCTATGACGACGTGAAGGCGGTCTTCGAAGACTGGGAGACCTTCTCCTCGGAGAACGCGCAGGCTCCTGTCCGCAAGCGCGGCCCGCAGGCCACCAAGATCATGAATGACGGCGGATTCACCACCTACTCCGGCCTGTCCGCCCGCCGCCCGCCGGAGCACACCCGCATCCGCGCGATTGCGCAGAAGGCCTTCACCCCGCGCCGCTTCAAGGCGCTGGAGCCGATGATCCGCGAGAACGTGCGCAGCGCCATCGAGCAGATGCTCGCCCGCGGCGACGGGCATGCGGAAATCGTGGCGGACCTGGCCTACTCGCTGCCGACCATCACCATCGTGACCCTGATCGGCGCCGACATCTCCAAGGTCGACACCTACAAGCGCTGGAGCGATTCCCGTGCGGCCATGACCTGGGGCGACCTCAGCGATGAAGAGCAGATCCCGCACGCCCACAACCTGGTCGAATACTGGGACGAATGCCAGAAGCTGGTCGCCGAAGCCCACGCAACGGAAGGCGACAGCCTGACTGCCGACCTGGTCAAGGCGCAGAACGAAGGTGCGGAGATCACCGATCACGAGATCGCCTCGCTGCTCTACTCGCTGCTGTTCGCAGGCCACGAGACCACCACCACGCTGATCTCCAACTGCGTGCGCGTGCTGCTTGAGCACCGCGACGCCTGGGACGCGCTGGTTGCCGAGCCCAAGCAGATCCCCAAGGCCATCGACGAAGTGCTGCGCTATTCCGGCTCCATTGTCGGCTGGCGCCGCAAGGCGCTGAAGGACACCGAGATCGCCGGCGTGCAGATCCCCCAGGGTGCAGAACTATTGCTGCTGATGGGATCGGCCAACCGCGACGAATCCCGCTTCGAGAACGGCGAGGACTTCGACATCACCCGCGCCAACGCCCGCGACCACCTGTCCTTCGGCTTCGGCATCCACTACTGCCTGGGCAATATGCTCGCCAAGCTGCAGGCGAAGATCGCGCTGGAGGAACTGGCCAGCGCGCTGCCGAACCTCCAACTGGTGGATGGCGATGCCATCACCTTCCGCAAGAACATTTCCTTCCGCGTCCCCGATTTCGTGAACGTCACGCTGAACGCGGATGCCGATTCGCTGAAAGAGGCCTAGAGATGAGCAACAACGAATTCATTGAGTTCTTCGACGGCGGCAAGGAACCGACCCTCGACTCGCTGGGCGGCAAGGGCGCCTCCCTGGTCACCATGACCGCAGCCGGCATGCCGGTTCCCCCGGGATTCGTGGTCAACACCGAAGCATTCCGCACCTTCATGCACTCGGGCCTCTCCGAAGAGATCGCCGAGCAGCTCAAGGGACTGGACCCGGAGGACGTGCAGGCCGCTGACGCCGCCAGCGCGGCCATCCGCGAAATGATCATCTCCCGTCCGGTCCCCGAAGAGCTGGGCAACGCGACGAGGGAGGCCTACGCGCAGCTGCAGTCCCGCTTCGAGAGCGAGGTGCCGCTGGCGGTGCGTTCCTCGGCCACCGCGGAGGACCTGCCCGACGCCTCCTTCGCCGGCCAGCAGGACACCTACCTCTGGCTCAACGGCTACCGGGAGGTGGCAGAACATATCCGCGCCTGCTTCGCCTCGCTGTACACCACCCGTGCGATCATCTACCGGATCAAGAACCAGATCCCCGACGAAGGCTTGTGCATGGCGGTAGTCGTGCAGAAGATGGTCAACGCCAAGAGTGCAGGCGTGGCCATGACCCTGGACCCCACCAACGGCGACCGCTCCAAGATCACCGTGGACGCCTCCTGGGGCGTGGGCGAAATGGTGGTCTCGGGAACTGTCACCCCGGATAACATCCAGCTGGACAAGGTCACCCTGGCAGTGATCCACGAGCATATCGGCGACAAGCATGCCGAGATGGTCCCCGACGCGGCAACCAACACCCTGGTGGAACGCGACGTGGAGGAAGCACGGCGCACCGTGCGCTGCCTGTCCGATACCGAACTGGCAGCCGTGGCCCAGCTGGCCAAGCGCGCCGAGAAGCACTACAAGGCGCCGCAGGATATCGAATGGGCCATCGACGCCGACCTGCCCGAGGGCGAAAACCTGCTGCTTCTGCAGGCCCGTCCGGAAACGGTCCATTCGGCCAAGACCACGGAAGCCAAGCCCAAGAGCACCGGCTACTCCTCATCCCTTGGATTCGGATCCATCACCGCATCGCTGACCAAGATCAGCGGCTAGCACGCATCGCAATTCCCACCCGAGCCTTCCCTTACCCCTTGAAAGGGTGCATGACCATGACAATGAAGTCGTTCCCCAAGCCATCCGATTTGCCGGTGCCAGCAGGTGCCGAAGGATGGGAAGAGATCTACCCGTACTACCTGGTGTTCCAAGACGAGCTCAAGGAGCAGGAAGACGCCAAGTTCTGGTTCTGCGACTCACAGCACTGGCCAACGGTCTTCAAGCCCTTCGAGACCATTGGCGGCGAATTCGCGGTCAAGTGCCTGGGCCAGTACAACGCCCGCCACCTGATGATCCCGAACGCCAACGGCATCGACTTCCGCATCCACCTGGGCTACCTGTACATGTCCCCGATCCCGGTGCCCGACGAGCAGATCGCCGCACGCGTCCCTGAATTCGAAGCACGCATCGGCCACTACTTCGGCGACTGGGAGAACAAGCTGGCTGCCTGGCACACCAAGGTCAAGGGCACCATCGCGGACATGGAAGCGCTGCGCTTCGACCCGCTGCCGGAAATCGTTCCCTTCGAGGACATCGAGAACGGCGTGGGCAAGGACGGCTCGCAGGTCCTGCTGGAGAACTACGACAAGCTGATCTCGCTGACCTACCAGAACTGGCAGTACCACTTCGAATTCCTGAACCTGGGCTACATCGCCTACCTGGACTTCTTCAACTTCTGCAAGGAAGTGTTCCCCAACATCCCTGACCAGTCCATCGCCACCATGGTGCAGGGCGTGGACATGGAACTCTTCCGCCCGGACGACGAGCTCAAGGCGCTGGCGCTGCTGGCAGTCGAGCTCAAGCTGTCCGAGCTCTTCTCCAACACCGACGACCCGGCCGCCACCTTGGCCGCCATCGCCGCCGCACCCGGCGGAGAGCGCTGGATCGCGCAGTGGGAAGAAGCCCACGAGCCATGGTTCAACTTCACCATCGGCAACGGCTTCTACGGCCACGACAAGTACTGGAATGAGCACCCGGAAATCCCGCTGGGCTTCATCGCCGACTACATCCGCCGCGTCGAGGAAGGCGCGCAGATCCTGCGTCCCACCGAGAAGCTGATCGCGGAGAAGGAACGCATCGTCGAGGAATACGCCGACCTGCTCGACGGCGAGACCGCACAGGTCTTCGAGGCCAAGCGCGCGCTGGCAGCCACCGCCTACCCGTACGTGGAGAACCACAACTTCTACATCGAGCACTGGACCATGGGCGTCTTCTGGCGCAAGGTCCGCGAGCTGTCGCGCATGCTGGCCGATGCAGGGGTCTTCGAGGATCCAGAGGACCTGCTCTACCTGGGCCGCAACGAGGTGCGCGACGTGCTCTTCGACCTGGTCACCTCCTTCGGCATCGGGGCCGGCGAGCCGATCGCCGCGGTGGCCCTGCCCAAGAAGATCGCCAAGCGCCGGCAGATCGTCGACGCGCTGAAGACCGCGCGCCCGGCCCCGGCGCTGAACACCCCGCCGGAATCGATCACCGAGCCATTCACCCGCATGCTGTGGGGCATCACCACCGAACAGGTGCAGTCCTGGCTGGGCAATGACGAGGACGCCCAGGAGAACGTGCTCAAGGGCATGGCCGCCTCGCCAGGCACCGTCGAGGGCGTGGCACGAGTGGTCATGCACGCCGACGAGCTGGGCCAGATCCAGCCGGGCGAAATCCTGGTGGCGCCGATCACCGCGCCGAGCTGGGGCCCGATCTTTGGCAAGATCAAGGCCACGGTGACCGATATCGGCGGCATGATGTCGCACGCGGCGATCGTCTGCCGCGAGTACGACCTGCCTGCGGTCACCGGTACCGGCAGCGCCTCGACCACCATCAAGACCGGCGACCGCCTGCGGGTGGACGGCGGCAAGGGAACCGTGGAAATCCTGGTGGACAGCCCCGTGCTCACCGGGCCAGGCGCGCATTCGCACCAGCACGGCTAAGGCCTTCCCGGCGCCCCCAACGCCGGGAACACCCCGGGTGCCGGCCCTTCCCCCCAAGGGGCCGGCACCATCCCAAGATTTTCCAACTGACGAAAGGCACGATCCATGAGCAGCTCACCTACGGTGCTGATCACCGGGGCCGCCGGCGGACTGGGCCGGGCCTTCGCCCTCGGGTTTGCCGAACGCGGCTACCAGGTAGCCGCCGCCGACATCGATCTGGCAGGCACCGAGCAAACCGTGCAGCTGGTCCGCGAGGCCGGCGGGCAGGCGCAGGCCTTCGAAGTGAATGTCACCGACCCGCAATCCACCGACAAGATGGCGGCCGGCGCCGCGGAATTCGCCGGCGGACGCATCGACGTGCTGATCAACAACGCGGCGATCTACGCCACCGTGACCCGCTCGCTGTTCGAGGACATCGACCCCGGCGAATGGGACAAGGTCATGGGAGTGAACCTCAAGGGACCATGGATGGTCACCCGCGCGGCCTCCCCGTTCTTGGCCGCCGGATCCCGGGTGATCAACCTGGCCAGCGCCACCGTCTACTCCGGCTCCGAGCAGTGGGCCCACTACGTGGCCTCCAAGGGCGGGGTGATCGCCCTGAGCCGGGTGATGGCCAAGGAACTGGGACGGCGGGAGATCACCGTGAACACCATCGCCCCGGGATTCACCCTCACCGAGGCCAGCCTGGGGCTGATGGAAGACGCCGCCAGCTACGGCGTGGACCGCGGAGCGCTGAAGCGGGCCAGCCAGCCGGCCGACATCGTCGGCGCCGCGCTCTTCCTGGCCGGCCAGGACTCATCCTTCATCACCGGGCAGACCCTCGTCGTCGACGGCGGACGCCAATTCATCTGACAACACGCTTCAACCCACAAGACTTCAATCACTTAAAGAGGAGTGATCATCATGGCGACAGTCAATTTCACCGATTTCGAAGGCAACGCACGCAGCGTGGAGGCCAACACCGGCGATTCGGTGATGGAAACCGCTGTGCGCAACGGTGTCGAAGGCATCGTCGGCGAATGCGGCGGTTCGCTGTCGTGCGCGACCTGCCACGTCTTCGTTGCCGACAGCGATCTGGAATCGCTGGAGCCGATGAGCGAAATGGAAGACGAGATGCTCTACGGCACCGCGGTAGACCGCGAAGAGAACTCGCGCCTGTCCTGCCAGATCAAGCTGTGCGAAGGGCAGAGCATCAACGTCACCACCCCGGAAACGCAGGTATAGCCATGAACACCGCCACCGCAGTCTCCACCGCCGGCGCCCCGGCCCCGGCGGCGCACACCGCCACCGGCCTGCTGATCATCGGCGCATCCCAGTCCGGCGTCCAGCTGGCGATCTCGCTGCGCGCACTGGGCTACACCGAGCACATCACGCTGCTCGGGGACGAGGACCACCGCCCTTACCAGCGCCCGGCGCTGTCCAAGGAATTCCTGCAGGACAAGATCGGCAGCGAGTCGCTGATCTTCCGTTCCAACGACTACTGGGACGAGCACAACGTCACCCTGGTCAAGGGCGAACGCATTCAGGACATCGACTCCAACCCGGATGGCTCCGGGGTTGCCGTGGGCAGCTCCGGCACCCGCTACCCCTACACCCGCCTCGCGCTGGCGGTCGGCGCCCGCCCCCGCCGCTTCGAGGCTGAAGGCAGCGACCTGCACGGCGTGGTGTACCTGCGCAACGCCGATGACGCCCTGCATCTGAAGGACCTGGCCCCGAATGCTACCGATGTGGTGGTCATCGGCGGCGGATTCATCGGACTGGAAGCGGCCAGTTCGCTGCAGGCCATGGGCAAGAAGGTCACCGTGCTGGAATACGGCCCGCGCCTGGTCGGCCGTGCGGTCGGCGAAGACACCAGCGGCTACTTCCTGCGCAAGCACCGCGAACGCGGGCTCGACATCCATCTGGAAGCCCGGGTGCGCAAGATCCATGGCGCCGACGGCCAGGTGAGCGCCGTCGAGCTGGAAACCGGAGAGGTGATCGACGCGCAAATCGTGCTGGTCGGCATCGGTGTCATCCCGAACACCGAACTCGGCGAGAAGCTCGGCCTGGACATCGAGAACGGCATCGTTGTCGATCACGCGGCCCTGGCCTCGGATGGCCATACCCTGGTGGTCGGCGACGTGGCGAACATGCCCAACCCGGTCCCCTCAGCGCCCGAGGGCGAACGCATCCGTTTGGAGTCGGTGAACAACGCCGTGGAGCACGCCAAGGTGGCAGCCTACGCCCTGATGGGCCAGCGCGAAGCCTACGCCGGCATCCCGTGGTTCTGGTCCAACCAGGCCGACATGAAGCTGCAGATCGCCGGCCTTTCCCTGGGCTTCGACTCCACCGTGAAGCGCGAAGTCCCGGAGAAGGGCAAATTCACCGTGCTGTACTACCGCGACGGCCGGATCATCGCCGCCGACTGCGTGAACGCGCCGCTGGATTTCATGGCAGTGAAGCAGGCTTTGGCCGCCGGGAAGAACATTGACCCGCAGGCCAGCGCCGATCCTGCCGTCCAACTCAAGACCCTGATTGCCTGAGGACATCATGACTACTTTGAATGACACCCGGCCACTGCCAGCGCAGGGCACCATCAACACCTCGCCGATTGCGCTCGATGAGCACCTCGACGGCGAGCTGGATGCGATCTGGGCCGCAGTGGAACCCGAAACCCGGGCCCGCGGCAACGACATCCACCTGCCGATTTCCCTGTCCTTCGCCCGCCGCCTGTGCGACGCCTACCCGGACGCGGACCGCACCCTGGTGCTGGTCTCCACCTTGCTGCACGACACCGGCTGGGCCCACGTGGATGAGGACAAGATCATCTCCGACGGCTTCCGCGGGGACTGGCGCAAGGCAGATATCCGCTTCCAGCATGAGCAGGAGGGCTGCGCAGTGGCCAGGCGCGTGCTGCCGCCGCTGGGCTATGACGCAGAATTCGTCGAGGCGGTCTGCGCGATCATCGACGGGCATGACACCCGTGCCGAGGCGTATTCGCTGGAGGACGCGCTGATGCGCGACGCGGATCGGCTGTGGCGCTTCGACCAGGCGGGCATTGCGCTGGCTTCGGGCTGGTTCGGCCAGGACCCGAGCACCTACACCGACCGGCTGGAAACCGAGATCATCCCGGAGCTGATCACCGAGGCTGCGGTCGCCATGGCAACCGCCGACCTGGCCCGTTCCCGTTCGCTGCTGCGCACGAAGGTGCTGCGATGATTACGGCCGCAACCACGCGCGAGCAGCTGGCGATCCCGTACCGCCACGTCGACACGCATTTCATTGACGGCCAGTGGGTCCGCTCCGCCGGAACCGAACGCATCGAGGTCACCGACCCGGCTACCGGGAAAGTCTGGGGTTCGGTGCCGGCAGGCAATACCCGGGATGTCGAGCGCGCGGTGGGAGCCGCGCACTCAGCCTTCCACGGCGAGCAGTGGCGAAGCTATTCGCCGTCGGACCGTGCGGCGCTGCTGCTGCGCATCGCCGAGGAAGTCGAAGCCCGGTCCACCGAGCTCTCGCTGACCAATACCTTGGAGAACGGCTCCCCGGTCTCCGAAACCGGTGGAGCGGCGGCCAATGCCGCTGGCATCTTCCGCTACTTCGCCTCGCTGGCACCGATGCTGGAAAACGAGGACCTGCGGCCCTTCCCGAACGGGGCAGGGGAGTCCCTGGTGCGCCGCGACCCGGTTGGGGTCTGCGCGCTGATTGCTCCGTGGAACTTCCCGATCAACCTGATGGTGATCAAGCTGGCCCCGGCCTTGCTGGCCGGGTGCACCGTGGTGATGAAACCGGCGTCGCCCACACCGCTGTCCTTCCGCATCATCATGGATGCGATGGCTGCCGCCGGGGTGCCGGCAGGCGTGGCGAACCTGGTCACCGGGCCGGGCCGGATGGGAGATGAACTGGTCCGCCATCCGCTGGTCTCCAAGGTGGCCTTCACCGGGTCCACCCCGGTGGGGCGCAAGATTGCCGCGGCCTGCGGTGAGCTGCTTCGGCCGGTCACCTTGGAACTGGGAGGCAAGTCCAGTGCGCTGGTGCTGCCGGATGCGGACCTGGACGTGCTCAGCTCGCGGCTGATCCGCTCGTGCATGCGCAATACCGGGCAGACCTGCTACATCTCCACCCGGATCCTGGCTCCGGCGCAGCGCTATGGCGAGGTCGTCGAGGCGGTGCGTGCAACGATCTCCGGCGGAATCCAAGGGGACCCGCTGAAGCCGGACACGGTGTTCGGCCCCTCGGCCAACAAGAGCCAGTTCGAGACAGTGCTCGGCTACCTTGAGGCAGGCCATGCCGAAGGTGCGCAGGCGGTCACCGGTGGACGCAAGGCCACGATGGAGGGCAAGCTGGCCGGAGGCTATTTCATCGAGCCAACCGTCTTTGCCGACGTCACCCCGGACATGCGGATTTCCCGCGAGGAAATCTTCGGACCGGTGATCACCGTGCTCAAGTACCAGGACGAAGCCGAAGGCATCGCCCTGGCGAACAACACCGAATTCGGCTTGGGCGGCTTGGTCTTCAGCGCCGATGAGCAGCATGCGGTGCAGGTCGCTGACCAAATCGATTCGGGCAGCGTGGGCATCAACTTCTTCGCATCGAATCACGCGGCGCCATTTGGCGGCCGGCACGACTCGGGCTTAGGCGCCGAATACGGTCCCGAGGGGCTTTCTGCGTACCTGAGCTACAAGTCGATTCACCGCGAGGTCCGCTAGCAAAAACACGAATAGGAAGCATGGCAGCAGGACATCCTCATCGAGCGCGGAATCGCCCGTGCCGGTGCCCAAGTGGTCGTCTGCCCGGTCATGTATGTAGTCCAGGTTGCTGCCCCTGTCTGCCCGTGAAGAATTGTCCGAGTTCTTCGCGCAGAACATGGCTGCGCCGAAGGTTCCTGAATTCTCCTGGCCCTTGGCCGGCAGCAGGTTGCCCCGGTACGGAAGTGCCGGGGCAACTTGCTGTCCAGAACATGTCGGAACGGCGTTGGAGCGTGACGGCTGGATGACTTTTGCGGTGCGGGCAGGCGCGTCTCCAGCTTGCAAGATGCAGAGGCTACTTCGTGGCCGCGAGCTGCCCGGGGTTATGGAATAGCCATGGAATCAAGGAAACCCCGACGCCGTAGCGCCGGGGTTTCCTTTTGTCATCACTCGCACCTTCATGAGGTACTTATTACTCTAGAACGGCTGGCTGTGAACTCTCTGGGCTGGGCCTGCCATTTAACTTGGCATTCAGAAGCCCGCCGAACCGGCAGCCGCCGGGACCATCGGAAAGCCGGTCACGGACTTGGGCCGCGGAGGGGCGTAGGTGCGTACCTTCGAGGTGCTCAGCCCCATCCGGACCAGCGATTCCGCGATGGTGACCCCTGCACGCACGCCATCGACAATCGGCACGCCGGTGGCCAGGCGCACCTGTTCCTCCAGCTCGGCCATGCCACCGCAGCCCAGGCAGATCACCTCGGCCTTGTCCTGCTCCACCGCTTGGCGGGACTGCTCGACAATCGCCGCCACCGCACGCTGCGGATCGGATTCCAATTCCAGCACGCCCAGCCCGCTGGCACGCACCGAGGCCAGCCGGTCGGTCAGGCCGGCCAGCTTCAGCCGGTCCTCGATCAGCGGCACCGTGCGGTCCAGCGTGGTGACCACCGAATACTTGTGGCCCAGGAACTGGGCGGTGGAGGCAGCGGCTTCGGTGATGTCCACAACCGGGACATCCAGCAGCTCCTGCAGGCCCTCGCGGCCGTGCTCCCCGTAGCCCGCCTGGATGACCGCGTCGAAAGGCTCGGTGTAGCGGATGACCTTGTCCATTACGGCGATGGCGGCCAGATAGCTTTCGAAATTGCCTTCGCAGGAATCGGCCCCGAAGTCCGGGGTCAGTTCGACGATTTCCGTGCCTGGCGAGGCGACCTGCCGGGCGGAATCCCCGATGGCGCGGGTCATGGATTGCGTGGTATTGACGTTCAGGATCAGAATGCGCATGAGTAGTCCTAGTGGGTTGGTGCCACGGCGATCGGCTCGCCATCGATGTCTGCCAAATCGTGCTGGCGCTTGGCCAGGGCCAGGTAGGCCAGGGCGCCGGCGCCCGAACCCAGGAACCAGGCGAACGGGCCAACAACGTGCAGGGCGGGAACGAAGGCCAGCACCAGTGCGATGACCGAGCTGATCACCAGTGCTCCGACGGCCCGGTAGTTCACGCCGCGGGTGAAGTAGTAGGCGCCATCGGCATCCGAGCGGTACAGGTCCATGACGTTGATCCGGGCTTTGCGGATCAGCCAGTAGTCGGCCATGATGATGCCGAACAGCGGGCCGAGCAGCGCGCCCAGGCCGCCGAGGAAGTAGTTGATGATCTCGGGGGAGTTGTACAGGTTCCAGGGCAGGATGACCAGGCCGATGACTCCGGAGATCAATGCGGCGGCGCGGAAGTTCAGCTTCTTCGGGAACAGGTTGGTCAGCGCGTAGGTCGGTGCCACGAAGTTGGCCATCAGGTTCACCGCGATGGTCAGCACCAGCAGGGCGGCGGAGGCCAGCAGCAGCAGCACGGTGTTCGGGATGGCCCCGACGATATCCGATGGCGAGGTGATGACCTGGCCGTTGATGGAGAACTGCGTGCCGGTGAGCACCACCACGATGGCGCCGAAGAACAGCATGTTCAGCGGAATGCCGAAGAAATTGCCCTTGACGATGGCCTTCTTGGAGGATGCGCCGCGGGTGAAGTCGCAGAAGTTCAGCACGAAGGTGCCGTAGATCGAAACCCACAGGGCTGCCGCGCCGAACATCGAGGTCCACATCTCGATGCCGGACTTCGGCTCGCCGGTGCTCATCGAGACGTTGAAACCGGATTCAAGCAGCATCCAGATGGCCAGGCCCAGGAAGGTGACCAGGATGACCGGGCCGGCGAAGGCCTCGTACTTGCGGATCATTTCCATGCCGTAGCTGACGATGACCAGCTGCACGGCCCAGAGCACCACGAAGCAGATCCAACCGAGCGCATTGAGTCCGAGGAAGCTGGTTTGCTCCAGTGCCGCGGAGCCCGGTGCCACCGCGATCACCATGACCGAGAGGACCTGGGCGGCGAGGTAGGTCTGGATGCCGAACCAGGCGATGGCCACGGCACCGCGCAGCAGCGCCGGGACCTGGGCTCCGGTGATGCCGAAGGCGATGCGGCTCATCACCGGGAAGGGGACGCCGGTCTTCTCGCCCATGAACCCGGAGAAGTTCAGCAGCGCGAAGAGCAGAACCGCTCCGATGCCCAGCGCGCCGAGGATCTGCCAGCCGCTCATGCCCAATGCGAAGAGCCCGATGGCGAAGGTGTAGTTGCCCAGCGAGTGCACGTCGTTGGCCCACAGGGTGAAGATGCTGTAGGAGTTCCAGGTGCGTCCCTTGCGGGTGGTTGGTGCCAGGTCCTGGTTGTACAGCGAAGCGCTCAGCTCGAAGGGATTGGCCCGGTCGATGGCGGGCGGGTTTTCCTGCGGTGCGTCCACGGGCACCATTTCAGGAGTCTTTTGCGACATGATGGACATCCTTGTCAAAGGGTCATGTATCCGGGCAGGGCGCATTAGGGCGTACTGCTGCAGGGAAAATGACAGATCTGGGGAAGCGGCGCGTTGGGTGCAACGGCCCGTGCCTGCCGTGCGGGGACGCAGGGCAGCGAGGCGGGCCCGCTTACGGGTAGATCGGCTGTCCGAAATTAACGTAGAACTCGGCCGGCGAGCCGAGAAGCGGCATGGCCGGGCGCGGCGCTGCGGCGAGCCGCAGTGCGGTGTGCGCGAAGCACGATGGATAAAGCATGGCTGCTCCTGAGCTAGGAAGTCACTCCGAGATATGTGCCAGGTGAGTACCCACCACTGTATGCGCTGGATCACATTACCGCAATAGAAAATGATAATTTCGCAAAGCGGTATTTCTCTCGCATTCTGGAGCTTTCTATTCCATTCCGGGAAACTGCAGGTGAACAGTTCTTTGCCTGCATGCTTAGCTCTGTCGTCCACACTAACCCCATGAAGACAGGTATTTAGGCAGCCTTCGGGAGAGTCGGCAAATTGCCGGGAAACCTTCTTGACAGTGATCGGCGTCTCGTTCTAGAGTTTTCATAAAGCAAAAGCTAACTTCCATAAAGCGGAATTCATGGAAGGTGTTCTTGAAGGGAAATCCAGTGTCCTACACTCTGAACTGCTCGATCCTCCTCACCGAGTTGCCACTGCTGCAGCGCGCGGATGCCGCCAAGCAGGCAGGTTTCGACAGCGTCGAATTCTGGTGGCCATTCAACGAAGCAGCGCCTTCCGATAAGCAGGTCGACGAATTCGTCGCTTCGCTGGCCAACGCCGGCGTCCAGCTGGACGGCCTGAACTTCTTCGCCGGCGACATGCCGGCAGGCGACCGCGGCCTGGTTTCCTGGCTGGGACGCGAAGCCGAATTCAAGGACAACATTGATGCCGTAGTGGCCATCGCCGAAGCCACCGGCTGCAAGGCCTTCAACGCCCTGTACGGCAACCGCATCGAGGGTGCCGACCCGGCGGCCCAGGATGCGCTGGCCTTGGAAAACCTGGTGGCCGCGGCCCAGGGCGTGGCCAAAGTGGGCGGCACCGTGCTGATCGAGCCGGTCTCCGGCACCGAGGCCTACCCGCTGAAGACCGCGGCCCAGGCGCTCGCTGTCGTCGACGCCGTCAAGGCGCAGGGCGAAAGCAGCATCGCGCTGCTGGCCGACTTCTACCATCTTTCGGTCAACGGCGATGATGTGCCAGCCGTCATCGAAGCGCATGCCAAGGACTTCGGCCACATCCAGATCGCCGACGCGCCAGGCCGCGGAGCTCCGGGCACCGGAAACCTGCCGCTGCTGGACTGGATCGCCCGCTCGCGCGAGCTGGGCTACGCCGGCAATGTCGCCTTGGAATACAAGCAGGACGCCGCCACCGCCTTCGACTGGCTGCAGACCGCCAGCAGCAGCGCAACCGCCTAGAGAACACCTTTCGCACAAGACTTTTTGGAGAATCACATGTCGCAGAACATCGCCTTCATCGGACTGGGAATCATGGGCTTGCCGATGGCAAAGAACCTCGTCAACGCCGGCTACAACGTCACCGGCTACAACCGCAGTGACAAGGCCGGCAATGAGCTGGCCGCCGCTGGCGGCACCAAGGCCGCATCGATCGCGCAAGCAGTGGCCGACGCCGACGTCATCATCACCATGGTCCCGGACTCCCCGGATGTCCAGGACGTCACCCTCGGCGCCGAAGGCGTCTTCGCCAACGCGAAGCCCGGCGCCCTGTGGATCGACAACTCCTCGATCCGCCCGGATGTCGCAGTGCAGCTCTCGGACGCCGCCCGCGAAGCAGGCCTGCGCCCGCTGGATGCCCCGGTCTCCGGCGGCGAAGCAGGAGCCATCGAGGGCGTGCTGTCCATCATGGTCGGCGGCGAGCAGGCGGACTTCGACGCCGCCAAGCCGGTACTGGAAGCAGTGGGCAAGACCATCGTGCTGGTGGGCCCCTCGGGCTCGGGCCAGACCGTCAAGGCGGCCAACCAGCTGATCGTCGCCGCCAACATCCAGGCGCTGAGCGAAGCGGTGCTGTTCCTCGAAGCCTACGGCGTGGACACCGACGCCGCCGTCAAGGTGCTCGGCGGAGGCCTGGCCGGCTCCAAGGTGCTCGACCAGAAGGCCCAGAAGATCCTGGACCGCGAATTCACCCCGGGCTTCCGCCTGGCCCTGCACAACAAGGACATGGGCATCGTGACCTCCGCCGCCCGCGAAGCCGGCGTAGTGCTTCCGCTGGGTGCACTGGTGGCCCAGCTGGTCACCTCCACCGTCGCAAGCGGCGACGGTGCACTGGACCACTCCGGGCTGTTCCGCGGAGTGCAGCGCCTGGCCGGCAAGGTCGAGGCCCCGGTTCCTGCCTAGGGAATACCACCCCAGGGCACACTGACTTCCTGCGGCGGGGAGGCCAAGGTATCTCCGCTTCCTCGGATGCCGGCCGCGCAATTGCGGGCCCGGCTGATGCAGGCCGCTTGATGACACGGCAAGCTGCCAGCCCAGGCCAGGTCCGCCGCGCAATGGGCTTTGTTCCAGTTCATTGCCGGCATCCGATGCTCAAGGAAACGGCGTTGTGGTGACTCATGCACCTTTCCGCCCCGCCGCAGGTTTCCTTATCTGTCTTCCAAGCTTTCTTCCAAGCAACCCACCTGCACCCTTGCCGGTGCTCCTAAGGACGTGACTGAAATGCCAAAGATGCGCGCGGTAGATGCCATCGTACAGATCCTGCAGAAGGAGGGCGCCACCGAGGCCTTCGGCCTGCCCGGCGCCGCCATCAACCCGCTGTACTCGGCCATGAAGGCCCACGGCGGCATCCGCCACACCCTGCACCGCCACGTCGAGGGCGCCAGCCACGCGGCCGACGGCTACTCGCGGGCCACCGGCAAGATCGGGCTGTGCCTGGGCACCTCCGGCCCGGCCGGCACCGACATGATCACCGGCCTGTACGCCGCGATCGCCGATTCGATCCCGATGCTGTGCATCACCGGACAGGCGCCCACCAGCGTGCTGCACAAGGAGGACTTCCAGGCAGTGGACATAGAGTCCATCGCCAAGCCGGTCACCAAGTACGCCTCCACCATCTTGGAGCCGGGCCTGGTGCCGGGCACCTTCGCCAAGGCCTTCCAGATCATGCGCTCGGGCCGTCCCGGTCCGGCGCTGATCGACCTGCCGATCAACGTGCAGATGGCCGAGATCGACTTCGACATCGACGCCTACGAGCCCTTGGCGCCATCCAAGCCGCAAGCCACCCGCGGCCAGGCCGAGAAGATGGTGGATTTGCTGCTCGGCGGCAAGAAGCCGATCATCATCGCCGGCGGCGGAGTGATCAACGCCAACGCGAGCGACAAGCTGGTCGAGCTGGCCGAAGAGCTGAACATCCCGGTCTCGCCGACCCTGATGGGCTGGGGCGCCATCCCTGATGACCACCGACTGCAGTCGGGCATGGTGGGCATCCAGACCCACACCAAGTACGGCAACGCCACCTTCCTAGAATCCGACGTGGTGCTGGGCCTGGGCAACCGCTGGGCCAACCGCCACACCGGAGATCTGGACACCTACCGGGCAGGACGCAAGTTCATCCACGTGGACATCGAGCCCACGCAAATCGGCCGCGTCTTCTCCCCGGACCTGGGGATCACCTCGGATGCCGGTGCCGCCATCGACGCCATCCTGGAAGTGGTGCGCGAGCGCAAGGCCGCCGGCACCCTGCCGGACTACTCGGCCTGGGCCGATGAGGCCACCACCCGCAAGTCCACCGGCCACCGCAAGACCAACTTCGAGAACATCCCGATCAAGCCGCAGCGCGTCTACCAGGAAATGAACGCCGCCTTCGGCCAGGACACCACCTACGTGTCCACCATCGGCCTGAGTCAGATCGCCGGCGCGCAGATGCTGCACGTCTACGGCCCGCGCAAGTGGATCAATGCCGGCCAGGCCGGCCCGCTGGGCTGGACCGGACCGGCGGCCCTGGGCGTGGTGCGCGGCAAGCCGGGCGAGAAGGTCGTGGCCCTCTCCGGCGACTACGACTTCCAGTTCATGATCGAGGAGCTGGCAGTCGGTGCGCAGTTCAAGCTGCCGTACGTGCATGTGGTGGTCAACAACTCCTACCTGGGCCTGATCCGCCAGTCCCAGCGGGCCTTCGAAATGGATTACCACGTGTCGCTGGGCTTCGACAACATCAACTCCCCGGAAACCAACGGCTACGGCGTGGACCATGTGAAGGTCGCCGAAGGCCTGGGCTGCAAGGCAGTGCGCATCGAGGACCCGAGCCAGCTGGCAGGCGGATTCGCGCAGGCCAATGCGCTGGCCGAAGAGCACCAGGTACCGGTCGTGGTGGAAGTGATCCTGGAAAAGGTCACCAACATCGCCATGGGCGCGCAGCTGGATGCTGTCAATGAATTCGAAGGCCTGGCCCTGGATGCCGCCGATGCGCCAACCGCGTTGGTGCCGCTGGCAGCCTCGGCCGCAGTGGGTGCCTGAAAGGGAAGTCGTCGCTGACCTGCACCCCGCAACGTTGGGCGCGGGGCACCGGTTCACCATTTCGGGTGTGCCCCGCGCCACAACAATCTAGACTTGGCATAGAGCTGCCGAGCACCAATCAACCTGAGCTATCAACGAGTAGGAACGCCTCATGAGCATCAAGGAAGCTGTCGGACGCGCATCGACCCCAGACACCACCGGAACCACCTATGACCTGGTGCTGCGCGGGCAGCAAGTGCTGGCCGGGCAGGACATCGCGCCGCGCGAAATCGGCGTGCGCGATGGGAAAATTATCTCCGTTGAGCCCTACGGCACCGGTCTGTCCGGTACCCGCGTGATCGAGGTGGCCGCCGACGAGGTGCTGCTGCCCGGGCTCGTTGATACCCATGTGCACGTGAACGAGCCAGGGCGCACCGAATGGGAAGGCTTCGAATCGGCCACCAAGGCCGCGGCCGCCGGTGGCGTGACCACCATTGTGGATATGCCGCTGAATTCCATCCCGCCCACGGTGAACCTCGAAGCGCTGGAGATCAAGCGCGAGGCCGCTGGCAAGAACGCCTACGTGAATGTCGGCTTCTGGGGCGGCGCCATCCCGGGCAACAAGAAGGACCTGCGCGAGCTGCACGAAGCAGGGGTCTTCGGCTTCAAGTGCTTCCTGCTGCACTCGGGAGTGGACGAGTTCCCGTCCCTGAGCGTTGACGAGATGGAAGAGGACATGGCCGAACTGGCCTCCTTCGACTCGCTGATGATCGTGCACGCCGAGGACGCCGAGATCATCGACAACTCCCCGCAGCCGGTAGGCGGCAAGTACGCCGGATTCCTGGATTCGCGCCCGCGCGATGCCGAGAACACCGCCATCGCCCAGGTGATCGAACGTGCCCGCACGACCGGGGTGCGCGCCCACGTGCTGCACCTGTCCAGCTCGGATGCGCTGGAAATGATCCGCCAGGCGAAAGCCGAGGGCGTGAAGCTCACCGTGGAAACCTGCCCGCACTACCTGACCTTGCTGTCGGAGGACATCCCCGACGGGGCCACCGCCTTCAAGTGCTGCCCGCCGATCCGCGAGAATGACAACCGCGAGCTGCTCTGGAAGGGCCTGGAGGAAGGCGTTATCGACTGCATCGTTTCGGACCACTCGCCATCGACTATCGATCTGAAGGACGTGGAGAACGGCGACTTCGGCGTGGCTTGGGGCGGCGTGGCGTCGTTGCAGCTGGGCCTGCCACTGATCTGGAGCGAAGCAAAGCAGCGCGGACTGAAGCTGGAACAGGTTGTGCAGTGGATGGGCGTCAACCCGTCCAAGTTGGCTGGCCTGGGCGCCAAGGGCAGCATCGAGGAGGGCAAGGATGCGGACTTCGCGATCTTCGCTCCGGAAGACACCTTCGCGGTGGACGTGGAGAAGCTGCACCACAAGAACCCGATTTCCCCGTACCAGGGCAAGACCCTGCACGGCGTGGTACGCCGCGCGATCATCGCCGGCAATGATGTGGACTTCCAGACCCCATCCGGCCAGCTGATCCGCCGCGAGCACTAGGCACCGGGAAAAGGCTTCGGCATCCTGCAAAAGGGCAGGATGCCGAAGCCTTTTTTGCGGGGAATTCCTAGTCGATCAGGCGCGACGCAACACCGGTGTTTGGCACGTATTCATCGCGTGCTTGCCGGGCGTGTGGGAAATCCGTAACAAACGCATATCGATTGCCGTGTCCTGGCCCATTCCAACAACGCAGCCCATAGACTGGCAGCCACGTGGGGATGAAGCAGACGCAACTCTAGATACAGGAATTGGGTATGGACACGATTACTGTTGCATCGGTGCTGACCCAGGAAGTCGAGGACCTGTCCTTGGGCGAGGTTGTTCAAGCTTCGGTAGTCCTCGGCCTCGTGGTCTTGGCAGTGTTGCTGGCCTTCGGCATCAAGACCTATGTCCAATGGCGTCGCCAGTTGAAGAACGCCAAGCGTATCGGAGTTGCCCCGCCAGCTGGTTTCACTTGCCCCGGCAGCAAGAGTAAGCAGCACCGGGCACCGCGGCTGGATGTGCTCTCAACCCTCGGGGATCTGCGTCGGCCGGAAACCTTGAAACGCAGTTTCGAGGATGGCAAATGACGCCAGCGGTCCGGCCTGCCGCAACGCGGTGGTTAGCCAACGGCGGGATTGGCGACGGCCAGTTCATCGTCACGCTGGATGCTGTCCGCGGTTAGGATCAAAGCATGACAGAAAATTCCGTTCCTGACTTGCCTCCTGTCAATGCTGAAGCTGCCCAGAAGATGTGGTCCGAGTATCTGGGGAGCAAGGGGATTCCGCTGGCTGATGCGCCACATCATGTAGCCGAATCGTTCGGGGATAATCCTGCGCTTGCCGATGAGCTGCTGCACGAAATGCTGCACGGAACCAAGCGGGCGACTTCATCTCTGGCTAGCGACTACGCCTACTACAACGAACGCGTCCCGCAGCCTGAAGACCACTGCATCGTTTGCGACGGCGACGGTCAGCCGCGAGCAATCTTGCGCGTGCTGTCCGTCCAGCGCGCATCGTTCTTCGACGTGGATGCCCAGTTTGCCGCAGCTGAGGGCGAAGGTGATCTCTCGTTGGAATACTGGCGCGCAGAACATGAGAAATTCTGGCGCCGTACGCAAAAATCAATTGGTGTCGATTGGAAACCTGAAGACACGCTCCAACCCGGCGGAGAGCTGGTCCTGGAACGCTTTGAACTTTGCTGGCCCATGGAGCATGCCGACTAGCCGGACCAAGTTCGTCACGCCGGCCTGCGGTGAAGAATGCGCAGGCGTAGGGTGGAAGCAGAGGGTTTCCCTATCGTCGAAACCCGGTCACGAAAGGTTGAACATGTCGATTGTCGTCATCAATGCCCTATCGGTTCCCGGCGAAGCCGGACCGGAACTGGAGAAGCGTTTCGCCGCTCGCAAGCATTCGGTAGATTCTTCGCCGGGCTTCGAGGGGTTCAAGCTGCTGCGTCCGGTCAACGGTGGAGACAAGTACTTCGTGTACACCCAGTGGGCCACCCGCGAGGACTTCGAGAACTGGCGCGCGCAGCGCGCGGATGCGGCGCATGCCGGCAACGATGCCAAGAAGCCGGTGGCCACCAGCACTGAACTGCTGGAATTCGAGATCGTAGAACTTTAGGCACTCCCGAATCCAGAAACGTCTCGATGCCATTGCGGTATCGGGGCGTTTTCTGCGTCCAGGATCGGCGACTATCTTTTCCACTTTTCCTGGCGCCGTGCGGAATCGGCCAGCAGTGCCACGCCGAGTCCGATGCACAGCAGGGCACCGAGCAGGAAAGTCATGTTGATGCTTTCGGGACTGGCCTCGCCGTTGAGTCCCGGGTGGGTGGCGATGATTGCCGCGGAAATCGCCGTGCCGAAGGAAGAGCCCACGGTACGCAGCACCTGGTTGAAGCTTACGGAGCTGCCCAGTTCCTGGGTCGCCACGCTGCGGGCAATCAATGCCGGCATCGCCGCGTAGCTTGCGCCCATGCCGATGCCGAAGACCAACATGCTCAGCAAGATCTCCCAGAGCTCCGCATGGAGCAGCCAGAGCATGGTTCCAGCAGCTGCCATGATGATCGCCCCAATGGGAAGCATGACCTGCATGCCAACGCGCTTTGCCAATACCCGAACCGTGCGGTTGGCGGCCAAGCTGCCTACCGAGAGCGGGAAGATCACAAATCCTGCCCAGAAGACCGGGAGGCTCAGCCCGTATCCTGTTGCGGTATCCGCTTGGGCTACCAGTGACGAGACGGACATGGCGATATACAGTGCCGCGCCCAGGGCGATGGCCGAGATATTGGCCAGGAGGACTTCGCCCTGCTTCAGTGTGCGAAGGTTGATCAAAGGGTGGTCCAGGCGGATTTCCACCCGTACCCAAAGGGCAAGCACGATGATTGAAAAAGCGGCCAGTGCGAGGGTGGTCCCAGAGACCCAACCCCATTTGGGTCCCTCGGATATGGTCAGCAGCAGGGAACCGAGCCCCACCGCCAGCAAGCAGGAGCCGGCGAAGTCGAAGGGGTGCTGCTCTGCGCGGCCATCGGGGCCCGAGGGGACGACTTTCCATACAACGAAGATGGTGGCCAGCACGAATACCGCACCAAACCAGAAGGCGAAGGAGTAGTCGAAAATGCCGGCGATGATGCCGGTCAGCGGATAGCCGATGCCGATTCCGGAGGCAACGGTCACCGACAGGGTAGAGATGGTGTTCTGCGCGTGCTCGGGAGGCACGTAGCGCCGGGCAATGGCGATGGTGACAGGGACAATGCCGTAGGACAGGCCCTGGAGCACGCGTCCGGCAAGAAATACCCCGAAGGTTGGCGCGGCCGCCGCCATGACCGAGCCGACGAACATGGTTGCAAGCGAAGCGAGCAGCAGCCGCTTCTTATGCGGTCCATCGCTGAGTCGTCCCATGATGGGTGTTGCCACGGCGCCGGCCAGGAGATTCACGGTGAGCATCCACTGGGCGGTGGCAACGTCGACGTCGAAGCGCTGGGAAATCGAGGGGACCAGCAGCATGCCCAGCGAGGAGACGATGGCAGTGGCGAGCGCGGCAAAGACCAGCGTCGGCACCAGCGGATTTCGGGCGGTTGCGGTGCGATTCATGGGCGGACCGCCGTGTTGATCTTCTTCAGTGCAGGCAAGGCGGCACGGATCAGGGAAATCTCTTCATCGCTCAGGTTCTCGCCGATGGCTTGCATCAACGCCCTCTGGCCCAGCTGGATTTCATGCTCCAGCTTTTGCCGGCCAGCATCGGTGAGCTTGAACCAGAGCTTGCGCCGGTCGGCTTCATCCCGGTGCCGCTCAATCAGCCCGAGGCCTTCCAACTCCTTGGTGGTCAGCGAGATGGCTTGCTGGCTGACCCCGATGGCGTGCCGCATCCGGGCGGCACTTGCCCGGCCTTCGGTGGCCAGGGTGTGCAAAATGCCCAGCTTGCCCGGGGAAATGGACCGGGCTGTGCGTATCAGGCTCAGCAGCGGCGACAACGCTTCATACATCTGCTCTGGAAGGTCTGACGACTCTTGCTCAAATTCCATAGGTGCAGAATACAATTAACTTGTACAAGCGTCTTGTGAAACTATTCGTGAGATAGGGCACCGCCCATGGATGGTGGACCGCAAACACAATCCCCGCCTGCATCTGTTGAAAATGCGGGCGGGGATTGCGTTGGTTGATTCTGTTGGCGAAGCGAAGGACTAGTCTTTCGCCTTCACTGCAAGCACCGGGCAGTCGGCCTCGATCAGGATGCGTTGGGCGATGCTGCCCATGAGCAGCTTGCCTACGCGCGAGCGCTTGCGCAGCCCGAGGACGATCAATGCGGCGGAATGCTCCTGCTCTGCCTGGAGGACGAAATCGGCAGCGTCGTGGACCGGGCCGTCCTGCGGCAGGATCTGCAGTGGAACCCCGAGATCCAGCAGGGCATCGAGGTCGATGCCCAGATGCTGCTCGGTGATCGGCTCCTTGTCCAGGTTCGCGATCAGCAACCGGTCCTGTGCCTTGTGGGCCTCGGCCAGCCCGCGCCGTATGGCCAAGCGGCCCGCGGGGGTGTCGCTGTAGCAGGCGATGATTGCCATGGTGTTCTCCTAATGGATCTCGGAATCAGAGCCAGTTGGCCAGCAGGCCCTGTGGCAGGTCGATGGGAAGCAATGACGGCAGGGCCAGCATCAGGATGAAGAACACCACCGTGTAGATCATCGTGGTCTTCAGCTTTGCTCGGGCCACGATGAGCAGGAAGGCCGGAACGAAGACCGAGATGGCTGCCAGGTATCCCACCAGCGAGGTGAGCACAAGGAACCCAGCCATCCAGCTGAAAGTCCGCAAGGCGAAAGACGCATCGCTGGTCCACTTGGGACCCCAAGCCGAGTTGCGGCCAGTGCCCGCTGTGCTGGTTCCAGCCGGATATCCGGTGCCCGGATTGGTGTCCGGCTGCTGGATCGCAGCCGTTGCCTGGGCAGTGCCGGATGGTGCATGCCCTGCAGCTACGGGGACGGCTTCGGCAGGTGCGGTGAGATAGGCTGCGGCCGATACGTTGACCTGCCGGTCCGCGGCCATCGCCGTCTTGCGGGTGCGCAGTTCCAGCGCCAGGAGGATTCCGGACATGATAATTCCGACCCAGCCGACCAGCTGCGGAACAAGTTTCGCATCCGGGGAGTAGCTGGAGGAGAGCAGCAACGATCCGGCGAAGACCAGCAGCAGCACTGCGGCCGCGGCCAGAGACCACACCGAGTTCTTCAGCGGTGCTTCGGCATCCGGAGCGCTGTCCGACTTCGGATCGTCGTCGGCGCCGAGCTTGCGGCGGGAACGGACCCACTTGAAGACGTTCCAGAGGATCGGCAGCACGAGCACGGCGATGAACACCATGGTTCCCGGGCGCAGCATCCACTCGAAGCCCTCGTACAGGCTGTCGGTCAGGAAGTAGTAGCGCTCCATCGGTATCGCCAGCACGAAGCCGATGAGGAAAGGAGCACGCGGGAATCCTGTGGACTTCAGCACCCAGCCGGCCACGCCCAGCAGCACCATGACCCATAGATCGCCCAGCTGACCGCCGTCCTGGAAGGAACCCAGGAGCATGATGACCACCAGGCCGGCGGCCAGGACCGCGAAGGGAACCTTGGTCAGCGAGGAGAGCGGACGCACGGTCAGGAAGCAGAACAGGGCACCAAGCACCGAGGCGATGGCGAAGGCCCAGATGATCATGTACATCAGGTCCAGGTGCTCGTTGATGATGCTCGGGCCCGGCTGGATGCCGTAGGTCAGCAACATGCCCAGCAGCATGGCCGAAGGCACGCCTCCCGGGATGCCGAACAGGAAGGTGGGGATCAGATCGCCGGCTTCCACCGAGTTGTTGGCGCTTTCCGGCCCGACGATGCCACGCGGGTCGCCCTTGCCGAACTTGCGCTTGTCCTTGGCGGTAGCCACCGCCTGGCCGTAGGCCAGCCAGGTTCCTGCAGTGGCGCCCACGCCCGGCAGCACGCCGGCCCAGATGCCAATCAGCCCGCCGCGGAGCACCTGGGACCAGTGCCCCAGCCACTCGCGGATGCCCGAGCCCCAGCCGCCGGAGACCTTTACGCTCTGCTTGTCGCCGCGGCGCTGGCTGGCTCGCGAGGCGATCTCGGCCAGGCCGAAGACGCCCAGCGCCACTGCCACCAGCGACAGCCCGTCGCCGAGGAACAGCGAGCCGAAGGTGAAGCGCTCTTCAGCGGTGGTCGGCGCGGTGCCGATCATGCCGACCAGCAGGCCGGCCAGGCCGGCGGTCAGCCCCTTGATCACGTTGCCCCGGGAGAGCACCGCGGCCAAGGCGACGCCGAGCACCGTGAGCATGAACAGCTCAGGGCTGGCGAAGGACAGGACCAGCGGGCGGGCCAGCGGGATAGCCAGGGTCAGGCCGACCGCGCCGATCAGCCCGCCGGCCATCGAGGAGAGGAAGGCCAGGGACAGGGCGCGCTTGGCTTGCCCCTTGCGGGCCATGGCGTAGCCATCGAGCATCGTCACCGAGGCCGAGGCGGAGCCCGGGGCGCCGAGCAGGATCGCCGACACCGTATCCGAGGTGTGCACCACCGCCAGCGCGCCGATCAGCAGGGCCAGCGCCGAGGCCGGGTCCATGCCGAAGGTGATGGGCAGCAGGATGGCCACGGCGGCGGTGCCGCCCAGGCCGGGGATCAGGCCCATGACCAGTCCCGAGATGACGCCGATGAGCAGCATGAGCAGCATGCTCGGGTCGGCCAGCGAAGCCAATGCGGCCATTGCGGATTCCAGCATTGCTTGCCTCCTTAGTCGATTTCAATTCCGTAGGAGTCCTTGAGCAACGCGGTCACGTAGCCCTTGGTCTCCTCGGTGACGGTGTACGCGTCCTTGACGCGCTGGGAGAGGTTCTCGTCTGCGACGATCGGGTAGCCGCCGAGAACATCCTCGGCCTTGTCGTTGAATTCCTTGTCTTCGGACAGCTGGTGCGCGGACTCGCGCAGCAGCTCGACAGCTTCCTCGGGTGCGTCCTTCGGTGCCCACAGGCCCTTCTGGTAGGTATAGGTCAGGCCCAGAAGGGTCTTGTATGCCTCCAGCTTCGGCCCGCTCGGCGCCTTGCCGTAGAGCTCCTCGTATACCTCGACGACGGTTGGCGCGTCGGGGAAGTTCGGATCCCGCACGACCTCCCCGTTCTCGTCGAGCTGCCCGAAGGACATCAGCACGGTGGCGGAGCCTTCCTCGGCCAGAGGTTCCACCGCCGAGTGGTAGGAGGAGGTGGTCGAGTAGTCGATGTCCACCTCGCCGCGCTGCAGGGCCAGGTTCACCGGACCGCGCCCCTCGAAACCGAAGGTCGCCGAGATGTCGGCTTCGAGCAGGTCGAAGGCGACCAACGTGGTTAGGTCAAGGCCGGTGGCGGTGATGCCGCCGAAGACCAGCGGCTTCTTCCGGTCCACCAGGTCCTTGACTCCGTCTACGCCGGCCGCGGCGCGGGCGTAGATCACCCCGCCGGTGCCGTTGACCAGCACCGGTTCCAGCTTGTCGAAGGAATAGCGCACCACATCGCGGTCCAGCACCCACGGCACCACGGTGGTTGCGGTGCTCACCAGCAGTTCGGTCCCATCATCGGCGGCCGAGCTGGCGAAGCGGTTGCTGCCGGTAATGCCTTCGCCGCCGGCTTCGTTGATCGGGGCGAATCCTGGTTCCCCGGGAATGTCGTGCACCAGTTCCTGGCCGACGAAGCGGGCCCAGGTATCGGTGCCCCCACCCTCGGCCAGCGGGATGACCATTTCCAGGGTCTCGCCAGCATAGTCGCCATCGGCGGTGGTGGCCGGCGGGTTGAGCAGACCGCCGCCGAGCAGGGTGGCTCCGAGCCCCAGGGCGGCGAATGCCGCCACCGAGGCGAAGACCGTGCGGCGCTTGTGCGGCGGAGGATCGTCGAGCAACTGCGCGGACGCAGGGGCGAGCGCTGGTTCGCCGGCCAGCATGGCAGTGGCCTGCACTTCGGGCGGGGCGACCGGGTCGAAGCTAAGTTGCGCCTCGGCCAGCTCGCGGGCAGTTCGGGTGGTTCCGACCGCGGTCCTGCCCTCGATCTGGCGCTGCCAGGTCTGGATCTGCCCCGCAGGAGTCTGCATGCGCAGCACTTCGCCGGGTTCCGCGGAGAGCAGATTGGCGATGATCGTTCCCGGCTGGCGTGCGGCCATGGTCAGCGCGACGCTGCCTGTGATGGCCAAGGCCGGGTGCGGCGCTCCCATGGAGAGCATCATGACCCTGAAATCGCCTTCGTCGCCTTGATCCGCTGCCTGGGCGATGGCCAGTTTCGGGATGGCCCGCTGCGCGGATTCGGCGCTGTCGGACAGGCCCATAGCCACGGCCCCGGCCCGGCGGATCTTCTCCAGCTTTTCGGACTCGGCCAGCGCCTGAGCCGGCCAGTCGGAGAAGTCCACGGCATCCAGGCCGGCCTGGGCGGCGCTGATGATGACTACTGGCGCTCCGGCATCGATCAGCGTGGCCTCTGCCTCGAACCCCGGCTGCGTGCCGTTGCCCGCAACCTGCAGCGTGCTGAGCGGCTCGCCGGCCGGCAAGAGCTGGCCGGTGGTGCCGCCGGCCGGATCGAGGAAGCCGATCTCCACTGCTTGGCCGGGGAAGGGTACCCCGGGAATGAACTCGGCGGACTGGGTGCCGTCAAGGTTCATGCGTTCGACGAGCAGCTGCCCGGTGTTGGTATTGCGGATGTGCACGGTCACCTGGCCGTCAATGGCATCAACCCAGCCGTGCTTGAGCGCGTAGGGTGCGATGACTGCCGAGCAGTTTCCGCAGTTGCTGCCCCAGTCCACCACGGCTTGCTCGATGCCCACTTGGGCGAAGGTATAGTCGACATCTACGCCGGGTTCCTCGCTGGGGCTGAGGATGACGGCCTTGCTTGTCGTCGAGGTTCCGCCGCCGACACCGTCGATTTGGCGCGGGTCAGGAGAGCCGAAGAGGCGCAGCAGCACCTCATCGGCGGTGAAGCCGGGAACTTCGAGCGCACTTCGCTCGAAGACCCAGCATTTGCTAGTACCCCCGCGCATCCAAGTGGCCTTAACCGAGTGTTTCATTGGATTGACCCAATCTATCGATAACGTAGCGCCCGCGTTAGATGTGACGCCGGGCACTTATGCCTGTATTGATAATGAGACGGTCGACACTTAATTAGTAGTTACCCTTAGTTCAATAAATTGAAGCAACACTTAATTCATCTTTGTTACTAGGAGAAAATGCGCGCCGAGCCGCTGATCGATTCGCGGCAGGGCCGTGCATTTCATTGAAATTTCCGCAAGAATCCAGCAAATGTGCGCTTGATGAAATATAGTGAAGTTCTACTGCAAGGAGGAACCGTGCTTGATGCCAAGAGATTGCAGATATTGCTCTCCGTGGTCGAAGGGGGTTCGGTCACCGCGGCCGCCGACGAGCTGTTCTATACCCCGTCGGGGGTTTCGCAGCAGCTGCGCAAGCTCGAGGAAGAAGTGGGCCAGCCGTTGCTCCAGCGCCACGCCCGTGGCATGGTGCCCACCGACGCGGGCCATGTCCTGGCGGGCCATGCGCGCGCCATCCTGCAGCAAATGGACGCGGCCATGGCCGATTTGGACCAGCTGGCCGGCCTGAAGAGCGGAAGCCTGAGCCTGGGCACGTTCCCCACGCTGGGCAGCTCGTTCATTCCGCTGGTCATCAGCCGCTTCCGCAAGATGTACCCGTCCATCAAGCTTGATGTGCGCAGTACCCGTCTGCGCGAACTCATTGGCCTGCTCGCCAGGGGCGAGATCTCGATGGGCCTGCTGTGGGAATATGAATGGATGCGGCTCAAGCGCGACGATTTCGAGCTGACTACCCTGTTCACCGAGCCCACGGTGCTCGTGGTCGGCGCCGAGCATCCGCTGGCGCAACTCGAAGAGGTGGATGTGGCGGCCACTGCCCATGAGCAATGGATCGTCCGCGCCAACGAGCACCCGGTTGCCGAGCTGCTGGAGCGCACCTGCAATGCGGCGGGGTTTTCCCCGAAGATCTCTTTCCAGGCCAATGACTACCAGGAAGCCCAGGCGATGGTTTCAGTGGGGCTGGGCATCGCCTTGGCCCCGAAGTCCGCAGTGGTGAATCATCATCCAGGGGTCAAGGTCCTCTCCCTGGGCGAAGCGGCCGCTTCGCGCAGCGTGCTGCTGGCCCAGCGGCGCGACCGGGTCCGCGCACCTGCGGAAAATGCCTTCCAGACGCTGCTCGTCGACATGGGCAAGACCTGGATCGACTAGCCGAAGACGCGTGCCCGGGCTGGCTGATCCCCGGGGTGGTGCCGGCCGCAAAAAATCCTTGACCGGAGTCCCGGAGGTGCTCTAGGCTTCAAGATAACCTGATATACCAGTCGGATATTAAGGGATTCCAGCGGGCCGGACCGTGCTCCTGCGCGCCCTGGAATCCCGCCGAACGGTGCAGGGATCAACTGCCACGCGTCCCGAGCGAGGGGAAACCCCATTGATCTCCAATGAAACCGTCATCAGCTATCTCCAGCGGCTTGCCTCTGGCGCCCCGACGCCGGGAGGAGGCGCGGCCGCAGGATTGCATGCGGCGCAGGCCGCGGCCCTGGTCTCGATGGTTGCCGAATTCACCTCCGGGCCGCGGTATGAAGCAGTCCGGGAGCAAGCACAGCAGATTGCCCGGCAGGCCAAGGCGATGATGCGCCAAGGGCTCGGCGCCGCCGAGGAGGACGAACGGCTGTTCGGCGCCTTGGGCGCGGCCTACAAGCTGCCCAAGGACAGCGCAGAGCAGAAGTCGCTGCGCAGTGCGGCGATCCAAGACGCCACCATCGCCGCGGCAGCGCCACTGGTGACCACCGTCGAGGCCTCCATTGAGGTGATCAAGCTGGCCCAGCGGCTGCTGCCCATTGGCAACCGCTCGGTTATCAGCGACGTGGCCGCCGCTGCCGAAGCCGCGCGGGCGGCCCTGGCCACCGCGTTGGCTACCTTGGAAATGAACATTGGCGCCATCAACGATATCGCCCAGCGGGACCGGCTGGTGCAGGTGGCCAGCCAGGCCAGCGAGGCAATCGCCCTCGCCGAAGAGCTCAGTGCCAGCGCCCGGACGGCGGTGGCCGCATGACGGCACGGGACCTGTCCGGAGCGCCGGTGGCCGAAGCGATCCGCCAGCGCACCACGGAACTGGTGGGGCGCCTGGCCGGTGCGGGGGTCACCGCCCGTGTCGCGGTCGTGGTGGCCACCGGCAACGAGGCCACCGCCTGGTATGTGCGCTCCATCGAGCGTGCCGCCGCGCAATTGGGGGTGGAATGCCAGGTGGTGGACTTGGCCGGTGCAACGCACCAGCAGCTGGCCGAAGCGATCAGCGCATTGAACGAAGATGCCTCGGTGCACGGCATCATCTTGCAGACCCCCTTGCCACCAGCGGTGGATGCGGCGGCGCTGGTGGCGCTGATCGATCCGGCCAAGGATATCGACGGGGCGAACCCGTTGAGCCTGGGACGGCTCAGTGTTGGCCAGCCGGCATTTGCCCCGGCTACCGCGCGCTCGGTCATCGAGATCCTAGAGCACTACCGGATTCCGCTGTCCGGGCAGCATGTCGCAGTGGTAGGGCGCTCCGCGGTAGTGGGCAAGCCGCTGGCCCAGCTGTTGCTGCAGCGTGATGCCACGGTGAGCATCTGCCACTCCAAGACCGTCGATCTGGGACGAATCACCAAGTCCGCCTCGGTGATCGTGATGGCCGTGGGCAGGGCGAACCTGCTCACTGCCAGCGAGGCCGGGGAAACTTCCGTGGTGATCGATGTCGGAACCAATGTCAATGCCGAAGGCAAGCTGGTGGGAGACGTCCATGCGGCCTCGGTGCGCCCACTGGTGCGGGCCCTCAGCCCGGTCCCCGGCGGGGTCGGCACGGTCACCACGGCATTGCTGGTACTTCATGCTGCGCAGGCCGCGGAGGCCAGCTTGCAGCTGGACCCGGCGAAGGGAGCGCACATGGCCGGACGCCGGTAGCTGGCTGGCCGGCGTTCCGGGATCCGCGGCAGGCAAGCCAGCGTGCAGCGGGGGCCGGGATGGCGGAACCGCAATTGCCATGGCGAAGCGATTCACGGGCACGGTGCATGTCGGCGGGGAACAAGAACTGGGATCTGCCGCCGGCTGGATGCACCGGTGCCGCCGCCGCATCATCGATAGGAGTGTCGACGATGCGGCGGCTTTCTGCGTTCCAGCCATTGGCAAGATCCTGCCTAGGCTGGCAGCTGGTTGATCGTTCAGGTGTTCCCGTGCAGAGTATGCACACCTGTTTATGCGTCCAACTGGGTCGCGGGTTGTTCTCGCGTTTGGCGCTGGATTTCGAGACCGGAGGCGGCCTGGCTCGCTGCGACCGCGGTTAGGATGATCCTGTGCTGAACCCGATATCGGCAAGTGCCTTCAGCAGATCCTCTGCAAGGAATGCTGTCGAGAGAGCAACCTGCTGTGGATCGCCGAGGCCTGATTCTGCGCGGCCTGCCATGAGCAGACCCGGCGCGTTCGGACCTTCTGGAAAGTGCAACTTCAAGGACTGCAATGCTTCGATGGTTATTTCGCGGCTGACGCCGTCTTCCAGGAGCTGGGCGAATCGATCGCGCAGTTCCGTAGTGTCGATACTCCGTAGCGTTAGTCCGCAGTCGGCGGAAGGTTTTAATTTCCTGAACATGCCCACATAGTTCGGAGCTAGTTGCCGCAAGGAAACGACAGCACCTGGCATCGGGAATCTCCTGAGTACTTCAACACGGAATGCGCACGGCGAACCTCTGGACGCAGTGCGATTCCTGTACCTATATATAGGGATGCGCGCACGCAAAAGGAGGCCGGGCAGCTGTCCACATTGAACAGCTGCCCGGCCTCGGTGGCTGGCTTGGACTAGCTGGCCGAGGTGGCCAGCGTCAAACCGCGCAGGCGGTCCATTTGCGGATCGTACAGCGGATCATCAACCACGGTGGCGGCGATTGGCTTGCCGAAGTACTCGATTTCCACCGAATCGCCGGTCTCTACCGAGACAGGCAGCCATGCGTAGGCGATCGGCTTGCGCACCGTGTAGCCGTAGGCGGCACTGGTAACGTAGCCGGCGGCCTTGCCGGCCACGTAGACCGGCTCCTTGCCCATGACCACCGAAACACCGTCATCAACGGTCAAGCAGCGCAGGCGCTTGGTCGCTGCCGCGGCGCGTTCGGCCAGGGCCGACTTGCCCACGAAGTCCACGGTCTTGGCGGCCTTGACCGCGAAGCCCAGGCCGGCCTGTTCCGGCTCGTGCTCGCTGGTCATATCGGTGCCGAAGGAGCGGAATCCCTTCTCCAGTCGCATGGAGTTGAAGGCCTCGCGGCCACCGGCGATGATGCCCTGCTCCTGGCCGGCCTCGAAGAGCACGTCCCAGACCTTGGCGCTGACATCCGCCGATGCGTAGAGCTCCCAGCCGAATTCGCCCACATAGGACAGGCGCATGGCGGTGACCGGGATGCCGGCGATGGAGATCTGCTTGGTGCGGAAGTACTTCAGGCCCTCGTTGCTCATGTCATCGTCGGTGACCTTGGCCATCACTTCTGGAGCCAGCGGGCCCCACAAGCCGATGCAGGAGGTGCCGGCGGTGATGTCGCGGACGGCGGCCCACTTGCCCGGGTTGGCGGCGTTGAACTTCTTGGCCTCGCGGTTCAGGTAGGCGACATCGACATTCGAGTTGATGCCGGCCTGGTAGACCTCGTCGGAGAGCCGGGCCACGGTGATATCGCTGGTGATGCCGCCGGCGGCATCGAGCAGCAGGGTGTAGCTGACCATGCCCGGGGCGCGCAGCATGTTCGCGGTGGTCAAGCCCTGGAGCATTTCGCCGGCTCCCGGTCCGGTGACCTCGACGCGCTTGAGCGGGGTCATGTCGAACATGGCCACCGCGGTGCGGGTCTTCCAAGCTTCCACTGCCGCGATCGGCGAGTGGAACTTGTTCGACCAGCTATCGCGTTCCGGTGCGGCCCATTCTTCGGGCAGCGACTCGAGCAGCGCGGCGTTGGCTTCGTACCAGTGCGGGCGTTCCCAGCCGGTGCCTTCGAGGAAGAAAGCGCCGAGTTCTTGCTGGCGGGAGTAGAACGGGGAGGTGCGCACGGCGCGCGGCTTGGTGCGTGGCTCCAGCGGGTGGCGGACGTCGTAGATTTCCACGAAGTTCTGCTGCGAGGTTTCGCTGACGTACTCCTTGGTGGTCTGCACGTCCTCGAAGCGGTTCAGGTCGCAGTCGGACAGATCGGTTTTGGAAGTGCCGGTGAGGATCAGTTCGGCCACGGCCTTGGCAATGCCCGGCGCGTGGGTGACCCAGACGGCCTCCGCGGCGTAGAAGCCGTCGACGTCCTTGGACTGGCCGACCAGCGAGCCGCCGTCCGGGGTGAAGGAGAAGATGCCGTTGAAGCCGCGCTGGATCTGGGTGTTACGCAGATCCGGGAGCAGTTCCTGGGTGGCTTCCCATTCGGCGGCGAAGTCCTCCGGAGTGAATTCCAGCGAGGATGGCATGCGCTCGTGGGTGATCTCTTCCGGGCGGTAGGTCTTGAGGGTGTCCAGATCGACCGGCATCGGGCGGTGCGCGTAGGAGCCGATGCCGATGCGGTCACCCCATTCGCGGTAGTAGAGGTCGCGGTCCTGGTAGCGCAGAATCGGGCGGCTGGCGCCGTTGGGCAGCTCGTTCACACCGGCGAGTGTTGGAGCCGGGGTGGTCCAGACGAACTGGTGGCCCAGTGGCAGCAGCGGGATGGAAGTGCCGACCATTTCGCCGATCTTCGGGCCCCAGAAGCCGGCGCAGGAAACCACGATATCGGCTTCGAAGCGCTCTTCGCCGCAGATCACCGCGGTGACCTTGCCACCGGATTGCTCGATGTCGGTGACGATGGTGCGGTCGCGGAATTCCACGCCCGCGGCCTTGGCGCGTTCCATGACCAGCGCGGTGCCCTTGGCGGCCAAGGCCAGGCCGTCGCCCGGGGTGTACAGGCCGCCTAGGACCTTGCCTTCGGCGAGCATCGGGAACTTCTTGAGGCACGCCTCGGCATCGATGACCTCGGCCTCGACCCCGTAGGAGCGGTTCCAGCCGGCACGACGGTGCAGGTCGGCCAGGCGGTCCTCGGTGGTGGCGATTTCCAGTCCGCCCACCGGCAGGAAGGAGCTGGTGCCGTCGGCACCGATCAGGGAGCTGAGCTTCTTGATGGTGTACTGGGCGAACTCCGTCATCGACTTGGAGGAGTTGGAGGAGTACACCAGGCCCGGAGCATGCGAGGTGGAGCCGCCGGGAATGTTCAGTGGCCCTTGCTCGATGACCAGGGTATTGGTGTGGCCCAGCAGGGCCAGTTCGTCGGCCAGGTTGGCGCCGACGATGCCGGCGCCGATGATGATGACCCGAGGGGAAGCGGGGGACATGGTGACTCCTTTTAATACTGGGTGGCTATGGGGGGCGACGGCTAGGCGTCGATGACCAGATCTGATTGGGCGGTGGAACAGCAGGGCAGGAATTTCCCGGCCGTGATTTCACGGGCGCGGATGCCGCCCTGGTGGTTCATATTCACTTCGCCGGAAAGCTTGACGACCTTGCACGAGCCGCACATTCCTTCCTGGCAGTTGGCGGCGATGCGCACTCCGGCCTGTTTGGCCGCGCCCAGGATCTTTTCGTCGGGGTTGATCTTGACGTTGAGCCCGGTGCGCACAAAGCTCATGGTGATGCTGCCTTCACCCACGGTTTGGTAACCGGAGGTATCCGGCGGCAGGTGCTCGCCGGCCGGTTCGGGTGGCGGGATCGGAGCATCGGCGGGTACCGCGATCAGCTCCTGGCCCACGGCCTCGATGGTGCCGGTTTCGTCGTACTCCGGTTCGTACATGCCCAATTCCGGCGGCTGGCTCTCGTAGAACTCCTCCACCGACTCGGCCACTTCCTCGGCGATGGACTCGGCGAGCACGATTTCCTGCTGGTATTCCAGCAGGGTCTTGCGGTCGCCCGAGAAGAACTCCATGAATACCGAGGTATCATCCACGCCGACCTGGCGCAGCAGCTCGGTGGCGGAGTTCAGGTAGCCTTCCGGCCCGCAGGCGAAGACCTTGCGGCCGTTGGCATCCGGGGCGACGTCGTCGATCATCTGCGCCGAGAGCCGGCCGGTGTAGCCCTTCCAGCTCTTGGGCTTTTCGCGGTCGCCCAGCGAGTAGTAGACCTTGATCCGGGTATCGACCTTGGAGATGTATTCCAGTTCCTGCCAGAAGGGGAAGTCCCCGGGCACGGTGCCGTGGCAGAGCACGATCACATCGGCCTGGCCCGGCAGCGAGTGGATGGTGCGCACCATGGACATGATCGGGGTGACTCCGGCGCCGGCGGCCAAGAACAGGTAGCGGGCACGGCGATCCGAGTCGCCCAAGTGGAAGGCGCCGACCGGTCCGAGCATATCCAGCACCATGCCCGGGCGCAGGTTCTCATGAGCCCAGTTGGATACCAGGCCCTTGGGGTCGCGCTTGATGCTGACGTTGAAGGTCCACGGCACGGTCGGAGCCGAGGAGATCGAGTAGCTGCGGTCCACCGTCTCTTCGCCCTCGCCGTAGACCGGGAAGGCGATGTTCAGGTACTGCCCGGCGCGGAAGGCCAGGGGCGCTCCGTCGAGGCGGCGGAAGACGAAGGTCATCAGCCCGCCGGCTTCCTCGATGTTCTGCACGCACTCGGCCAAGAATTCCTGCGGGTGCCATGGACCCAGAGCCTTGGCGGCGTTCGCCGGCTGCTCGGTGCTGCGCAGCACCCGGTTCCATGGCATTTCCAGCCCGCGGATGCGCTGCGCGGTGGAGGTGCCTACGACGGTTGTGCCTTTGTTCATGCCAGGTGCTCCAGCACGCGCTGGGTGTACCAGTTGATGAAGGCCTCGACCTGGTATTCGCTCTTCATGTACGGGCCCTGCTGGTAGGCGGGGCTGCCAGCGCCGGTTTGGCACAGCTCGACAAAGGCCTTGTCCTGCAGGTTGGTCTGCTTCCAGGTGTAGGTCAGCTTTTCCAGATCGTAGTCCTGGCCTTCCACCGCGTCATCGGCCACCAACCAGGTGGTGCGCACCAGGGTCTGGTGTTCGTTGATCGGGTAGGCGGCGAAGGTGATCACATGGTCGGACTGGAAGTGGAACCAGGAGTTGGGCTGCAGGTGCATGGAGCAGCGGCCCAGGCGGAAGTCGCGCAGATCGCCGAGCAGCTTCTTGGACAGGCGCCGTCCGTCGGCGGAGAAGGATTCGCCGTCGCCGTCCAGGGATTCGCGGGAGATGCGGATGCCGGCGATGCGGGTGTCCAGCTCCTCGACGACCTCGTAGGGCAGTGAGTAGCGGCGGCAGCGTTCTTCCAGTGCCGACTGCGCGTTCTTGTTGCGCTCCCAGACCTCTTCGAGGTGCGGCGGGACCAGCTCGTCGGTCAGGCCCCAGGTGGGGAACAGCGAGCAGGCCAGTTCCGGATGGCCGTCGCAGTGGTAGCACTCGCGGTTGTTCTCCATCACGAGCTTCCAGTTGCCTTCTTCGATGATGTCCTGCTGGTAGGCGACCTTGGCGCTGCCAAGGTCATGCGGGGCCAGGTATGGCTCGAAGATCTTCGAGACCTCGTCGAAGTCGGTGGGTGGCTCGGCGGCGATGGAGACGAAGATCAGCCCGGCGACAATGCGGCCGTGGGCGCGCTTGAGGGCGAAGCAGTTCTTGTCGAAGTCGATTTCGCCTGGCGATGAGGCGTGGATCAAATCGCCTTCGGGCGAGTAGGTCCAGGAGTGGTAGCCGCAGACCAGGTTGCCGGTGCTGCCCGAATTTTCGGTCAGCACCCGGGCGCCGCGGTGGCGGCAGACGTTGTGCAGGACGTTGACTCCGCCGTCGTCGTTGCGCAGGACGATCAGCGAGTGCGGCCCGTAGTCCAAGGTGACGTAGTCGCCTGGCTCTGGAACTTCGGCCACGCTGGCGGCGAAGAGCCAGTGGGTGCCGAAGATGGCTTCCATCTCCACCTTGAAGATGGATGGGTCGGTGTAGAACGGTGCTTCCAGGGAGTAGCCCTTGCGCCGGTTCTGGAAAAGTTCGGTAATCTCGGCGAGCTGTTGGTCCTGAACTGTCGAAGAGAGTTTGCCGCGTGTGCTCCGCGCGGCACTTACCGAAGCAGTCATCTGTTACTCCTAGAAACACAGCGCCGAGGCGCTTTTTGAGATGTGGTTAGGCGGTGAACTGGATCACCAGGGTGATCAACCGCATGCATCGAGACTAGGAAGAATTAGTGTCCATGAAAAGCGCAAGATTTTGGATGTAATCATGCAGAATAATTGCATGATCGATTCACGCATCAGCACCCTCAGGGTCTTCTCTTCCACCGGCAATGTAGCGCGAACCGCGGAACTGACCGGCTATTCACCTTCGGCGGTCTCGGCACAGCTGCGCGAACTGCAACGCACCCTCGGTATCGAGCTGCTGGTCAAGGACGGACGCGGGGTGCGGCTGACCGCCACCGGCCGGCATTTTGTGGCGGGGCTGGACTCGATTGTGACGCAGTGGGAGTTGCTGATGGCCTCCTCCCGCACTGCCTCCGGGCAGCTGCAGTCGAGCTTCGGCCTGGGCGGTTTTTCCACCGCCGCGGCCGAGCTGCTCGCCCCGCTGGCCGCGAAGCTGCGCACCAGCCGGCCGGAGATGAAAGTGCGCCTGGTCGAGGCCCAGCCCCAGCGCTGCCTGGACCTGCTGCTCTCCGAGCGCATCGACCTGGCGGTGATCGTGGCCAGCCAGTCGCAGACCGGCACCCTGATGCAGGCCCGCTTCGAGCAGACGGTGCTGCTTGATGATCCGCTGGATGTGGTGCTGCCGGCCGACCATCGCCTGGCGATGAACAAGTCGGTGTCCCTGGAGCAGCTGGCCGAGGACCCGTGGATCACCGAATCCGAGCAGTCGGTGTACCGCGCGCTGTTTGTCGCCGCCTTCACCTCGCTGGGCGTGACCCCGCATATCGCCCATGAGGCGGTGGAGTGGGAAACCATGATCGCCTTCATCGGCGCCGGGCTCGGGGTCGGGCTGCTGCCGCGGCTGGCCACCTTGGGCAATGTGGACAATGTGGTGCGCCGCCGCATCACCGGCGTGGCCAAGCCTTCACGCCGCATTGTCGCGGTGACCCGCAAGGGCTCGCTGGGTTCTCCGATGATCGAGGAATCCTTGAAAATCTTGCAGGACACCGCCAAGGGGATTATTTCCCAGCGCTCCGCCGAAGAACTGGACTGATAGACCCGGCAGGACTCACGACATCTTCGGTTGATTACCCGCCCGGGCTATTGACATGGCTCACACTCATGGGGAGACTTTCCTACATCCGATTAGTATCCAACTGATATTTCATGCGAAAGGTCTGGCATGGGCAACTTAGCAGTGAGTTATGCAGGAGCGGGCAAGGTCGAACTGATCGACACCCCGTACCCGGAGTTCGAATTGAAAGACGGCCCGGGCGTCCACCCGGCCAACATCGGACGCCAAGTCCACCACGGCGTGATCCTCAAGACCATCGCCACCAACATCTGCGGCTCCGACCAGCACATGGTCCGTGGCCGCACCACCGCACCCGAGGGCCTGGTCCTCGGCCACGAAATCACCGGCGAAGTCGTGGAAGTCGGCCGTGACGTCGAATTCCTCAAGGTCGGCGACGTGGTCTCGGTGCCCTTCAACATCTCCTGCGGCCGCTGCCGCAACTGCAAGACCGGCCAGACCGGCATCTGTCTGAACGTGAACCCGGACCGTCCGGGCTCCGCCTACGGCTACGTTGACATGGGCGGCTGGGTTGGCGGCCAGGCCGAATACGTCCTGGTTCCCTACGCCGACTGGAATGCGCTGAAATTCCCGGACCGCGACCAGGCCATGGAGAAGATCCTCGACCTGACCATGCTCTCTGACATCTTCCCGACCGGCTACCACGGAGTCATCGGCGCCGGGGTGACCGTGGGTTCCACCGTTTATGTGGCAGGTGCCGGACCGGTGGGCCTGGCCGCGGCCACCTCGGCCCAGCTGCTCGGCGCGGCCACCGTGATCGTCGGTGACCTCAACGCCGACCGCCTGGCCCAGGCGCGCAGCTTCGGCTGCGAAACCGTGGATGTCTCGCAGGGCGACCCGGCCGAGCAGATCGCCCAGATCCTGGGCGTGCCGGAAGTGGACTGCGGCATCGACGCGGTGGGCTTCGAGGCCCGCGGGCACGGGCACGACGCCGGCAAGGAGCAGCCGGCCACGGTGCTCAATTCGCTGATGGAAATCACCCGCGCCGGCGGCAGCCTGGGCATCCCGGGGCTGTATGTCACCGGGGATCCGGGCGCCACCGACGAAGCGGCCAAGGTCGGTTCGCTGTCCATGCGCTTCGGCCTGGGCTTCGCCAAGTCCCACACCTTCGTCACGGGCCAGTGCCCGGTCATGAAGTACCATCGCGGGCTGATGCAGGCGATCCTTTCGGACAAGGTGTCGATTGCCAAGAACGTCAACGCCACGGCCATCGCCCTGGCAGACGCGCCAGCAGGCTACGCGGCCTTCGATGAAGGCGCCGCGCAGAAATTCGTGCTCGACCCGCATGGGCTGATCAGCGCCTGATCCCCAGATGATCCGCTGCCCTCCGTGCTGGCCAGGAACTGCTCCTAGCCGGCACGGCGGACTTCCGGCCGGCCAATTGGCCCGGCCAACTCGCCGGCCCCGGCCACCGCATTCGATCAACCCCGGGGACCCCGGCTGATTCGGCGTGCCCGCATTCTGCTGCAGGCCAGCCGCTTATTTCCCTTATTGAAGGAAAGCAAAATGAAACGCACTGAGCAACCCGTGAACGATCTGGTCAGCGAGCTGCACTCGGCCCGCCGGCGCCGGCCCAGGAGATATCTGTCCTCCGGCACGGACTACTGGGTTTTCGGCATCGCCGGAATCCTCGCCCTGGCCTTCATCGCCTGGGGCTTCGCCTCGCCTGCCGGTTTGGGAACCGCGGCAGGCAAAGCCCTGGACTGGGTCATTACGAATACCGGCTGGGTCTTCGTGATCGCCGCGACCGTCTTCACCCTCTTCGTGCTGGTGGTCGCGGCCAAAAGCTTCGGGCGCATTCCGCTGGGCAAGGACGGGGAAAAGCCGCAGTTCAGCACGGTTTCCTGGATCTCCATGATGTTTGCCACCGGCATGGGCATCGGGCTGGTCTTCTACGGGGTGGGCGAACCGCTGTTCTTCTACATGTCCCCGCCGCCGGAAACCGTCGGCGGGCAGACCTCGGCCGCGGTAGGCACCGCCATGGGCACCACGATGTTCCACTGGACGCTGTTCCCCTGGGCGATGTACGCGATTGTCGGCCTGGGCATGGCCTACGGCAGCTTCCGGCTGGGCCGCCCGCAGCTGTTCTCCTCGATGTTCACCTCGATCTTCGGCGAAAAAGTAGTCCACGGCTGGGGCGGGAAGACGATCAACATCCTGGCCATCCTGGCCACGCTCTTCGGCTCGGCCTGCTCGCTGGGGCTCGGCGCGCTGCAAATCGGCGGCGGCATCCAGTCCGCCGGCATCCTGCCGTCCGTGGGCTCAGGGATCCTGGTGCTGATCATCGCGATCCTGACCGCGTTGTTTGTCGCTTCGGCCGTCTCCGGCATTGAGCGCGGCATCCAGTGGCTTTCCAATATCAACATGGTGCTGGCCGTCATTCTCGCCCTGATCGTCTTCATCGGCGGGCCGACGCTGTTCATCCTGAACGTGATCCCCAACGCCGTGGGCTCCTTCATCGCGGACCTGCCGGAAATGGCATCGCGCACCGCGTCCTCAGGCGATGGCGAAATGGCCACCTGGCTCTCGTCGTGGACCATCTTCTACTGGGCCTGGTGGGTTTCCTGGACCCCGTTCGTGGGCCTGTTCATCGCGCGGATCTCGCGCGGGCGCAGCATCCGCCAGTTCGTTACCGGCGTGCTGCTGGTTCCCTCCACGGTCACGCTGATCTGGTTCGCCATCTTCGGCGGCGGCGCCATCGGCCTGCAGGAACGAGCCGAGCGCAACGGGGACATGGGCCAGGCGCTGGCCAGGATGGTGGACGGGGCACCGGATATCGACTTCAACTCGGTGCTCTTCGAGCTGCTGGGCGCACTGCCGTTCCCCGAGTGGTTCTCCCTCGCGTTGATGGGGCTGGCCGTAGTGCTGATTGCCATCTTCTTCGTCACCGGAGCGGACTCCGCCTCGATCGTGATGGGAGCGCTCAGCGAGCGCGGCGCCGAGGAACCCTCGAAGAAGTCGGTGGTGTTCTGGGGCGTTTCGGTGGGCGCGGTGGCGGCCGTGATGCTGCTGGCCGGCGGGGACCATCCGGCGGAGGCGCTGAACGGCCTGAAGAACATCACCATCGTCTCGGCCCTGCCCTTCGTGCTGGTGATGCTGCTGCTGTGCGTGGCGCTGTGGAAAGACCTGAGCCGTGACCCCCTGGTGCTGCGTGGCAAGGTGGCCATGGAGGTGCTCGAGCAGGCAGTGGACGACGGGATCGACCGCCATGAGGGCGAGCAGTTCAGCCTGATGACCAGGGAGAACTCGATTGTCGCAGCCTCGGCGCCGGAAGCCGAAGCAGAAGAGCCGGAAGCACCTGCGGATGAGCCGGCGGACGATGGGCAACAGGCCGAGGTGCGCGAAGCCCGCCAGCGCCCCGATGCGGATCTGGAACCCGAGGGTGCCGGACGCTAGCGTGCCGGCCGCGTCCCGGAGCGTCGGCTACGGGGCGCGGCGCAGGGCCTGCTCGAAGTGGGCCACGTGCTCCGAGACCAGCCGCGAGGCCAGCTCCGCGTCGCCGTCGAGGATGGCGCGCAACAGGGCTGAATGCTCGGAAATGTGCTCGGCGATGGGCGGCATCTGGTCGATGACCAGGCACCAGATCCGGGTCACCAGGTTATCCAGGCGCACCAGGGTTTCCTCCAGGTGCTTGTTGGCCGCGGCCTTGTAGATGAGCCGGTGGATGTGCACATCGAGCAGCAGCAGCGAACGCTGGTCCAGCGTAGGGTCCAAGGCATCGATCTGCTGCAGGTAGCCGGCCAGCTCCTCGCGGATCAGCGGGTCCTTGTTGGCCGCCGCATTGCGTGCGGCCAGCGGCTCGAGCACCTGGCGCATCTCGGAGATGTAGTTCAGCTCGTGGAAATCCACGGCCGTGGCGAAGGTGCCGCGACGCGCATAGGACACGACCAGGTGGTCGGTTTCCAAGCGCTTGAGTGCTTCGCGCATCGGGGTGCGCCCGACGCCGAGCTCCTCAGCCAGCTGCGGCTCGTGGATCGGATGGGTCGGCGCGATTTCCAGCAGCACCAGCCGGTCGCGAAGTGCGTTGTAGGCGCGATCGGCCATCGAGCCTTGCTCCGTGGCGGTGCTGGTCAATCCTGTGGGCCTTGGCATATCGCTCTCTTCATTGCTCAAAAATCATTTGCCGACACACAAAGAGTATCGCCCCGGCTCCGAATTGGGCGCTTTTCCCGCGCAAATGCGCCTAATACGCTGTGCCCCGCCGGTCGGCAACAGAACTGAAAACCTGTTTGGAACCCTGCAGAAATACGGCAGGAAAAGTCATTGACGCTGTGCTGGGGCACACATAGTATTGTGATCAGCAACTGATATATCAGAGACTGTCCGAGGGATGCCGGGCATGCCAGCATCCACTTTGAAGGACAGTGCAAGGCGCGGATACCTGGCAGGAAAACCCCTGGCCTGGCGGCCCGGATTCCGCGGGGCAACGCGGGCAAGCGGGCGCATTGCGCGACCGTATTCCTATCATCTGAAAACCACACGAGCCATGGCGAAGCTATAGCCATCTCGGCGAAACCAAGGAGCGGCATGATGACCGAACCGAACAACAAATACGTCCTGACCCTCACCTGCGCCGAGCGCCCGGGCATCGTGCATGCGGTCACCGGTCTGCTGCTCAAGCACCACGGCGATATCCGGGAGCTGAAGCAGCATGATGACCAGCGTTCGGGAACGCTGTTCATGCGCATCGAGTTCGAAGTCGCCGAGTCGAAGGAAATTGCCGCGGAGGTCGCGGAGCTCGAAGCGAGCCTCGGCCAGCTTGCCGAAGAGCACGAGGCTACCTGGGGGCTGCGCCCGACGGGCCAGAAGAAGCGCGTGGTGGTGATGGTCTCCAAGTTCGGCCACTGCCTTCACGACTTGCTGTTCCGCGCCCGGATGGGGGAGCTGCCGGTGGAGATCGCGGCAGTTGTCTCCAACCACCCCGATCACCGCCAGCAGGTCGAGTGGAACGGGATCCCGTTCTTCCATATTCCGGTCACCGCGCAGACGAAGCCCGAGGCCGAGTCCAAGCTGATGGACCTGGTGGAGCGCTTCGAGGTGGATCTGGTGGTCCTCGCCCGCTACATGCAGGTGCTCTCCAATGACCTCAGCCGCAAGCTCACCGGCCGGGCCATCAACATCCACCACTCATTCCTGCCCTCCTTCAAGGGCGCCAAGCCCTACCACCAGGCGTTCGAGCGCGGCGTGAAGACCGTGGGTGCCACCGCGCACTACGTGAATTCGGAGCTGGACGAGGGGCCGATCATCACCCAGCGGGTCCAGGAAGTGGACCACAGCTTCGAGCCCGAGCATCTGGTGGCCGCCGGCCGCGATACCGAGTGCAAGGCGCTGTCCGACGCGGTGCGCTGGCACTGCGAAGACCGTGTCTTCCTCAGCGGCTCGCGCACCGTCGTGCTGCGCTAGTTGCAGCAGTTCCAGACAGCCAGCCATGTTGCCATCGGTACGTGGCTGGCTTTCTGCGTCCCGGAGTTCCCGCGGACCCTTGCGGTGAAGTTTGATTCGTTTCCACAATGCCGGTGCCGAGGCAGTCGTGGGGATTCGTGGAAATCTTGGCGTTACAGCGGACGGTAGAGCAGCGCGCCGACCACGGCGATGACCAGAATGACCAGCGTGGACAGCAAGGCCAGCACCAGCGAGCGGCCACCTGACTTCACGATCGACTTCAGGTGCACGCCCAGGCCCAGGGCGAACATCGCGGCGGCCAGCAGCACGGTCTGCCCGGTCGAGGCCAGCTGCAGCAGCGTTTCGGGCAGGATGCCGGTGGTGCGGACCAGCATGGCTACCAGGAACATGGCCACGAATAGCGGGATGATTGGCGGGCGCTTGCCGCCGGCGATGTTGTGCTTGCGGCTCATGTACAGCGACAGGCCTGCCATGATCGGGGCGAGCATGACCACGCGTGCCAGCTTGACGGTCACGGCCACGCCCAGCGCGGTGGCGCCCACGGTGCCTCCGGCGGCGACCACCTGGGCCACCTCGTGGGTGGAAGTGCCGATCAGCACGCCGATATTGGTTTCGCCCAGGCCCAGCAGCGCGCCCAGCGCCGGGGTCAGCGGGATCATCAGGGTACCGAAGAGCACCACCAGGCCGATGGCTGTCGCTACCTGGTCCTGCTTGGCGCGGGTTGCGCCCTCAGCGCCGGCCACGGCGGCCGCGCCGCAAATGGAGAACCCGGCGGCGATCAGCAGGCGCTGGGGGAGCTCAATGCCCATGCACCCGCCAATCCACACAGTGGCCAGGAAGGTCACGCCAACGCAGAGCACTACGATGGCTAGCACGCCCGGGCCCAGGGCCAGGATGGCGCCGAGCGAGAGCTGGAATCCCAGCAGCACGATGCCTGCGCGCAGCAGCTTCTTCGCGGAGAAGGCCACCCCTTGCTCGAAGACCGCGGGCACCGGCACCAGGTTGCGCCATAGTGCGCCGAGCAGGATCGCGATCAGCAGCGCGCTCATCCCGGGGATGAGCTTCGCAGCGGCCAGTGCCGCGCTGCCCATGGCCAGGCACAGGATGATGCCGGGCATGAATCCGCCCACGCGCGTCGCCAAAGACGGCTTGGTTTCGGCAGAAGCCGGCATTTGGGTTCGCGGTGAATCTTCAAGGGGCATGCTAATGACTCTTCCATGACTGGTCGTCGAGCAGTGAGTCCCGTCTGGCTATCACGGTCATATCACAATCATATGGCCCGAGGCTTGTCGTATGGGCATCCGGGCTTAGTGCACCGAGTCCCGTCGAATCGTTGCTGCGTAGTCGTC
The DNA here is from genome assembly GCF_004100365.1 of Glutamicibacter sp. HZAU. Lineage (NCBI taxonomy): Bacteria > Bacillati > Actinomycetota > Actinomycetes > Micrococcales > Micrococcaceae > Glutamicibacter > Glutamicibacter sp. HZAU. The sequence continues at coordinate 514,309 of NZ_SCKZ01000001.1, read as the reverse complement.
CAGAATGCGCAGGATGTGATCATGCTGCCAGACGCGCTTTTTGCGCAATCCTGACTTCTCCTTCGCCGCGGGCGCCAGTGGTGCTTTGCTGAGCAGCGGACAGGAATCTCAATGCGGTCGTCGCTGTCGTTGTGCTTCATCGCTTCGTGCATCCTAGGTGATAGTTAACGATTCGCCTTACTATCACTTAGTCTTCTGCGGATGCAGGTACTGGTACTTCGCGGGCGAAATTGGGCCAATGCGCTGGAGTGCCGAAGTGGAGTTGATGCAATAGACGAAGAGGGCTCCTAGAGCAAAGTCTGAGCGGAGGGATTGACGTTGATGAGGCCGTGCAGGCGGTCGCCGTCGTGGCACTAGAAAACAGCCGCGGCGCGGATTGCTAGCGGCGGATCGAGCCCTGTGCACTGGACCGCGACCCGGTCCGCCACCTCGATACGGTGTTCGGGCTGGCCGAGAAGTACCAGGTGGATATCGACGTGCACCTGCATGAACCCGGCGCGCTCGCCGTGTTCTCCACGGAGCTGATTGCCGAGCGCACCCGGGCACTGGGGATGCAGGGAAGGGTCAACCTGTCCCATGCCTACGAGCTGGGCGGTGTCAGCGAGGCCACCAGCCGCCGGCTGATCGAGACCTTCGCCGAGCTGGATATCTCGCTGACCTCGGTGGCGCCAAGCACCTCCAGCCATTTGCCGCTGGTGGACCTGGTTGCGGCAGGGGTGCGTTTCGGTCTGGGCGAGGACGGGCAACGTGATTACTGGAGCCCCTACGGGAACTGCGACCTGCTGGAGCGGACCTGGCAGCTGGCGTTCGTCAATGGGTTCCGCAAGGACGAGCTGATCGAGCACGCGCTCGCCGTGGCCACCATGGGCGGCGCTTCGATCATGGACCGTGAGGTGCCGCGCTTGGCTTCGGTGGCCGACCGCCCGGGACTGGCTGCGGGAGACCGGGCCGAGTTGGTGCTGGTGGACGGCGAAACGATTTCCTCCACCGTGATGGACCGCGGCACCGACCGCACCGTCATCCACGACGGTCGCGTGGTGGCCGACGGGTTGAAGGTGCTGTCGGTCAGCGAAGTCTACTAGTGCATTTTCTGGCCCGTTCCTGTGGACGATGTTGGCCCTCAGCATAAAAGATTGACGTATCAACTAAATTGTTGTCTGATTGAAGGACAAGGCCGCATACGCGACCAGAATTCAACTAGTGGACGGAGAGTGCCATGCAGAGGTTTGAAGGAAAGTCCGTTATCGTCACCGGAGCCGGCTCCGGATTGGGCCGCGCGGCTGCACAGCAGCTCGCCGCCGAAGGAGCCAAGCTGACCCTGGTTGACCTGAGCGAAAAGGGCTTGCAGGAAACCGAGGCCGAGATCCGCGCGGGATTGCCGCAAGCTGAATTCCAGCTTGTCATCGCAAACGTCGCAAATGAAGATGAAGTCATCGCCTACGTCAATGCAGCCAAGGACGCGTATGGACGGATCGACGGATTCTTCAACAACGCTGGAATCGAGGGAAAGCAGAACCTGACCGAAGAATTCGGCGCAGAAGAATTCAACAAGGTCGTCTCCATCAATCTCAACGGCGTCTTCTTCGGCATGCAGCACGTGCTGAAGGTGATGCGCGAACAGGGTTCCGGCGCCATCGTCAACACTGCTTCCGTTGGCGGCATCCGCGGCGTGGGCAACCAGTCCGGATACGCAGCGTCCAAGCATGGCGTCGTGGGCCTGACCCGCAACTCGGCCATCGAGTACGGCCAGTACGGAGTGCAAATCAATGCGATCGCACCAGGTGCCATCATGACTCCCATGGTTGAAGGATCGCTCAAGCAGATTGATCCGGAGAACTGGGAAGCTGTGGGCCAGGCCTTTGTCGAGCCCAACCCGATGAAGCGCTTCGGCAAGCCTGAAGAAGTTGCCAAGCTGGTAGCGTTCTTGCTTTCCGGGGATTCAGGCTTCATCAACGCTGCGGTGATCCCGATTGACGGCGGACAATCCTACAAGTACTAGTCATCAAACGGTTCCGGATGAATCCGAATTGCAGAACAACCGACCGGTAATTCTGTCTAGATAAGACGGCGGCCGCGGCGGTGGTCCTAACGGACTGCTCGCCGCGGCCATTTTATTTGCCAATCCGGCTAGCTAGCGGCCGAGGTGCCCAAGCATGACCTGTAGATGCTGGTGCGCTTCGTCGCGCGAGGTGCCGTTGTCGACCATCTGTCCGGCAGCGTGGATCACCGAAGTGACCAGTTCGGCAATGGCTTCAGGGTCATCCACGCCCAGTTTTTCCAATGATTCAGTCAAAGGCAGGCGCGCTGAGGCGTGCATTTGCTCGGCTTGCTCATCCAGCGGTTCTTCGGGCGCCAGGGAGGCGAGCGCGGTGCCTACTGCATGCCCACCCTCGGCCACCTGGTCGATGCAGGCGATGGCGTATGCCAAGACCGCTTCCCGAGGGCTGGATGCACTGTCCACCGCTTCACGTACGCGGGCGATCCAGCGCGGATATACTTCCCGTGCGGCGGCCTGCAAAAGCTCCTGCGGCGACTTGAAGTACTGGTAAATGGCAGTCCGGGACATGCCTGCTTGACGCGCAACCTGGGCCAGCGTGGGGGCTTGCGCTGTTTCATGCAGCAAATCGAAAGTCGCGTCCATGATGGATTGCATCTGCTGCCGGCGATGCTCTGCCACCGTAGGGGCGTTAATGCGAGGCACGTTCCACCTGTCTTCTGTTCCTGCCGGCTCCGGCCACTGGATCTAGAGCATACGGCGGCGGAATCGCGAGGCCCGCCGCCTGCATATTGCCCTATTTTACTGGGAGGAGAGTGCTCCGTCGTTCATTCCGTAGACGGTATCGCACAAGTCCAGCATTTCCCTGTCGTGGGTAACCATGACGGTGGCTATGCCCATCTCGCGGGCGCGCTGGGCCAGCAGCTCCACCACCTCGCGACTGCGTGCACTGTCCAGGGCGGCGGTGGGCTCGTCGAGCAGCATTACTGCTGGCTTGGTGACCATTGCTCGGGCAATGCCCACGCGCTGGCGCTCGCCACCGGAGAGCTGGCCCGGGCGATGCTTGGCCCGGTGCTCCATGCCTACCGCTGCCAGCAGCGGCATTGGGTCGAAATTGCGCGGACCCTTGGCCAGGCGATTGACCATGCGCAGCTGATCTGCTGCGGTCAACGACGGGATCAGATTGCCTGATTGGAACACGAACCCCACGTCCTTCAGGCGGTACTTCGCGCGCTGGCGTTTGGTGGCGGTGATCAGCTCGCGGCCGCCCAGTTTCACCGAACCGGAATCGGGCAAGGAAAGCGCGCCTGCTACGGCCAGCAGCGAGGACTTGCCGGAACCCGATGGGCCGACAACCGCTGCGAATTCACCGTTCGCGACATGCAGATTGACGTGGTCCAGCACGCGGACGCGCTGCTCACCGTCACCCAATTCCAAGCTGACGTCGCTTAGCACGAGGCCCTCGCTGAGCTGGCTGGCGGACGTTTCTTCAGTGATGCTCAACTGGCTCATCGGTTTCCTCCCAATGCAATTAGCGGGTCAACGCGTGCGATGCGGATGATCGAGATCGCGGCACCGATCAGGCCCAGCATTACGGTCAGCGCGGCGGCAATCGCAATGGGGCCGCCTTCCAGGTCGAATGGCATGCCTGCAGGCATGGCCAGGCCCATGGCAACGCCAAGGCCAAGCCCGGCGGCGGTGAAGAGCAGTAACAGCAGGGCGGCCTGGCTCATGCCATCGCGCAACAGGTAGCGCACCGGTGCGCCGATGGCGCGAAGGACTGCGATTTCCTGCTTGCGCTGGATGGTCCACACCGAGAAGAATGCCCCGACCACCATTGCGCAGATGCCGTAGAGGAAGACTTGGATCATGTCCAGGGTCATGGTCTCGGCTTGGTAGCCAGGCGATGCGTTGAAGGATTCCTGCAACGTCATGCTGGTGGTGGTCGCTGCGGCATCGCCAGCAGCCAAGTCGAGGGTGGTGCCATCGACGGCCTGCAGCGCTACGACACTGCTGTAGTTGAAGTCCATGCCCTTGGCGTCTTCCGCGGTGGGAACGCCCTCGGGGGCAATGCCTGCAGCGATCATGCGCCAGGTGGTCAGTGGCACATAGGCAACGTTGACGTGGCCGAACGTTGCCTGACCGTCGGTGAAGCCGACGACCTTGAGTTCAGTGCCGATGCGGTCCAGGGTCAGCACGGTGCCGATTTCCACGCCCTCTTCGCGCATGGTTTCGGAGACCACCAGTCCATCGAGCGCACCCAGGTTTTTGCCCTCGGAAATCTCGGGAGCCAGGAAGGAGCCAGGCTCGATAGCGAAAAGCGTGACGTCAACTTGCGTGCCTTCATCGATCACGGCATTCATGATCGAGGTCCCCATCGGGGCTGCTTCTGCGACGCCGGGCTGTTCGGCCCACGTTTCGAGTTGCTCCTGGTCAACGACCGAGCGAGAGAATGCATTGTCTGTCTTGGTGCCTTCGTCGAAGGCGAAAGCCGTTACCGGCAGAGCCTTCAGTCCGGAGACACCGTCATTGACTAGTCCGGAGGACAAGCCTGAGAGGATGACCGTAAGCACGGCGATGAGTGCAATGACTGCGCCCATGAGGCTGAAACGCCCCTTGGCAAAAGCCAGCTCCCTAAGTGCGAGAAACATGTTTGGTGGACCTTCACGATATGGAATCAGAAAAGTTGCCGACAGGGTGTCGGCATGATGCAAACAGTATGTCACGAAGATTTCTGGAAGTGCAAAAGGACGTGGTATCGAATGCTTTGGGCGCTCAAGCCAGCGGATCCTCCAAATTCCACTTGTGGCCACCGTTCAGCAAGGGCGTCTGTTTCCGGGATATGGGAAGAGTGCTTTTCGCGAGTCAGTGCACTCGGCAAAGAAGAGGTTGCCCGGCAGGGACTTCGGAGCAAGTTACCGGGATTCAGATGATGACGTTCATCCCGGGCAGTAAAGCGGTTAGGGCATAATATGCCAACTATCCGTAGCATGGAAGGATCCCAAGGAGCTGAACATGTCTACTCTAAATATCGTGCTGACCGAACACCAGCATCTTCTGATCAACGTTTTGGTGTACGCCGGAAGGTATTAACATGCCAGCGAAGTACTTCGGGAAGGGCTTCGCCTGATTGAATGCCGGCAGCAGGAACAGGAACCCACATTTTCTGCCCCGCGCGAGGCCATTCGCACCGGCGCGGCGGATATCGAGGCGGGGCGATCTGCCGAACTTGAACTCAATGGCATCGATGATTTCGTGATGGCCTTGAGTCAGGAAGCGAACCGCGAAGCGAAGCGCTAGTCATGCCCCGCCAGTCCATGGGCAGTCACATGCAGCAAGCACTCGATGACCTGAACACTTTCGTGCTCAAGCAGCAGTAGTCCAGCGTATAGGAGTTGTAGAAGGGCGCTCCGGAGAACTAGGCGTTGAAGCTCTCGGCGAGCAGCCGGTAGGCCTCCAGGCGGTCTGCCGGGTCGCTGACCAGGGTGTTGAGCATCAGTTCATCGGCACCGTGGGACTGCGCCAATGCCAGCAGCTCATCGCGGACCTTCTCAGGAGTGCCCACGATCAGCGCATGGCTGCGTTCCGTAGCCCTGGCACGTTCTTGCGCGCTCCACTCGTAGTTCGCTGCCGTTGCGGTCGAGGGGATTGGTCCATCGTGTCCGAGATCCTTGCGCACACGCCACAGCAAGAGCGCGTTGGCCAAGGCCTGCGCCTTCTCATCGGTGTCAGCGGTGGCGAAGCGAACGGCCAGCACGGTATGGGCGGCGTGCCCGGCGCTGGCCGCGGCCTCGCGGTAGGCGCGGGTGGCAGGCTCGCCACCGGCAGGTCGCAGGAAGTGGCCGTGCACGTAGCCAGCGCCGAGCGTTCCGGGCAGGGGAGCGGAGGAACCGCCAGCGCCCAGCACCCAGACCCGGCCTGCCGGCTCAGTGCCCGAGGCTTCGTGGACTGCATCGAGGTCTTGCACGAGCGCGGTGATCTTCTGCGCGTAGTACGGGTCGGATAGCGCAGCGCGGCCCACGCCGATATCCACCCGGTCCGGGTGCACAGCGGCCAGCAGGCCCATGGCTTCGATGACCTTCTGCGCCTGGTAGTAGGGCAAGAGGATGGCTCCGGTGCCAACCCGGATGCGGGAGGTACGTTCCAACGCCAGTGCGGTCATCATTTCCGGAGCGGCGCTGGCGAAGGACTTGGAATGGTGGTGCTCGGCAAACCAGATGCGATGGTAGCCCAGTGCTTCGGCATCCTGCGCCAATTGCAGGCCGCTGGACAAGGCATCTCTCACAGTAGTGGCATGCTCAGTGAGCGGAACCTGATCAAGGATGGAAAGTCTCATGACGGCAGCCCTGCTATGCGATTATCAGGGGCAAACTGCAGCTGCATCATCAAGTCCTTTCAATGGCGGGGATCCGTGGGCGAGTTTACCCGCTTGCACCGGGTCCCAAGGCATCCACGACGCGGGACCCGTGCGATGCTGGCGATGCAAGTCTCCACCTAGAGGCGGACGCCAACGAGCAGAGATCATTCTCGACGTTGAAGACAGCAGGTGCGTACAAAACTAGTGTTGATCAGTAGATAGAGCACTACCCGCTTCAACCTCGGAAAAAGGAAAACCATGCACGGCACTTCCCGTTCGGCAATCAATCGCACTTCGACTTGGCTGGCGGCCAGTTCCGCGGCACTCGTCCTCGGCATGAGCCTGACCGGCTGCGGTGCTGTTGATGACTGGGACAAAGCGACTGCGGATGCCTGGGCGGTGACCTACGAGGTGACCGTGAGCGGGGAAAACGCTGATGCGCTGAGCGATGTGTCCTACCTCGATTCGCCCAGCCGTGGCGAAGATTCTGCTGAAGTGACCGAGGAGTCGGTGGTCACCACCAGCGACGCTGGCAAGAAGAACGAAACGAGCTGGAGCACCGAAAGCGTCATCACCGCAGAAAAAGACGCGGCCATTGCGGCCACGCCTGCCGAAGGCAGCACTGCTACCTGCCGGATCCTGCTCGACGGGGTGAAGGAAATTGCGGCGCAGACCGGCAAGCCCGGAGAACGCGTGGAATGCGCGGTCACGACCCCTGCCTTCGGCGAAAAATAGAGCACGGCAGCAGCCAGGCCGAGGATCAGGGCGAGTACCGGAAGCATCTGACGAGTAATTGGCCTGCTTCAAAACTAAGCGAGCATTCCCAGAGGTCGGGAGAGCGCCAGAGCCCAGCAGGCACTAGCCACGAAGATGACGAGTCGAAGTCCAGCAGCTGTGTCATAGGTGGCATCCTGCGGCAGTCAGCGAATGCAATTGCTCTTCGTCAAGTCAATTTTCGACGATTTACAGAAATCGAACTCTTTAGTAGTTGACTCATTCGCCATTGGATTCGATCAGCGCGACGGTGCGTTTCGGGAGCCGGACTTTGAATAGAGATGGGGTATAAGATGGCACCTTCAGGGGAGCCAGTACAAACCACCACCGACGGACGCTACCTGATAATCAAGGGGCGGCGGTGGAGGGCCAGTGATCCCTCGATCCCTGCGAAACTACGCCAGGAGCTGGTCAACGAGCTGGTGTCAGCCCGCCGGGCCGTCATGCAAGGCGAAGACGGCGCTAGGAAGCGCGTGAATGATGCCAAGCTCGCACTGGGCGAACGTGGACAGCCATGGTGGGAGGATCCGGACCCGGACTCAATGGGAGAGCGAATTCGCGCGACCATTCGCACCTTGCTGAGCCATAGGGTAGACACGTCAATCTGCCCGAGCGATGTTGCACGCATAGTGGGTGGGCCGGACGAAGGGTGGCGCAAGTACATGGGCCAAGTGCGCCAGATTGCGGCGGCATTGGCCACGCAAGGTGAAGTCGTCGCAACACAAAATGGCGAGCCCGTGGAAGCTGACGGTGCCAAAGGCCCAATTCGGATTAGTCGCCGACGCCCAGACGAATAAAATAGCCCGATCTCTGGGGAAAAACCGATGATATGCAGGTGCCAAGCTTTCATGCCCGATGCAGAGGGAGTGCTTCGGGTAAGAAACCGACCCTCCAGATGTCGTGCTCGGTAACCATGGGCCGGCTGTGGCCACTGAAGGTATCGAAAGCAATCCTGGAGCCCCTCGAAGAGGCGGTAGATCTCGTCATGGCGGTCAATATCGAGCACGACTCGGTAGGGGATAAATCTTTCGCTGAGCTCATCCAATTCGTCCTGAAATGCCCAACTGCCGACGTTGCGATGAAAGTCGGCAGTTGAATGAAGCGGATGCTGCGTCCCAGGCAGCTTTCCGCGCTGATGGTGAGCTTTTCCTAACGCCTTTCACGAGAAGACGTCATTGAGAGGGGACTGGCAGGCAGAAGAGTCCGGTTCGAAGGCTACGAAGGGGGAGCGTCCTCGCTTCATGGGTGATGCCATCACGCGTTGTGCATCTTGTTGCGGCTTCTTGGCTGTTCCGGGTCCTGGTATCCGCAAACCTGGATAGAGGACCGAGGCCAACAACTAGCCCCAGACGGAGCCTGGTTCTGGCTCGCCAGCCGTCCCACGGGGGTACTGGCTGGTGAGCAGGTCAATGAGCCAGAACCGGAGCTAAGGTGTTTACCTGGTAGTGCCCGCCGCGACGCGCTCGGCTCCAGATTGGTGTGCTGGCATCGGGTATCGAGCCGATGAGGTGGTTCGCGACTGCATCGCGGGGCAGGCCGGGATCTTGTGGGCGACGGCAGTGTTCTTCCAGAATTTCACGCGGAACTCAGCAATGAGCTCGGTGGCCAGGCGTTCGAAGAACTCTCCCATGGTGAGTCGATCAGCGCAGGCCTTGGTGACTTTCAGTGCTGCTTGGGGGACGGTGACATGCATCATGTGCAGTTCCTCGGTCTGCGGATCGAGCATGGCCATCAGCACTGCGCGGCCATGGATCGATGCCATTCCCATGGCATCGTTGAGCGTTTCGGCCGGCTGGGTCATGACGATCGGCATTCCCTGCGCCCAGCCGTAGTCGGACAGGTGGGCTTTGCCTTCACGGGTGGCGAGAAAATCAGCGACTCTGACTGCGGTTCGGGTTCGTACGATTCGACCTGGCATTTTAGATACTTCCCTTTCTTGCACTGCTCATGAAAATAGCGATATTGACGTAAGGCTCCGCGGCGGGATGCGCTTTGGAAAGGTTCTTTCGTTTTGGTGCTGCCGCTCTTGGCGGGCGGCGGGTGCTGCAGGTCCTAGGCCATGCTCAAATCTGCAGGGGATGCATCTGATTGACTTCCCGAACTGGCGGGTTCGAGCCCTGACCCGGGGGTGGGGGTCTGCTTCGGTGCGGCGAAAGGCTGATCGAGCCAATGCGCGGGGAGTTCGGCCCCGGGTGCGTGCTCTGGTGCTGCGAGAAGGCTCTCCTTGCCCGCGACGGCGAACTGCAGATTCTTTACCTCGAAGCGGACACCGAGCGCTGTTTCGATCTGCGGCAGGAGGGTGTCGTTGACGTACTGCATCAACTCGGACACCTGGTCTTCGCTTTTTGCCGTGCATGCCAAGTTGATGACCAGCTGCTCTGGGGAGCCGGTAATGGTGCATATTGCTGAATGCACGGTATCCCGGCTCTGGCACTGTTCAGAGGCGAAGGTGGCGATCTTCTGAATTCGCGTGCTCCACGCGTTGCCTTGCTGCGGGGAGGTTTCTACGGGAACTGCTAAGGATTTTTTCATCTTTCACTCCGGTACTGATAGCTGTTTCGTAGTAGAATATCTTTAGACAGGCTAACTATTAGCTAGGTTACATGAATTTTTCGGTGTTGGGCAAGCTGGACCTCGCGGAAAAGGGCATTGGAAGCCCCGGGGGTTGCGGGCATGGCGTTCGTATCCGGCGGAAGGAGTTCTTCTCATGAGCAGCTATCAAGCCAGCGGGTATTGGTATGGCGAGGGCGGTTCGGTGCCCGAGGCAGTGGATTTGCTGAATCTGATGCGCAGGTACCGTGAGGCCGAGCGCAGGATGCGAGCTGCGACCCGCGGTTCGATGGGGATGAACGAGACCGATATGTCCGCGCTGCGATTCCTGCTCGCCGCGCACAGCAAAGGGGTGACACCCCGCCAGCGGGATTTTGCTGAGGAACTGGGGATTTCCAATGCTTCGGTGTCGGTATTGATCGACCGGTTATGCCGCGATGGGTATGCCGAGCGTGTTGTGCATCCTGCGGATCGGCGGTCTGTGGGAATTGTGCCCACGGATTACAGCGATACGGAAGTTCGTGGAACGCTGCATCGGATGCATGAGCAGATGATGGATGCCGTAGGCACGCTCTCCGAGGCCGAGCGGGTTGCGGCAGCCAAGTTCCTGGAGGCTATGATCCGCAGTGTCGAAATCGATGACGATCCAAGCCGGCCATCCGTGGAGACGGGCGTGATGAGGGAGAGTGCCCTGCCTTCGCGGTAGGCGCAAGGCGCTGAGCATGTGATTCGCCCACGGTGCGTAACTTGGCTGCCGGCTTGACTGCCAGCCCTGCCGCGGGGCGATCCTGGTCGATCGGCTAGGGCATTTATCGGGTGTGTGCCAGATGTGCCAAGGAGCCCGTTTCCGGGTTTCTGGGGAAAACCTTATGGCTGCTGCCATGGATAACCCGGGATCGTAGGGTGGGAGCAGCAAAATTATTTAGCCGGTCTAACAAGTTAGGATGATGCAAATGCGACGAAAGCACCTTGACGTCAGTGTCAGCCATGACGAGTTCGAAGATCTGAATAACGCTCTGGAGGACCATCGAGATGGTTTCAAGAGGATGGCCGACGAGGCGGCCAATGGCTTCGGCTTGGAACCGGAATACTGGGAAGGGCGAGCTGCGGAAGTCGAGGGTCTGCGCGAGACGATTCACGAGCACAGTACTGACGAGCTCGAACAGGGCGAGTCTTCCACCAAAGAAGCGGACACTGGCCCCGAGGTCGATTCGGCTCGGGATCGGGACTTCGAGTCTGATTCTCGTCAATGAACATCCGGCGCAGACATGCCAGATGCGCTTCCTCGCACGGCAACGGTCCACCGCGATTCCGTGGTGGACCGTTGCTCTGCAGGTGCAGTTAGGCACGCTTGCGCGTGAGCACTCCCCAAATAACCGGTACTATCAACGAACCGCCGATGGCCAGAAGCCAACTGGACAGGGACCAGAACTGATCCACTCCTTCACCGAAGACAGCTGAGCCGATCCAGCCACCTACGACAGCGCCGACGATGCCCAGCAGTAAAGTAGCGAGCCATCCGCCGCCCTGCTCTCCGGGTTTGATGGCCTTGGCAATAGCACCGGCTATCAGTCCCAGAACGATCCAACCTAAAATACCCATGAGCTCTTCTCTGGGGTTCCCGCAACTAGTGGACTGTGAGTCTTGTAGTGGCTGATTGAATTGTCCCGGAAATCATGCCGCTAACTTACTAGCGGCAACATCGGGTAAAGTGCCGGTGATTTCATCATCGTAGAGTTCCTCGAACTCCACCGGAGTCCGATAGCCGAGCGTCGAATGCAACCGAGCATGGTTGTACCAATGCACCCATTCGACCACCAGATCATCCACGTCAGCTTTGGCAGCCAAGGTGCCCGCTACGGAACGGGGAGTCCCTGGCCACGGCCTCATTCTTGAACAGCCCCATCACGGTCTCGGCAGCGGCGTTGTCGAACGCGTCGCCGATCGAACCGATCGACGGGATCAGTCCTTCGGTGGCCAGCGTCTGCGTATACCTCTGCGACGTATACTCGCTGCCCGCGTCCGAGTGGTGCACGGTGCCCTGAACAGCGCTTTTACGAGACCCTGAGCCTGTGCGGCGCTGCCATAACGCCATCCGGAGAGCTTCCTCCACGAACTCCGTATCATGCGAGGTGAAGCTCGCCCAAGACAAGATCCGCCGCGAGAACAGGTCGATCACGAACGACACGTACGTGAACCCGGCACCGGTGGGAACATAAGTACAATCAGTGATCCAAACTTTATCAGGTGCATCGGTAAAGAAATTGCGGTTTATCAGATCCTTGGCCCGCACGGTGTCCTTGGCCCGAATCGTGGTGACGGTCCGCCGGCCCCGGACCAGGCCTTTCATTCGCGCGTCGCGCATCAACCGGTCCACGGTGTGCTTGGAGACATCGGGGAAGCCATTGCGCTGCAGCCAGGCTCGCATCTTCCGCCGCCCGTACAGCACCTCGGGTCGAGGTCTGCCGGTTGCCGGGTCGGGCTGCTGCAGGTCGTGCAGGACGTTGAGGATCTGGGCATCGGTGATGGCCCGGGACGCCGGTTGGCGTTGCTTCCAGCCGCGATAAGTGCGCGCAGAGACCTTCATGCCCTGGATTCCCAGGGCCTGGCAGAACGGAGAAGGCTGCGTAGCCGCACTCACGCTGCTGGTCAATGAACTCGGTGATTAGTGCCGGCGAGGGTCGAGCTCCCTCGCGAAGAAAATCGCTGACTGCCGGAGGATTTCATTGGTCTCTTCCAGGTCTTTGACCTTGGCTTTCAGGGCCTTGGTCTCGGCGAGTTCTTCGCTGGTGGGTCCAGTGCGGTCCCCGGCATCGACTTGGGCCTGGACGACCCAGCGGCGGAGCGTCTCGGCACCAATGTTCAGTTTCGGTGCGAGGTCTTGGCAGGCTCCGTAGACGGACTTGTAGCGGTCCAGACGATCCAGGACGTAGGTGACGGCGCGGCCCTTGACTTCAGGGGTGTACTGCTTGGGCATGTGTTCCATTCTCTCAAATAGGAACGGCATGAAACCCGGGACGATTCAGATCCCAGACCAGCCACTACAAGACTCACAGTCCACTAATTCAGGCTAACCCCAATCACCGGACAAGGACAACACTCCGGCATGATGAACCAAACGATCAATCATCGCTGAGGCGACAACATCATCGCCAAAGACCTCGCCCCCGGCCAAAGGGATCTTCTGCACGGGAGTAAACTTTCTACATCACCGCGTGCGCTCCGCCGTCTACGACCAGGTGGGATCCAGTGACCCATTTGGCTTCATCTGAGGCGAAATAAAGTCCGGCGTACGCAACCGCCAGTGGATCGCCCGGCTTGCCGGAGATCGTGCGTTCAACGATCGGCGCTACCGGTGCTTTATCGCCCAGCTCGGCATACATGGCCAGGATCGGTGGGGTGGCCATGACGCCGGGGCTGACGCAATTGACTCGAACGCCCACCGCGATACCCTCCGCGGCTAGCTGCTTGGTCAACGCAATGACTGCACCCTTAGCGGCGGCGTGAGCCGCCTGCGGCAAGGCGCGCGCGCCTTGGACTCCGGCCACCGAACCGATATTCACAATTGCGCCACCGGATTTGGCCAAATGCGGCCACGCGCTCTGGCAGGCATGCCAGACCAGATCCAGCTCGTTCTGGATGGTGAAGCGGTAATCCTCTCCACTCATCTGGGCGAAGGGCGCAAATTTAGGCATGCTCGCATTGTTGTAGAGCACATCAACCTTGCCGAAGCGTTCGACGGCGCCGTTGATCCAGGCATCGATTGCCTCGCGCTGGCCCAGATCCACCGGAGCGCTGGAATCGATAGAGCCACCTTCGGCTTCGATGAGCCGAACCGTTTCCGCTGCGCTTTCCTCGTTGAGATCACAACCGACCACTGTGGCACCTTCGCGGGCAAAAAGCCTTGCGGTTTCCCGACCCATGCCACCGCCGATACCTGTAAGCAGGACAATTTTTCCAGCTAGACGACCATCGGTCATGATGATTTCTCCATTTACTTAGATGCCTGTAGTTGACCTTATGCAATCACCTTCTTTTTACCGCTGGAACCCGCAAGGCACCGATGGTGCAGTGCGTGCACACTTCTGTGCACGCACTGCACCATCGAGTGAGAGCTGCCCCACACAGGGCCAAGCTGGAGCACCATGGAACTCACACAATAGCTTCACCTTCAGCGCTATTTAGGAGACCTGAAAAGATGAGCAATACCTCTGAGACCACTACCCGTCCGCTTCCTCCGGGAGTCACCGAAGCCGACCTGGACAACGCCTTGGCAGCTTTTTCTGAAGCCATCGGAGCCGATAATGTAGCCACCGACGCTGAATCTTTGGAAGACTTCCAGGATCCCTTCCAAGACCCGGGCACTGCCACCAATGTGCCCTCCGGCGTTGTCAGTCCCCGGAGCACCGAGGACGTGCAGGCGATCGTGAAGATTGCCAACCAATACAACATCCCACTGTGGCCCATCGGCCGCGGCAAGAACAACGGCTACGGCGGTGCGGCACCGCAGGTGCGCGGCTCGGTGATGCTCTCCTTCCGGGAGATGAACAAAGTCCTGGAGATCAACGAAGAACTCGGCTACGCGATCGTGGAGCCGGGCGTGAGCTGGTACGACCTGCACGACGCTATCGAGGCCGGCGGGCATAACCTAGTGGCCTCCATCGTGGACATCGGTTGGGGAGGGGTCGTCTCCAATACGCTGGAGCACGGGCTGACCTACATGCCGTACTCGATCGACCAGGCCTCGCACTGCGGCTTCGAGGTGGTGCTGCCCAATGGGGACCTCATGCGCACCGGCTCGGGCGCCATGGACAACAACCCGACCTGGCCGCTGTACAAGCGCGGTCTAGGCCCGACCTCTACCGAGATGTTCATGCAGTCGAACTATGGCATCGTCACCAAGATGGGCTACTGGCTGATGCCCAAGCCTGAAACGTACATGCCATTGTGGCTGCGCGTCTGGGACGAGGAGCAGATGCCAGCAGTGGTGGACGCGCTGCGCGAGCTTATGCTCGACGGCACCATCGACATGCGTCCGCAGCTGTCCAACACGCTGTGCATGGCTTCAATGCTCACCACCCGCGCCGAGTGGTACGCCGGCGAGGGCCCGATGCCGGAAGAGGTCATCGACAAGATCGCCAAGGAGATGGGACTTGGGCGTTGGATGATGCGCTTTGCGCTCTATGGCGACGAGGCTGTGGTCGACCATAACTTCGCCAAGCTTAAGGCACGTTTCCTGCAGATCCCGAGCGTTGACCTGGTAGGCCAAAAACATGGAAAGGAAGCCTGGGAGACGCTGCCCAATCCGCACGAACGGGTGCAGATCGGGGTGCCGAGCCAGGACCTGTACAAAATGGCCGGCTGGTCCGGCGGCGAAGAAGGCGGCCACGTCGATTTCTCGCCGGTCATTCCGCTCACCGGGAAGAATGCGATTGCCGCGCAGAAGATGATGCGGGAAATGTGCGCCGAGGCGGGACTTGATTTCCTCGGCGGCATGCTCCCCATCAACGCGCGGTCGACCACGTTCATCAACGTAATTGCCTTCGACACGAAGAACCCCGAGCAGGTCGCCAATGCGTATGCGCTGGCCAAGCGGATGGTTGCCGAAGCCGGTAAGCGCGGCTACGGCGAGTACCGGGCGCACCTGTCCTTCATGGACCTGGCGGCCGAGCAATTCGGCTTCAATGACCACGCGCTGCGCCGCTTCAACGAGCAGATCAAGGACACTCTTGATCCAAATGGGATCATCGCCCCGGGCAAGTCAGGGATCTGGGGCACTCGCATGCGCGAGGCTGGATTCCCGCAGGCCTAAGCGAACTCAGGGTGCTAGTCCCTGCCTTCAGGGCAGGGAGTAGCACCCTTGAAGTCACTATGCTTCTTGCAGGCGCCAAGAAATCGAAGCCTCTGGCCACGACAGGCTAGGCTGCTAGCCGGGCATCCCGGGGTGAGTAACCATGTACTTCGCGGAACGCCCGGCTGAAGCTTGCCGGGTGCAGATATCCCCATTTGGCCGCAATCGAGGCAACGGACCTTTCCGGGAAACGCCGTAGTTCCCCGGCGGCGCCTTCCAGACGGCGTTCGCGAATCCATGCCGAGACGCCTAGCCCGGTTTGCGCGAAGAGCTTGTGCACGTAGCGGGTCGAAACGTAGTGGGCCTGTGCGATCAGTTCGGGCCCGAGCTGCGGATCGTGGAGTTGGTCCAGCGCGAAGCGTTGCATCTGCGCCAAGAGGGTCTGCGGCCGGGTGGCTAATGCCGAAGGGTTTTCTCGTTGGAACATGTTGGCCAGCATGGGCAGTAGCATTTGTGCGGCGCTTGGTCCGTCCCGTTCATCCAAGTTGCCGCCGAGCGCGGTGCGTGCCAGGTTCGCCAAGAACGGTGCCGTCAAGGTAGTGAGGCCACCTCTGCTGCCGCCGCCCACCCGAATGGCGGTCTGGCCGACGATGGTTTCAGCCCGAGTCCCAATGAACCACTTGGGAACGCTGAATACAAGCACCTCGAAGTCCCCGCGGCTTTCAAAGATTGAGGGAGTTGAGGTGTCTTGGCAGGCTAAGTCGCCGGGTCGCAGCAGGCATTGGCGCTCATCTTGCCCTATGAGAATCTCGCCCTTAGTGAGCAAATAGAGCAAGATGCTTTCCGGGTCGGCTGCAGCGATCATCTGCTGGGTGCGTGCCACTCGGTGTGCGAGTCCTTGGATGGACTGCACTGCCACCGAGCCAAGCTGGCCGCTGGCCAAGCGTGCTTCGAAAGACGGGGACACAAATTCCTCGACGCGCATGGGGAAGAAGCGTTCGGCAATCCCTGCGGACCAGTAATCCCGGCGCTCGGCGGCGGGTACCGAGCGGGTGTCGAGTACGGCGGTCATCGTTGCGCCCCGAAGGAAAAAATGAGCATGGTTGCCGTGACCTTTCCCGAGAAGTTCGATTCGTATCGTTTCGATTGTAATTCGGGTCACAAGATAAAGCAATGAGTGGGCCCTGGACTCAGCGCGCTTTGAGGAAAATTTGTCTTTGAGTTGAACGGGGATAGTCAGCTTGGTTCGCTGGCCTCCAACGCCTCGATGGCATAATCGATGACGGCTCGGGCACGAGCGCTGGGTGTAAATCCCGTCGGCCAGACGGCAACCACCGAGGTCACTCCGCTGCGCGGATTTAGGTGGCGCGTCACCAGGCCCAGCCCCTCGCTGGACACCGGGATCTGGTTGGGACGTGACATCAGCAGGCTGTAGCCAAGGCCGCGTCCGACCAATGCACGCACGAGGTCGATCTGCGGAACGATGGCGCCGAATATCGGGGTCAGCTCGCGCTGGGAGAACATCAATTGCGTGTAATCAGAGCTTGGGGCAGTATCGAGCATGATCAACGGCTTGGCTGCCAAATCGGCCAGATCGATAGACTGCGCACTAGCCAGTGGATCGGACTGCGCAAGCACCGCCATCACTTCAGTTTCATAAACAACACTGCGCTGCAAAGTTGCCGGCAATCCGATATCGTAAACGACCGCAACATCGAGCGAACCGTCCGCCAAGGCGGGCAGAAGGTCGGAGTGGTCTCCTACGGTGATGCGGATTTCCACTTCAGGGTGCAGTCTTGCAATCCCTTCCAGTACCGCTGGCAGGACGTTGCTGGCTAATCCCGTATAACAGCCCAGTGAGACCGGGCCGCGCAATTCACCGCTGACTTCGGAGAGCTCTCCAGCCAAGGAATCAGTGGCACGTAAAATTTCGCTGGCCCGCGAGGCGAAATGCGTTCCGGCGGGGGTGAGGTACATGCCGCGCGCCTTGCGCCGCACGCAAAGCTGCTCACCTACGGCCGTTTCCAGTTCGGTGATCGCGTGAGACAGCGCAGAATCTGACATGTGCAGGGACTGCGCAGCGGAGTTCAAAGTCTGGTGATTAGGCAGCTGGGCAAATAATTCCAATTGGCGCAGGGTGAATTTAGCCACCGGCTATTTCCTAACTAATCGAAGAAGTATCGTTAATATTCGCAGTTTACTGTTGGTTAGTCCGATGTGACACTTGGTGAAACAACGAACCCAGGCCCAAGCTAGGAGCCAACCATGAGCGCGAACACAGCCCGTTGCCCAATGGGACATGGAACTACCGAACTGCCCGAACAAGCCGAGAGTCGCCCGACGCATGTAGACGGCGTACAACATTCTGGAGCAAAAGAGGTTCCGGTAGTCAATTGGCTTCAACCGGCGCAGCTGCTCGCAGGTCCGTATGGGAGTTATGCCCGGCTGCGTACCGAAGCCCCGGTCGCCTGGGTGCCGGTGCTCAACAAATTCCTCGTCACCAGTTATGCCGGATGCCATGAAATTGAGCAGGATCAGAGCATCTTCAGCGCTAATGTCTCCGGATCAACCATGAATCGTGCCATCGGAGCGCACCCGATGCTGCGCAAAGATGATCCGGAACACGCCACTGATCGACTTGCGGTCAATCCGGTACTGCGACCGAAGAACATCAAGGAAGCCTGGGCAGAGGTGTTTGCCCACAATGCTGATATCTACCTCGATGAGTTGGAGGACGTTGGTCCGGATAACGCCGATCTTAACCGCGACTATGCAGCCCCGTTGGCCGCCAAAAACCTCGGAGATTTGGTGGGTTTGAAGGACGTCGATGTTCAAACGGTACGCACCTGGTCGCACGACTTTATTGCCGGGATAGGAAATGTCTTAGATGACCCGGAGATCTGGAGGCGTTGCGAGGCATCCACGGAGCAAGCCGACGCGCTGATCAACGAACTCATTCCGCACTATCAACTGCACCCCAATGCTTCCATGCTTTCGGCCTGGGCCAACAGTGGTTTACCCGATGCAAATATCACGGCCAACGTGAAGCTAAGCATTTCCGGAGGCATGAACGAACCGCAACATATGGTCACCAATATCGTGTGGGCACTGAGCAATCATCCCGACCAACGAGAGCAAGTCCTGGCTGATCCTACGCGGTGGACCGCGGTCTTTGATGAGGCGGTGCGATGGCTCTCTCCTATCGGCATGTACCCACGAGAAACCACCGTGGACACGGTGTTGGAAGGGGTTAGGATTCCGGCCGGCTCGGGTATCGCAGTGGTGGTTGCCGCGGCCAATCATGACCCTGCCCAGTTCGGGGAAAACGCGGCGGACTTTGATATCAGCCGGCCTAAAAAATCACACCTCGCCTTTGGTGCCGGAGTGCACCTGTGCGCGGGGCATTGGGCGGCGAAGAGTGCCATCGGCCAAATCGCCGTGCCGAAAGCCTATGAACGATTCCCCGGGCTGCGCATTGAAGAATCTCGCCCCGGGCAATGGGCAGGTTGGGTCTTCCGTGGGTTGACCAGCCTACCGGTCACCTGGAACTGAGCAACCAAGAAACTTTTACAGGAGCAAACATGCCTAGCATTACCTTTACCCAGCCAGACGGAACCGCGCAACGACTCGAAGTTGAGCAGGGAACCACCTTGATGCGCGCTGCGGTGAGCAATGGAATTGACGGAATCGTGGGGGAATGCGGCGGACAGGCGATGTGCGCAACCTGCCACGTGTACATCCGTCCGGAATATGCGGACGCGCTTCCCGAACTCGGAGCAGACGAGGACGAAATGCTTGACTGCACTGCGGCAGAACGCACCGAACGTTCACGGTTGGGCTGCCAGATCAGCACCGGGGCATCGCTGCCCGAAATTATTGTTGATATTCCCGCGGGCTAGGTGTAGTCATGAGCGTAGTAATCATAGGCGGCGGTCAAAGCGCGCTGCAGGTTGCAGATTCGCTGCGCGGCAACGGATATACCGAGCAGATCACAATTGTTGCCGATGAGGCCGGGCTTCCATACCAACGGCCACCGTTGTCCAAGGACTTCCTCTCTCCGCAAGGCACACCCAAGCCATTGCCGCTGCGTGGTGAAAATTTCTTTTCGCAGAAGAGCATCAACCTGCTCGACGGCGTTAGCGCCATCGACATCGACCGTCCGAACCGCCAGGTGGCACTGTCCAACAGAAACTCCCTGGGGTATACGCATTTGGTACTCGCTACCGGTGCGCGTAACAGGCTCATTGAATGTCCGGGTTCGAAGCTCGATGGCGTGCATTCGCTGCGCACGTTGGACGATGTGCAGGATCTGCACGCTGCGTTGCCCGCGGCCAAAAATGTGGTGGTCGTTGGGGCGGGATTTATCGGGCTCGAATTTGCTGCGGCCGCCAGAGCCCACGACTGCCATGTAACTGTGCTGGAATTCGCCGCACGCCCAATGGCCCGTGCGCTCAGTGAGCCGATGAGCCAGTGGTTCGCGCAAGCTCACCGGGACCTTGGTGTCGAGTTGCGGCTGAACGAGGGAATCGAAAGATTCGAAGCGGCGGGCGGGGGAGAAGTAATGGCTGCGGTCTCGAGCACCGGGCAGCGATACCCGGCGGATCTGGTGTTAGTGGGCGTTGGAGTTTTGCCCAACGTAGCTCTGGCTGAAAATGCCGGGTTGGAGACTTCGAACGGAATTGTGGTGGATCAGTGCCTGCGCACCTCGGATCCCAGCATCTTTGCCTTGGGCGACTGCGCCAATTTCCCTAATGTGCATTCGCCGGGCCGAACACGGCTTGAATCGGTGCAAAATGCTACGGACCAAGCTAGGCATTTAGCCGGCAGTATTCTCGGCGACGAGAGCCCTTATGCGGATCTCCCATGGTTCTGGTCCACCCAAGGACCTTACCGCTTGCAAATAGCTGGCCTCAGCCAAGCTGGTGACGATACCCTGGTGCTCGGCGATCCCCGGACCGCGAAATTTTCGGTGCTGTGTTTCCGAGGTGAGGCCTTGGCGGCGGTCGAATCGGTCAACTTGCCGGCAGATCATCTGGCAGCCCGGAAGCTGATCGGAGCAGGAACCCGCATTACCCGTGCCGAGGCCGAAGAAGCAGGATTCGCGCTGAAAAATCGGGCGCGAGTTATTGCAGGAGCCGTCTGATCGGATTATCGCTGATGTTTGGTTTGGGTTCTTCCTTGTGGAAGCCGACGGAAGCTCAAAATCTTGGAAGCGCCAGAGTGATTGTGTACGTTTCGTATTGAATGCGAAAACGCGTATGGTTGTGCCATGGCAATTAGAAGTGAAGGTAGTCGTCGAGCGATTCTCGAAGCAACCATGAAGTTGCTCGACAATTCAGGGTCCGCCGGTGTTTCCGTTCAGAAACTATCTATCGAGCGTATCGCCCGCGAGGCCGGAGTCAGCAAAACCACCATTTACCGTTGGTGGCCTAGCAAGGTTGCGGTGGTCATTGATACGTTCTTGGATAATCACGTAGCTCGCACTCCGGTTCGTGAAGATATCCCGGCTATCGATGCTCTGCGCGAGCACCTCAAATCCCTGACGGAGGTCTATGCCGGCGGCGAGGGCCGCCTGGTGGCCCAGCTTGTCGGTGAGTGCCAGCAGGATCACGCGGCACTGACTGAGTTCAAGGATCGTTTCTGGAATCCGCGAGCGGCAGCGGTACGTGCGCTCATTGAACGTGTTATGGACGAAGGTGCGATGCGCTCGGACCTTGATCCGATGATGGTGACCGAGATGCTTTATGCTCCAGTGTATTTCCGACTGCTTGTTGAGTCTGGACCTCTGGACGCGGCCGCGGTTAACGAGATTTTGGAAACCGCCCTGGAGGGTCTCGCGGTGAGAAAATAAGACTCAAGAAATCCCTGCACCTTCACGAGCTCTGCGCGTGAAGGTGCAGGGATTTCTTCATGAGAAAAGAAGTTCACATTAGCCATAAACGATCATTGTCCTTGTAGGATACGATACGGTTCGTATATATTTATTTCAGAGCGCATTGATTGAACTTTTTCTACTCTATGGCGCAGGCCAGAGCTATTTTCATGCCAATCAAAACATTTCACGCGGTCTTCGGAGCTGAACCAGGCACGCTGCCGCCATGAAAGGAATCGTCAACGTGAGTACAGCCATTGCAGCGAATGATGCGGTGATAGTCGCCTATAGCAGGACGCCTATCGGTCGTGCACGCAAGGGTTCCCTTGCGGGGGAACGCCCGGAAGATCTTGGGTTAGCCGCAGTGCGCGGTGCTATGGCCAAGCTCCCGCAGCTTCAGGGCGAGCATATCGCCGACTCCTACTTCGGCTGCGCCATGCCGCAGGGCGCGCAAGGGGACAATGTGGGCCGCCGAATTATGGTGCTCGCCGGACTAGACAATGTACCCGCGGCGACGGTGAATCGATTTTGCGCATCCTCGTTGCAAGCTACCGCTATGGCAGCCCAAGCGATCCGTGCAGGGGATGGAGAGGTGTTCGTGGTCGGAGGCGTTGAGTCAACGAGCAGCACCCCACCGATCACCGACTCTCCATACCCCGGGTTCGCGCAATCCGCCCACCGTGCTGACGAGCTTTTTGAATCCGGTGCGCAGTGGAGCGACCCGCGAACCGCAGGCCAACTGCCTGATATTTACATCTCCATGGGCAAGACCGCAGAATTTGTTGCCCGGAAAACAGGTACGACAAGAGCGGACCAAGATCAATGGGCGCTGACCTCTCAACTACGCGCTTCCCAAGCAGTTAAGGACGGGTACTTCGCACGGGAAATCACGCCGTTCACCACCGATGCCGGCATGCTGGTGAAAGATGATGACGGGCCGCGGCCCAGCACCAGCTTGGAAACGCTATCCGGACTAAAACCGGTATTCCATGAATCCGGCACAGTGACCGCCGGCAATGCAAGCCCGTTGAACGACGGAGCCTCCGCGTTAGTCGTGATGAGCGCACAACGCGCGGATGAACTGGGATTGACTCCGCTGGCACGTATTCTGGGCAGCGCAGCCAGCGGACTGTCCCCTGAAATTATGGGTCTAGGACCTGTGGAGTCGTCCCGGCGCCTGCTGCAGCGACTGGGCTTGGGAATCAATGACATTGACATTGTGGAACTCAATGAAGCATTCGCCGCACAGGTAGTTCCTACGGTGCGGGAATTGGGTGCCGACCCGGAGAAGGTCAACCCCTTTGGCGGTGCCATTGCTCTGGGTCACCCATTTGGTGCCACAGGTACCAGGCTTGTGGGCACTCTGGTTAATGGATTGCAAGCCAAGGATGGAGCTCTCGGTTTGGCGACGCTTTGCGTGGGTGGCGGCCAGGGGATGGCGATGGTTGTGGAGCGTTTATCATGAGTCAGCAAGCCCAGATTGCCGAACCGGCACACTCGATGCTTGCCGCAGACAAGAGTCTGGAACGGCTAGGGATCCGCGTGTTGAGCGCCAGCAAAGGGCGCGCCACCGCGGTTTTGCAGGTGGAATTCGATATGGCCAACGGACACGGCATTGCCCACGGTGGCTACGTTTTTGCCGTGGCGGATACCGCATTTGCCATGGCTGCGAACACCTTCGGCGCGGGCATTGCCACGGCCGAGGCCGATATCTCTTATCTCAGCCCGGCCCATATTGGCGAAGAGCTGGTGGCGCAGGCCGAAGTGAGTTTCCATGAAGGGCGGCGAATGATTGTCGACGTCCTGGTGCGTGCCGGAAAGCGAACCGTGGCGGTTTATCGGGGCAGTGGACGAGCATTGCGCACGGGGACCGAACCGACCATGTAATGTCCAACGACAGGGCACCCGAGGAATGCTCAATCTCCTCGGGTGCCTTTTGTACTTCAATGACCAGAAGCACATAGCAAAACTGCGCCCGAGTTCCGTCTGGAATCCGGATGCAGTTTCCTAGTGGACTACTTCTTGGCGTCCTTGGCCATCTTGGCGTTGGCCAGCTTGTCGGCAAGGCCCATCAGCGACGGCGACCCTGCTGCGGCAATGACAAAGGCATCTACCGGACGCTTCAGCTTGGTAGCCAAGGATTCTTCGGCACCGGCCAGTGCCGCTTCACGACCCATGGCAGGGTTCAGGTGGCAACGAACCGGGACGTTGAGAATCAATCGACGCAAGCATGAATTGTCATGGTCGCACCAGTTGATCTTTTCCTGTTGGCCTTGGAGTACCTTATTGGGGAATTCGGGGTCGGCCAGCAGCTGGCGGGCGAGCATAATTCCGTCGGCATAGCCGTCCTCGATTGCTTGCGCAGCCTGCTGCGGTTCGTAGGTGTTGCTGAGCAAGAGCGGAACATTCGGCAAATACTTGCGGAAGATCTGCGGCTCGCTGTGCGCCAGCATCTGTCCGGAAGAGGACGGGAGATTGTCGTCCATCGACTCGTAATTCGCATCGGTCAGCGCGATGTACCCGACACCTTCCTTGACGACATAGGTCATGACCTCGGCAAAACCTTCCGGACCCTGCCCATCGGGCAGATGGTCGTTCACGCTCATGCGTACGCCCACCGGGTAGTCGGGGCCGACTTCGGCACGTATCGCTCTAATGGTGTCCGCTAGGAAGCGGGCGCGGTTCTCCGCGCTGCCACCGTACTCATCGCTGCGCCAGTTGGTGCGGGGGGAGAAAAAGGATGAGTAGAGGTAGCGCATATGGGCACCGATCTCGATCCCGTCGAACCCCGCTGCCTTGGCGCGAAGTACCGCGGCGACGGTCTCGTTCTGGACCTCGAGCAGCTCTTCCCTAGTGATTTCTTCAGGAGTTGGGGTGGTCCGTCCGCCGGGGATATACATTCCATGGGGCAAGCGCGGTGCCGCCATGCGCACCGGCTTCGGGCTGGCGGCGCGGGTGGTGCGTCCCTCTCCCGGTACTCCCATGGCGCCGAAGGCCGGAAAGATCTGCGCGAAGAGAGGAACGCCGTACGCGTGGACCGCGTCTACCATCTTCTTGAGTCCTGGAATGAACCGGTCATTATCAAAACGCATGAGTGGCTGGAAGGGTGCCTCCGCATATCCGCTTTCGGTGGCCACGGTGCCGCCAACGATCAGCAGACCCGCGCCGCCCTTGGCGCGGGTGGTGAGGAAAGCGATGGTCTGTTCGCTGGGACTTCCGTCCTTGGTTGGCTGCAGCACTGCCATCGGGCTGAGCACAAAGCGGTTCTTGATCGTCAGCCCGTCGATTTTCCAGGAGCTGGAAAGAACCTTGGAGGCGGACACGGTGCTGGTCTCGGTAGACATTTTTCTCCTTGAAAGGACTGCAAACGTTCGGAAAGCTCATCAGTAATTGAATTCGACTCGTTTCGTATCGTATCGCGTTTGTGACCTGGTGCATATCATTGTCGAGAATTTTTCAGACTATGACCTGCTGAAGACTTCCGCTCAGCTGGCAGAAAATGGGCCAACGAATCGCCGACTTGGGGTAATGGCCTCAAATCGCCGGAGGGGCAAGGGGCCGACGTTGACAATGTGCCCTAAGCCGCTAGCCTCCACCCACTCTTTTGCGTTAACCGCCGGGGCGCATTTGATGGAAGGATGTTTTGCTGGAGCAGGCTCATTCGACCACCGAATCAGAAACAGTGCCTTTCGCCGTGTGAGTCACCACCACAGTCGACGCCGCACACGTGGATGTCGCCAAGGTGCAAGGCTTCTTCAAGGAAGTAGGACTGGATGCCATGCCAACGATCATCCAAACCGCTGTGACTGTCGTCCTTCTCTGCTCAATGATGAACTTCAGAATGTGCTGATGGCTTCGGTTACAACCGTGGCCGCGACGTGGCGGAAATTGCCGGGGCCAAGCATCTGGTCCTAATCCATCTTGCTCCGGTCGATACTCCGTTCTCGCTATGGGGCAAGTCTCAGCAGGGGAATTCGGGCTGCTCATCGTTGGGGCTGAACTTGATGAGCTTTGGTGTGGGCTCTCTTAAGGGATCCCACAAACCGCGGGAGTTATAGCAGACGAATCAAAGCAGGCGGTTGCCCCGGCCAAATGGCCTGGGCAACCGCCTGCTTTGTATTGTGCGAAAACGAGACTTTGCTTAGAACCTGTTGCGTACGTGCCGTTCGCGTCCATAGAGCGAAACCACGGCGAGGATGATGACGCCGAACACGATGCGGCTTTGCGCCTCGGATAATCCATTGCTCACAATGATCGTCGAAAGCAAGGTGAGAATCAGTGCGCCCAGCAGCGTGCGGGTATAACTGCCGTGGATTGAGCCGAAGATCGTTCCACCAACCAGCACCGCCGCTAGTCCGGAAAACAGGTAGGGATCGCCGATGGTCTGTGACCAGCCCGAACTATAGGCGGCAATGAATACCCCGGCAAGGCCAGCGAAGGCACCGGAAGCGGCAAAGACCAGAACCCAGACGATTGAGGTTCGTATTCTTGCCAGTCCCGCGGCTCTGAAGTTAACTCCCGTCGCATAAAGCCGGCGTCCTGCGGCGGTGCGGTTCAAGAAGACCCACAGGGCGACACCGAGCAGCAACACGATCAGAATGATTGGTGGGAACGGAAGCCCGAAGGTCGTTGCGCGAAGGCTGGCCAGGGAACGCAGCGAATCATGGGGTACCGAGGAATAATCGCCATCCGCCAAGAACAGCGTGGCGCCGGTTAGAGCTGCGCCGGTGCCCAGAGTGACTACCAGTGGTTGGACGGCAAAACGATGGCAGATCCAGCCAATCAGGGCGCCGACGCCACCACACGCGAGGATGGTGAGCAGTATTGCCAGCATTGGCGGCAAGCCCAGTTTGCCCGTGGCATTGGCTGCCATGAAGGCGCCAAAGAGTATGTAGCCAGGCGTTGCAAGATCCAATCCACCAAGTATGACGACTAATGTTTGGCCCATCGCCGATAGTGCCAGCAAGGATGCGATCAACAGCAACGAGGTCACCGAACGTGGGTTGAAGATGGAGGGAATGCTGATCAATAGCCAAGCCGCCAAGACGAGCAAGACCAAGGCTTGTAATACTGGCAGCTCAACAAGTATCCACTTGATCTTCGGGCCGAGGCGGCGTTCTGCCGAGGCCGCTTGCTTTCTGATGGTGGTGCTCTTGCTCATGATCGAACCTTCTTTAACCGTGGAGTAAGTAACGTGGCTCCCAAGACGACACCTACGACGAGCAGAGCGCCGTAGGCGAACTGAATCAGGCTAGGTGCGACGCCGGAGGCGGTCAGCAGCTGTTGGAGCAGGTAGATGCAGATGGCCCCGAACAGTGCGCCGAGCAACCCGCCTCGGCCTCCGGCCAGGCTGGTCCCGCCAAGCACCGCCGCCGCCATTCCCAGCAGCGCGTAGGTGGTGGCCAAGGAAGACTGTGAGGACTGCACAATGGCAGTTAGCGCGATACCGGCGATACCGGCGAACAAGCCGCCTACCGAGTAGGCGAGAATGCGCACCGCGGTGGTATTCACTCCAGAGCCGAACGCCGAAATATCACTTTCGCCCGTGGCCAGCAGGTTGCTGACAAAGGCAGTACGGCGCAGTCCAAACCAAATCAGAGCGGCGGCACCGATGGAGATCAGTGCGCCAGGAATGATTCCAACGCTGCCTGCGAAGACCTCGGTCCAGTTATCCGGGGCTGCAATCGGGTTCTGCGCGATGGTCAGCGACAATCCGATGAGCAGGAAGAGCATTCCGGTGGTGGCGACCACGGGGTGCAAGCGCAAAACTGCGATCAGTACCCCATTGATTGCCCCGATGGCTGCGGCCAGCAATAGCACGAGGGGCGCAGCCACCTGCCAGTTGCCCAGCCCCGCGGGAATCAGGATGGCGACAAAGAAGCAATTGATGAAAGTTGCCAGCGGGCCCACCGAAATATCGATGCCTCCAGAGAGGATGGCCGGCGTTGAGGCAAACCCTACGAGCACAAACGGGGCCAGTGTGGAAAGCGTGGCGGGAAGCCGTTGCGGGGATAAGAAGGACGGGGAAATAAGGAGATTCAGTACCAGCAAAACGAGTGCAAGCAGCAGTGCAAAGGCGAAAGGCCAGCGTTGGAGGAGCTGTTGGACGCGGCTCATGAGTGCACCTCTGATTTCTGGCCGAAGTAGGCCGCGACAATTGATTCGGTGGATAGCTCGGGATGGGCGATTTCGGCAAATACTTGCTGATCGCGGAAGACCAAAACTCGGTCCGCCAGGTCAACGAGTTCGTCGACTTCACTGGAGAGCACCACTACGCTGAGCCCTTCGGCGCTGAGTCGGTCCAAGATTGCATAGATTTCCCGTTTGGTGCCGATATCTACTCCGCGAGTCGGGTCGTTCAGAAGCAATACCTTGGGGTCGGTGGCGAGCCATCGGGCGAGCAAGACCTTTTGCTGGTTGCCTCCGGAGAGGGTGGAAATCGCGTCTTTGGCGGTGCCGAAGCGAAGTGCCAGCGATTGGGCGAATGCGTTGAATCTCTGGGAGATGCTCTTAGTGTTCAGCAGCCCGCGGTGGCGATCTTGATGCAACGTGGGCAGAGCGAAATTCTCTTGGATGGACATCGACTCGAATAGCGATTCGCCGCGGCGTTCACGTGGCAGATAAGCCACGCCGAGGCGGTCGCCATTACGAGCAGTCAGCGGTGTCTGCGTATCTTTCTCCCCGGTGCGCACTACCGTTCCCGGACCGGAGGCAACACCTGCGAGGCGTTTGATGAATAGATCTTGGCCGTGGCCTTCGAGCCCGGCCAGTCCCACGATTTCACCGGCGCGCAGTTCCAGATTGATGGCTGTCGACGTGGGCGTCAGCCGCAGGTCAAGACTTCGAAGGAGCAATTCTCCGGGCGTATGAGGTTGGCGTACCGTCACCTCGTGATCGGAGCGTCCGGTCATTTCGGAAATAAGGGCGTCGATTGACAGGTTGTCGCGTTCAACGGTGAAGACGCTGTGCCCTGAGCGCAGCACTGAGACTCGATCCGAAATTTCTGCCACCTCGTCCATCCGGTGGGAAATGAAGAGAATCGCGGTGCCGAGTGTAGTGAGTCGACGCATCTCAGCAAAGAGACGGTCCCTGGTTTGTACATCCAAGGATGCCGTCGATTCGTCCAGTACAAGAACTTTCGGGCCTTGGACCAGTGCCCGGGCGATGCACACCGCTTGACGTTCGGACAGTGAAAGTTGTCCCGCCGGCTGGTCCAAATCAATGTTTGGGACGATGCGGGTGAGTACTTCCTGGGCAAGCATGCGCTGTTTGGTGCGGCTTAATTTGTGTCGAAAAATGCCGTGTGAACCAAGCCAGACGTTGTCGAGTACCGTTTGGCTCCCGGCGGTTAAGACTTCTTGGAATACCGTAGCGATTCCCAAGTCCGCCGCTTGTTTGGGTGAGCGGCTGTAGACCGGTTCGCCATTAAAAGTCAGGGTTCCCGAATCTGGCCGGTGCACCCCGCCAATGATCTTTACGAGGGTGCTTTTGCCCGAACCGTTTTCGCCCAAGAGTGTGTGAATCTCACCGGGTCGGAGGTGGAGCTGGCCGTCGCTCAGTGCTTGTGTAGCGCCGAAGCGTTTGCTCACCCCTTTGAGCTCTAGGCCTGCTGGCTGATGTGTCACTGGTGGTCCCCTTTTGTGAAAATTTGTGATGCCCGCTACATTCGAAACTAGACGAACCGTACCGCATGTGTCTAGTCTTATGCGATACGCTACGAAGCGTTTCACTCGATGAGGAGTTCGATATGCAGAAAAACACCAAAATTCCACGAATCTCAAAGCTTGGGGCAGCGATTCTGGGAATTAGTGCCCTGGCCTTGACGGGTTGTGCGGGAGGCACCAGTGCGGATCCTGCCGCCGACGGTGCGGCAGCAAGCAACCAATCCGGGCCTGTCGCAGACGGCGCATGTGGTTCGGTTCCCAAAGGTGCAGCCAATGATCCCAACGGTCTGTTGAAAGATTTCTCGCCAGAAATCGCTGATGGGTACTCCCTGCATCCGGACGAGGTACGCACGTCGGCGTGGGCCGACTATAAGTCAAAGAAGACCGAGGGCTTCACCGCCGCCGTGGTGGGGATGCCACCTGCCAGCCCCTTTATTGCCTCCATGTCCGAGTCGATTCGTGCGAGCTTGAAGAAGGCGGACGTTGAGGTTCTGGGCGAATTTGCTCCGGATGATCCATCCAACGTGCCACTGCAACTCCAGCAGTTCAATGAGGCCCTTGCCCTGAAGCCGGATGTTATCATCTATACGGCAATCGCTCCGGAACCATCGGTTGCACTGGCAAAACAGGCCTTTGATGCCGGTATCCCGTTGGTTGCCGCCCAGGTGCCTATCGACTCCGAATATGCCGTCACCGTAACGCGCAATGTGCCATTGGCGATTGCCGAAGTCACCGCCGGAACTATGCGTTCCATTGGCGGCAAGGGCGACGTGCTTCGAGTTGCCGGTATCCCAGGCATTCCAAGCTCCACCTTGGCCGATATTGGCATGGACGCCATTTTGGAGACTTGCCCGGATGTAAAGGTCGTTGGTTCGGTAACCGGATTCTTCCAGCCGGCCACCGCGCAGGCTGAGGTACAGAAGTTCCTTGCCACTAACCCGGCGGGCGTTGATGCGGTCATGCAGGCCGGAACCATGGGTGTTGGTATTCGCAATGCCTTTGAAGAAGCTGGCATGGACGTTCCACCGATTGCAGATGACGGTTCAAGCCACGGCTTTGCCTCCTGGGCCTTGGCCAATCCCGAGTACCCGTACTTTGGAACCACTACTCCATCAGTTCGCACCGGCGAAGTTTCCGTTGAGGTGGCCTTGCGCATACTGAAGGGTGAAGGCCCGAAGATCAACCAGATTGTGGAGCCTTCGGTGCTTGTGACGCGCGAGAACCTTGAGCAGGTTGCTGACGCCACGTGGGAACCTAGCGATCTGACCGATCTGGCCGGAAGCCCGGATGACTATCTGCCCACCGAGAAGCTTGACCAGTTCTTTTCGAATCCCGGCAAATAAGGCGAACTAGGCATGAATCACGACACTGAGAATGTTGTGCCTGCTGCGCATGCACCCCGTGAACGTCTGACCGGACGCCACTGGCTCTACTTCACGATGATTACGCTGGTGCTGTTGACTGACGGCATGGACGTGACGATAGTCAGCCACGTTTTCCCCACGCTCATCAAAGATTGGGGAGTTTCGGTGGGCGGCGGCATCGCCTTCGTCGTCGCCGTGGGATTCCTCGCGATGGGTTTGGGCGCCATTATTTCCGGTGCCTTATCAGTGAGGTGGGGACGCAAGACTATTCTCATCCTCAGTGTCGTTATTTTCGGCTCCGCCACCGCGCTGGGAGGTACGTCCGCAGATTTTACGCAATTTGTCATCTGGCGTCTTCTTGGCTGTGTAGGAATGGGTGCTGCGATGGCCTCCGGCAACACCTTGCTGGCGGATCTGGTTCCGGCACGTAGTCGGGCCGCCCTGCTCGCAGCGGCCTATGCCGGTGTTGGACTGGGAACTACCGTTGGCGCCACCCTCGCAGGTTTGCTGCTGCCCACCGTAGGATGGCGGGCGTTGCTGATAGTTGGTGGGGTGATCCCACTGGTGATTATCCTTGTACTGGCCTTCGTAGTACCTGAGTCACCGGCGCGCCGTGCGGCGAAGCTGGCTGGGACTACGCCGGTGAAAGTGCTGGCAAGAGATCGGATCTCGGTCCGCACGGTGCTGGGGAAGAAGTTCGTGACCACCACTTTGCTGCTGTGGATCTTTGGCTTCTTCTCGTTGGGCACTCAGCTGCTCATTGCGCAGTATCTGCCTACGCTACTGCAGTTGCCCGTTCCTGGCTTGGACACGGTGCAAAGCAGCACCATTGTGGGCCTCTACGGGTTCACCAGCGTGCTGGGAAGTATCGTGCTGGGGTTGCTCCTGGCACGTGGGTCCCGATTCACGGTGATTGGTGGTGCCTTGTGCCTGGCCGCGGTCATGGCACTGGTGGTTTCTATGGCGCGTGAACCAAGTTTTGGTTCATTGCTAGTCATTCTGGGGATTACCGGCTTTATTTTGCCCAGTGCTTTTGGGCCAACTCGTGGAGTTCTAGCGGCCATGAGCTTCCCGGAGAGCGCGCGTGGTTTGGGCATGGGAGTCACTGAATTCGGTGGCCGACTCGGCTCCGCGACAGGCGGGGTAGTTGGAGGAACACTGATCGCCACCGGCATGGGCCTGTCCGGAATCTTTTTGGTGCTGTTACTGCCTATCGGGGTCCTGCTTGGTGCGTTGGCCGGATTGCGTCAGCAGTCCAGGCACTTCCAAGCAGCGGAAGAAACCTTTGATGGTTCGAACGCTGCCAAACCAGAGCCGAAAAGAAAAACGTCCTTGCAAAGTGTGGAGGATTGACCCCCTGATCGATGGCGCATAGTCCGAGCGAGCTTTGAGGCTCCCGTTGGGGCGAAATATCTTCACGATAGTTCGCCGCAACGGGAGCCTTTTGCGCGCCGGGCTACGCACATCAGGATAAACAAAAACGGTATTCCGGCTTGGGCCATGTGTTGTTGCCACACACTGAAAGCCCCCTGGGGAAGTATGCAAATCCAAAGAGCTGGTTTGCGATTCCTCAGGGGGCTTATGAACCGTCGTGCTGCAGTGCGCTGGCTGTTAGGCGGAGACGCGTCCGCGCATGAACTCTTCATCTGGTGAGTCGGTGACCGGAAGGCCGGAAGCTTCCAGGCTTGCGCGTAGCTGCTTCATGAAGCGGTCAGGAAGCTTGGCTGCAGGTGGGCGCAGTGCACCGCCATTGAAGCCCGAGAGCCATTCCTGGTACTTCCACTGGGTGCGGTTGATCATATTGGTACCCGGGGTGGAGGTCGCGGAGACTGCGCCGTTTGCCGCGCGAGCTGGCTGGACCTTCCAGTACAGTTCCATGGCTTCTTCCCACTTGCCGGTGCGGGCCAGCTCGAACGCGCGTGGGTAGTAGTCTCCCATCCAGTTGGTATTGGCAGTACCGGAGAACTGCATGTCCAGGACTGACATCAGTGGAATGATTTCGGCCTCGATGGGGCAGGAGATAACGACCTCGTCACGGAAGTGGTGGTACATCTCCATGACGCCTGGAATGCCCGGGTAACCCTGTTCTGCCTTGATCGCCACGATGCTTGGCATCGCGTCCAGTACGCGGCGTACAAACTCAACGCTCATGCCGGCCGGGTGGATGCGTTCAAATCCCCACGCTGGCAGCGGGAAGAGCATGGCTGCCATGTTCGTTTCATCGGTGAACTTCTTGGTGTAGTCGAACACCTGATCATAATTTGTTGGCCAGAAGGATGCTGGGTACGCAAGCAGCGTGCGGTCTGCGCCCGCGGCTTCGGCCAGATTTGCGGCGTAGATGTTCTCTTCCAGGGTGCCGAAGATTGCGTGGAAGAACAATGCGAAGTCCGGACCGGCCGCTTCGCGGGCAATCGCGGTGATCCGCGCGTTTTCTTCTGGAGTCACATTCGCTTCGGCCACAATCAGCGAACCAGCATAACCGCGTTCCTTGAGCAGCAGGATGTCATGGCGAATTGCGTTTTCATTGATTGCAGAAAAATCTGGCGTGAAAGACGGGTGGGTCACCGCGACGGTGCCGGTGAAATTCTCTCGGGCCCAGGAACGAGCTTCGGACTTGGTGTAATCCACCATGAGGTACTCCTTATTTTTGGGTTGGTGTGTTAAAAGTCAGTTATTTACGGCTGGTAACGATGCCGACGGGCAGGACCGTGCCTACACCCTCAGTGCGTGCTCGGTTCAGCAGCATCTCCGCGACAACAATGTCCTGCAGGCCAGAACCCGTGGACTTGTAAATCCTGATCCCCGCCTCGGTGTCGATCTGGCTTTCAGCACTCAGCGCAGCTTGCAATGGCAGTACTACGGCGTCGACATCGATGCCGGCGGCGCGCGCGGCGATCATATCGCCGCTGTCATGGACTACTTCTTCATAGGTGTCCACCACGATGGTGCTTGCCCGGCCAATCAGTTCGACGGGTAGTTCACGTTGGGCAGGGGTAGTAGAACCGATGGAGACAACCGAAGCGTTGGCGCCCACCCAGTCGGCTTGCACTGTGGGCGATTCATCGCGCGAGCGTGCGGCGCAGAGGATCAGGTCTGCGCCTTCGACAGCCTCGCGAGCCGAACTGACAGCGAGTGCCGGAGCGTCAAAAACACCGTCGAATTCCTTCGCGAAAGCTTCGCGGTTGACCACAGTGGGGCTGAACACGCGGATATCTGCGAACTTCATCAGGTAGGAGAATGCGGTGAGGTGGGAGCGGGCCTCGAATCCCGAGCCAATAATGCCTACGCGCAGTGCGCGCTGCGGCACGATAGTGGAAACTCCAACAGCGGTGGTTGAGGCGGTGCGCAAACCGGTTACCCGGTTGCCGTCTATCAGTGCCACCAAGTCTGCGGTGTTCTTATCGAACAAGGAGATCAGGTAGCTGACGGTGAGCCCACCGGTGAAAGATCCGGCGATGGACTTAGCGCCAAAAACCTTGCCGCTGGCAGGGGCCGAAGGCATGATGCGCAACCACTCTTGCGGGGACTGCGCAAAAATTCGTCCCGGGGTTCGCAGCTCGTCATTGTCGGTGCTGTAGGCCTCGCGAATTGCCTCAATAGCACTGGGCCAATCCGAGAGGTGAGCGACATCAGCGTCGGTCAGAAACAGCGGAAGGTCCTGCGGCAGATTTCCTTCTGCACTCACGGGCGTTCACTCCTTTGAAAGTCTGGAACACGACGAAGCATGCTCAATCGTGTGCACCACATCACATGGCGTTAGGATAGATACTATCCGATACGAATCGTATCTCATA
Source organism: Glutamicibacter sp. HZAU (assembly GCF_004100365.1). Lineage (NCBI taxonomy): Bacteria > Bacillati > Actinomycetota > Actinomycetes > Micrococcales > Micrococcaceae > Glutamicibacter > Glutamicibacter sp. HZAU. The sequence continues at coordinate 480,147 of NZ_SCKZ01000001.1, read as the reverse complement.
TACTCGGAGCAACGGGTTTTCGAAAATGGCGAAAACTTACCCCATCAAAGGAACTGAAAACCATGGCAATCTCAACAGTGAATCCAACCACGGGCGTCACCGAACAAGTCTTTGAGTCCCACTCCACCGAAGAAGTGGAGCGCCGCATCGCCCATGCTGACGAAGCAGCGAAGATCCTGCGTGGAACCAGCTACGCGCAGCGGGCCGAATGGATGAAAGCAACCGCCCGGCTCCTAGAAGCTGAAGCCGAAGAGCTGGGAAGGCTGATCACTCTGGAGATGGGCAAGCCCATCGCGCAATCGGTAGCCGAAGTGCGCAAGTCCGCGGCGTCCATGCATTTTTATGCCGAGAATGCCGAAAAGTTCTTGGCCGATACTCCTTTGGAAGACCCCTCGGTTGTTGGCGCTTCAAAGGCGTGGACCACTTATCAGCCATTAGGCGCCGTGCTTGCCGTGATGCCGTGGAACTACCCCATTTGGCAGGTCATCCGCTTCGCGGCTCCTGCGCTGATGGCGGGCAATACCGGTCTGCTCAAGCACGCCTCGAATGTGCCGCAGTCGGCAATCTACCTGGACACTCTCTTTGAACGAGGGGGCTTCCCTGCGGGCTCATTCCGCACACTGCTCATCGGTGGCGGCGCGGTCGCCCCGGTTATCGCGGATCCGCGGGTTAAGGCCGTGACCCTGACCGGTTCCGAACCTGCAGGGCGTTCGGTGGCTTCGATTGCTGCGGATCATGTGAAGAAGTCTTTGCTCGAACTGGGTGGCTCGGATCCGTTTGTTGTCATGGATTCAGCCAACGTTCCTGCTGCGGCGGCTACTGCAGTGAGGGCGCGGATTAGCAATAACGGCCAATCCTGCATCGCAGGGAAGCGTTTTATTGTGCATACCGATGTTTATGACGAATTTGCTGCAGAATTTGCCCGGCTGATGGGCGAGCTCGTGGTGGGCGACCCAATGGATCCGGCGACGCAAGTTGGGCCACTGGCCACCGCCGATGGACGCGATGAATTGGCAGGTCTCGTGGATGATGCGGTGGCCTTGGGTGCGCAGGTGCTGGTCGGGGGCTCCGCCCCGCAGGGTGAAGGATATTTCTACCCGCCTACGGTAATTGCCGGGCTGACTGACGAAATGCGGCTGGTCCAGGAGGAAGCCTTTGGTCCGGTGGCCTCGCTATACCGGGTCCGGGATCGGGAAGAGGCACTACAGGTTGCCAACCAGACCGCCTTTGGCCTCTCCAGTGCGCTGTGGACCAATGATGCCGCCGAAGAGCAGTGGTTCCTGGAGCGACTCGAGGCAGGAGCGGTGTTCATCAACGGGATGACGGTCTCAAATCAAGAGCTGCCATTCGGTGGCATTAAGCGCTCGGGCTTTGGCCGCGAGCTCGCCGCCGAAGGAATTCGCGAATTCTGCAACCTCAAAACGGTATGGAAGGCCTAGATAGGAGCCTTCGTGGCGTCCTGCCGGCCTAGCCACTTGTGTGCGGTCGTGACCGGTGTTACATTTATTCGAAACGATACGTACTGAACTTGAAGGAGCGGGATGGCAAAGATCGTTGAAGTTGACGTGGTGGTGGTTGGCGGTGGACCGGTGGGCGTTACTGCCCTGGCCTTGCTGGGCCGCGCCGGCCTTAGTGCCGTCGGAGTAGAGCGCGAGATTCAGGCGTGGCCGACGGCACGCGCCGTGCACTTTGATGGAGAGATCTTCCGTACTCTTCAATCCTTGGGAGTGGCAGAGCGCTTCGCCAAGGCCACACTGCCGATGGCCTCGATGCATATCGAGAACGAGGCGGGCGAAGTTCTGATTTCCGTGCCAACCGGCCAGCTCGGGGCTCAGGGATGGCACGACGATTTGACCTTCCACCAGCCTGAGATCGAATGCTTGTTGCATGAGGTCGTAGAGGAGCTGCCAGGCGTTGAGCTGCGCCGCGGCATGACGGTGCTTTCAGTGCGCAATGTTGGCGAAGGCGTCGAAGTTGCGGTGCAGAACGCGGACGGCGAAGAATCCTTGATCCGGGCCCGTTGGGCCATCGCAGCTGATGGGGCCCGCTCGCAGAGCCGCAAAGCGCTGAACATCGAAACCGAAAAAATCGGCGAAGATGCGCAGTGGCTGGTCGCCGATGGGATCCTTGAAGACAGCCCCGGATTATCCTCGGACATGATCTTCTTGGGCCACCATAGCCGCCCTGCGCTGTGGATACGGCTCCCCGGCAAACGTGTGCGCATGGAGTTCATGCTCATGCCGGGGGATGACCCCGAGGAAATTACTACTCCGGCGGGCCTCGAGCGCCTCAGCCGCGGCGTGCTGCCGGCAGGTAAATTCACTGCAGACCGCCTGGCGACCTACACATTCCGCGGACGCATTTCCCAGCGGTGGCGTGCCGGAAACATTTTCCTGGCCGGCGACGCAGCCCACCAGGCTCCGCCGCTCTTCGGGCAGGGCCTGTGTGCCGGAATGCGCGACGTCGCCAATCTGGTCTGGAAGCTGGACGCAGTCAAGCGCGGCGCTGCCGATGACAGCCTGCTTGACACCTACGAGTCAGAACGGTTGCCGCACGCACGGTTCTGGGTGGAGCAGGCTGCCAATGCCGCGGGCTTCCTGCAGACCACCGATGCCGAAGTCGCCAAACAGCGCGATGCCTTCATCCGCGCAAATCCCGCGGCCTCGGCACCCGTCGCACCCCCGCTGGGACCGGGCCTGCACGAGGGGGAAATCGACAGCCGCGCCGGACATCTGGCCACGCAGCCGATCCTCGCCGACGGGGTGCGCCTGGATGACATGGTCGGTTCCCGCTTCCTGGTGGCCACGACCCCGGAGATCTACTCCGCTGTGCCGGCTGTGCTGCGCAGCCAGCTCGAGGACAACGATTTTGTTGTCGTCTTGTTCGATCCTGCCAAGGTCGGCCGGATTCTTGAGGCCGCCGGCGCCAAGGTCGTGGTGGTCCGTCCGGACCGCTACATCCTGGGCCTCGGGGATACCCCCGAAGCACTCGAACGCATCGCTGCCAGCATCCCGAAGGTCGGCCACGACGTGCCGGCGAACCTCTAGCCCAAAAAATTCTCAAGACACACCTTCCGCCCAGGCGGAAAGAATTACAGGAGCACATCATGGCCTTCAGCCCAATCACACACCTGCGCCACTTCGATATCGCGGTGCCAGATTACAAAAAACAGGTTGACTTCTACAAGAACCACTGGGGATTGACCGAGATGCAGGACGACGGCGGAGTCACGTACTTTGCCGCCGAGGGCTCGCCGGAACAGTACTCGGTCCGTGTGCGCGAGGCCGAAGAAAAGCGCCTTGACATGGTCGCGTTCGGCGCTGCGGACAATGCCGCGGTGGACCAGCTTGCCTCTGACCTCATTGCCAAAGGGGTCAAGCTCATCGGCGAACCCGATGACCTCAAAACGCTTGGCGGGGGATACGGCTTCCGCTTCTTCGACCTGGAAGGACGAACCATCGAGGTCTCCTCGGATGTCGAGGTGCGCAAGCACCGCAAGATCGAGGAACGCGAAGCCATCCCGGTGCGCCTATCCCACGTGGTGCTCAACTCGCCGGAACCGGAGAAGATGCTCGCTTGGTATGAGCAGCACTTGGGCTTCCGGCTCTCGGACACGCTGAACCACCCGCGCATGGGGGATCTGTTCTACTTCTTGCGATGCAACTCGCAGCACCACTCCATTGCCATTGCCCGCGGCCCGCACGCCTCGCTGCAGCACGCGTCCTTCGAACTGCGCGGGATCGACGAGTACATGCGCGGTAGCGGCAAGCTGCTGCGTTCGGGATTCAAGAAGATCTGGGGTCCGGGACGGCACAGCGCCGGGGACAACACCTTCACCTACTTCCATGATCCCAACGGCAACACCATGGAATTCACCACCGAACTTGATTCGATCGATGAGGACACCTGGCACCCGAGCATTTACGACACTTCTGATCCGATGACCTCGGACCAGTGGGGCACCGGCGGGGACATGGATGAATTCATTGCCAAGGAAATGTTCAACGACAAGGACAAGGGTCTTTTCGTCCCGCCACCGGTATAGGCAAGAACATCATGCAACATGGAGGACTCATGAGGGAAACTCGCATCAGCGGATTTAAGCTGGGCACCTTCGAAGATGGCACGGAGCAATTTCCCGGGGCCGTCTTTGGGGACCGGGTCGTGGACCTGCGCAGCGTGCTGCCGGGCATCACCCGGATTGGGGATCTTTTCGCCCAGTGGGATTCCCACCTGGATGCGCTCGAGCAGCTTGACACGGCCGCCGCCGGCGGCCGTGCGCTCAAGGGCCTGAAGGTGCACCCACCGGTGCAGCCGGTGGGCACCATTATCGCCGCCGGGGCGAACTACCGTGAGCACGTCATCCAGATGAGCGTTGCCCACAAGCTGGGGAAAGAAGGTGCCGACGAGAATCAATTGGCGGCCGACGCCGCGGCCGAAATCGATGAACGCGGCCGTACAGGTGATCCATATGTCTGGACCGGGATACCCTCGGCTGTCTGCGGCGCCTATGACGACGTGCAATTGCCCGATGTCGGCGGCAACGTCGACTGGGAGCTGGAGCTAGGTGTGGTCATCGGCCGCAAGACGCACCGGGTTGCGGCAGCAGATGCCATGGATTACGTCGCCGGGTACACCATCGTCAACGATGTCACCTCGCGCGCTCTCGTGCCGCGCACCGACATCGCGATGATGGGTACCGACTGGTTCCGGTCGAAGAACCAGCCGACATTCTTCCCCACTGGTCCCTATGTGGTGCCGAAGCGGTATGTGCCGGACCCGGCAAAGCTGCGAATCCAGTTGAGCCTCAATGGCACGCTGATGCAAGATGCCCTGGCCGATGACCTGCTCTTCGACATCCCGAGCCTGATCGCCTACGCATCCTCGGTTGCAGTACTGCAGCCCGGGGATGTGCTGATCACCGGTTCGCCTGCGGGCAACGGATCGCACTGGGGCCGATTCCTGCGCGATGGAGATGTGATGGAAGCGGAGATCACCAGTCTCGGCACCCAGCGCTCGACGGTCCGCGGCCCTTCCGGGCAGCTGCCTCCCTGGTACGCAGACCGTCCGGCCGCGGTTGCCGCAGCCGGTGGGGCCGCCTCGTGATACTGCGCCAAAGCCACTTCGTACCGCCGGTACCCTATCTGCTGGCGGCCGAGCTGGGATTCCTGGAAAAGATTGAGGTGCAGCCCACCCGGACCACCTCCAGCGCCGAGCAGCTCGCCGGGCTGCTGGACGGCACCATTGATGTGGCCATCACCGCCATGGACAACGTCTTCGAATGGGACCGGGCCGGCGCCGACGTGCGTCTCATTGCTCAAGTCGAGACGACCACCCCGCTGGGCATCTATGCGCGTGACGAGATGGCAACTATGGCGGATCTGGTTGGATGCAGGTTCGCCGTGGACGCCCCGGATAACGGTTTTGCCCTGCTTGCCCGGCATCTGCTGGGCAGCGCAGGAATCGACGTGGATTATGTGGTGATCGGCGGGGTACGCGAACGATTTGAAGCACTGCTGGTTGGAGAAATCGACGCGAGCCTGCTCGGCCCGCCATTCGACAAGCTTGCTGAACAAGCCGGTATGAGGTGTGTGTCGCAGGTGAATGAACTTCTGCCGCAGCTGCCGGGCCAAGGTCTGGTGGTGCGTACTGAGTTATTGGGATCCAAGGAGCTCACCGGCTATCTGCGTGCGCTGGCACGCGGTGCCGCAGCTGGTGAATCGATGGACGAGCAAGCCGGCGTGGCGCTGCTTGAGCGTCATGGCTATCAGGCCGCCGCGGCAACTGCATGGGCTGCGCGGGCGAGGACATTGACGGTGGATCCCATAGGCCTGGAGTTGCTTACGCAGATTCGCCGTGGACTTGGAATACTCTCGGGCCGCAAGCCGCTGGCGGAATTATGCGAAGCCGGACCGCTGCTGCGGGCCAGCTGATCCATGAGTTTTCGAAGCATTGTATTTCCCTAAGCACAATGCGATACTGTACGTATCGAATCTATTACTAATCAGGAGAAACCATGAAATTTGGACGCATTGCAGTAGACACCCCCGATGGTGAACAGATCCGTCTGGTTGCCGCGCAGCCGGACTCCGGCCGAGTTATCGACCTGGCGAGGGCCTATGCATTGACCTTGCAGCGCAAGGGTGCCGAACCAGAGCGCGCCCGAGCGCTTGCTCTGGCGGTGCTTCCCGGAAGCCTGGCCGCAGGAATCGGGGGAGGTTCCATCTTCCTTGACGCCGCACACGACGCCTTGGCTGCAGCCGATGATGCTTCTTTTGCCATTGATGAAGTCTCTTGGCGCGCGGCCGTTGACTCCCCGGTCATCCGCGACGGGCTGACCTTCGAGAAGCACATCCAGAACTTCCACCGGATTGTTGCCAAGGCACAGCCGGCACGCTCGATCTACGACCGCCCGGGCTTCTTCAAGGGCACCACCGCAATGTCCTACGGACATAACCAGGAACTGCCCTACCCTGACTTCACCGAACAATTGGACTGGGAACTGGAGGTCGGCTACGTCGTGGGCAAGTCCGGCAGCAACCTGACCCCGGCTAACGCGATGGAGCACCTCTTCGGCATTACCGTCTTCAACGACTTCAGCGCCCGCGATATCCAGGGCGCGGAAATGGCCATCGGCATGGGCCCGCAGAAGTGCAAGGACTTCGGCTACGGCATCGGCCCATGGGTCACCACAATGGACGAAATCAAATCCATTGAAGGCCTCAAAGGCCAGGTCCGGGTCAACGGCAAGGTACTTTCCGAGACCAAGGTGGAGGACTTCGTCTACACCCCAGCAGAACTTCTTGCTTATGTTTCAATCTCGGACCGCCTGCAGCCAGGGGACCTTATCGGTTCCGGCACCATGGGATTCGGCGCGGGCGTTGAAATCGGCACGTTCCTGCAGCCGGGCGACGTCATTGAGCTCGAGCTCGAAGGCGTTGGCACGCTGCGAACCCCCATCTCGGCCGAACGCGAAAAAGCCCCTTGGTGGCCAGAGCCACGCCAGTACCCGCACGAAAACTGGGTTGCGTAATGTCCCGCCCACCAGTTCGCCGGGTAGTTACCGGCCACAATGACCAAGGTCTCGCCGTCATCCTGTCGGACACAGACGCACCGCACCATTTCTCCTCGGACACGATTCCAGGCTTTGGAGCCACTGTTCCGTGGATGACCAAAGCCGGTATCATCGACCACGTCAGCGACACTGACATGGCCGGCGCCGACACCGAGATTCCAAGTTTCCCGGCTCCGGGAGAGACGATTATGCGGATCGCAGATTTTCCGCCAGATTCTGTGTACCCCAAGGATGCCAACTCGGCGATTTTTGACGAGCTGGATGGTCACGAAGAAGCCGATGCGGGTGCCGAACGCAGCGGGGGAAAGCACTTCTGGTTCCACCGCACCGAATCCTTGGATTACGCGGTAGTTCTGGAAGGAGAAATCACTCTCCTGGTTGACGAGGGGGAGGCCACCATGCGGGCCGGAGATGTCGCAATCCAGCGCGCTACCAGCCACGCATGGTCAAATCGAACTGACAAAACTGCAAGAGTCCTGTTTGTGTTGATTGGCACCGAACCGATCTCGGCTTCAGAGATTGCGAGTCAGCGTCGAGTAAATTCAACGTCTATGGATGCATCATGATTATCGATATCGCCGCAGCAGATGGTGAAATGATTTGGCAGCCGGATAGCGCAGGAATTACGCAGACCGGTGTCGCACGGTTTGCCGAGTTCGTTGCGCAGCATGGACATGACTCCAAAAATGACTATGATTCACTCTGGCAGTGGTCAGTTGATGAGCCTGCAGAATTTTGGGAACTTTTTGCCAAATTCGCTGGAGTGGAATTTGGGGGTGTGGCCGGTGACGTTGTAAGCCAAGACCCAATGCCCCACACAAAATGGTTCCCCGGACGTACGCTGAATTTTGCCAGGCACCTGCTTCATGGTCATGAGGGCACCGCGTTAATTGCCATTTCGGAGGATGGCGGGCGTGAGGAAACGAGTTGGGAGTCTTTGCGCGGCGAAGTTGCGGCCCTCGCACAGTACTTGCGTACGCAAGGCGTGAGTCAGGGTGATCGTGTTGTTGCGATCCTCCCGAATGTCGCCGAAGCAGTGGTGGGTCTGCTCGCCACAGCTTCGCTTGGTGCCATCTGGTCGATTTGCGCCCCCGAGTTTGGTGCCGGCGCAGTCGTTTCGCGTTTTGCTCAGCTGGAACCGAAAGTAGTGCTCGCAGCGCCTGGCTATATGCTGGGTGGCAAGGACCGTGACCGTCGGGATGAACTGAATGAAATTATCGCTCAGTTGCCCACCGTGGAACAGCTTATCTGGGTTGAGCGACACACTTCGATTCCTACATTCGACACTAAGGTACCGGCAAACACCTGGGAACAGGCGGTAGCAGAACCTGCAGAACTGCGTTTTGCGGACGTTGAGTTCAGCCACCCACTATGGGTGCTGTTCTCCTCCGGTACTACGGGTATTCCTAAGGGTATTGTGCACGGTCATGGCGGAGCCTTGCTTGAGGAGCTGAAAATGCTTCTGATTCACTCTGACCTGCGGCCAGGAGATCGTTACCTAAACGTGGCCTCGACCAGCTGGGTGCTCTGGAATGCACTGGTCAGTGCTCTGGGTGTGGGAGCAACGGCCGTGCTTATTGACGGCAACCCGGTTTTCCCTTCACTGGATAGGGTCTGGCAAATTACTGCGGACGAGCGTGTTGCGGTTCTGGGTGTGGGTGCGGGCTTTGTCCATGCATGTGCCAATACGGATTTGGTGCCAAAGAACCAGCATGATCTTATGTCCTTGAAGAGCTTGCAAGTTACGGGTTCTCCGCTGTCCGCGGATGGATTCCGCTGGGTCTACGCACATGTGGGAGACATCTGGCTGGCTTCTATGAGCGGCGGAACGGATATTGCTTCGATATTCGTGGGTGGATCTCCGACTATGCCTGTCCACGTTGGGTATATCCAAGCGCCAGCGTTGGGCGTGCGGGTTGAATCATGGGATGAGCAAGGCGACCCGACTACGGGCAAGGGCGAGCTAGTAGTCACTCAGCCGATGCCTTCAATGCCCCTGAGTTTCTGGGGAGATGACGGTACTAGGTATCATGAGAGCTACTTCAGTACGTATCCTGCAGTATGGCGCCATGGAGACTTCATTGAGTTCACCCGTCGGGGCATCCTCATCCATGGTCGTTCAGACTCAACGCTCAACCGTAATGGATTGCGACTTGGCTCAGCAGATATTTATGCTGCTGTTGAATCTCTGCCTGAGGTTGTCGAAGCCTTGGTTGTTGGGGTGGAGCTGGGTACCGAGTACTATATGCCGCTTTTCGTTCAATTGACCAATGGGGCAGATCCAGAGGTAGCTAAGGATGCAATCATCGGGTCCATCCGGGAGAATCTATCGGTCCGGTACTTACCAGATGAGATTGTGTTCATGCGAGCTATTCCGCATACTCGTACTGGCAAAAAACTCGAGGTTCCGGTCAAGCGGATGCTTCAAGGGACCCCGCTTGATAAGGTTGCAGATCTGGGTGCAGTGGATGATCCAGAACTGCTGGAAGTGTACTCCGAGTTTGCGCTGGAGAAGCAATCGGTGAATTAATAAGAACTAGCCCAACTATTTCATGACGGTCCGGAAACCCACCAACGCCTGGCGTAAGCCACGCACTGGTGGGTTTCCCGGTTCCGGGGCACGACGAAGAGCGCCAACCACTGACGCACGTGCCGGCCACCACTCGCCGAAAAATACTGCTGTTGAAGGAATTAAGAACAGAACGCGGTAGCTCAGGTTGCCAAGTGCCCGTGTCGCCACTGGCCAGCCAGCCTGCTGATCCGCTCCTGCAGCAGCAGTACCAATTCTGCTTCCGGCGCGTCCTGGTTGACCAGGAGCCGCGGCCGGCGGCTGCCAGTGACCAGTTTCCCGGCCAGCGACCAGATACGGTACCGCCACCGCTTCAAATCCCAGCACCCAGCTATGTGCTCGGCTGGCAGCACGGCCAGTCGCACCCACGAAACCAGGTTCAAAGCGAACATCGCCAAATTCGCCCACGCCTCGTTCGCTCCGAACGCGAAGAACGGCAACTTCCCCAACCCGGCAGCCTTCAACGACTTGATCCGATTCTCGCACCGGCCCCGCGCCCGATGCCGCACGTCCAGGAACGCCGGATCAAACCGCGGAGCATTGGTCAAAAACGCCGTCACCCGATTCCCGTCCGTATCGAACAAGCTGGCCTTCGCCCTTAGGATGCTAGGGCTCAGCCCGCAAATAGATCCTGGTGCCCGGCGGATAATCCCTCAACCCCAAGATCTTGGTCGCGTCGATCACCCACGCATCCTCACGCTGCTTGCCCGGTAGCGGTCAGTGCCGGCTCCCAGTACTTCTTCTCATTGATCCAGCCGATGAACCGCTCATTGACCACCGGCAGCGCGTACGAGGTGGAGAACTGCAACCCCAGAGCATTCAGGTGGTGCAAAAATTCGCGGGACGCCCCAGCTGAATCTGTGCGGAACAGGATCTTCTCGCCAACCAGGGTCCCGTCCTGGTCATAGAAATCATCGGGCAGCTGGGCCAGCGCTTCGGTGAGGATGCTGATATGGTCAGCGGCGGAATTCGCTCCCTTATTGCCCGGGCGCATCCTCACCGCCAGCACCTCGCCGGTGCCGTGGCCCTGGCCGTAATTCGGTCATGGCGATCATCGGCGCGAACCCGTACCCGCGCTTATAAGTGCCTTTGGCGTGCTCCTTATCGGAGTGCACGTGCACCAACGAGGCATCAATATCCACAATAAGAGGGCTGGCGCGGGTCGCCCGGACGGCCGGGCTGCGCTGGCCTGCGGCAGTCCAGAGCTGGGAGCGGACCTCCCTTTGCATGGTCGCGAAGGCGTAGTCGAACGCGCCGGGCTGCTCGGCGAGGCGGGTGAAGAAACGGCTGAACGTCGACTCGGAGGCCACCTGCCCGAACACGCCCGGGGCAACGCGTAGCTGGTCGGTATCGGTGACATGCTCCCCTCCAGAGGCGAGCATCAACACCAGGTCGCTGATCATTTTCACCGGCCGATGGACGGCGGTGGCGGGGACGAACTGGCCGAGCCGGTCCTCGGCCAGTTGCCGGAACCCGAGGCTGTTGAGCAGGCCGGTCAGCGTGGACAGTCCTGCGTGGGACACCAGATTCTGGGCCGTGGTGATGGTTGGGAGCTGCGGGTAAAGACCGGTATGATTATTCACTGAAAGAGTGATCCTTGAACTCATGGAATATTGGCTTAGACACCTTTATTTTCCCAGTTCAGGTCACTCTTTCGTCTTTAATGACCGTTAATGACGCGGACCATCATGAAACACCCGGGCTAGGCCGCAGTAGGGTATTGCGACTATGCGGACGGCCGTATTTTGCTTTCGACGACCTATCTGTGGTTGGGCATCTTCATGCCGGATGTACCCCGCCGGGTGTCATGGGAGTATATCCGAGGGGCAATTCAGGAAACGTGAACGGTAGGTTGCAAGGCATCTCATCGAGCCCAGATCCCCCAAGAAACATTAGAGGAGATCTCGGCTAGTTTTCGCATTGCGGCCGATTGCCGGCGCCAGCCTATCGCGGCACGCGCGGGTGGCGGTCTTGACCAGCATGAGCACGAGCAGCAGGATGCCCACATAGCCGTTGACCACGTACACCACGTTGACCATCTGGCTGAATGGCACCAGCAAGCCGATGATGGTTCCAAGAACCGCGAGGCCCACGGTGCTGTAGCGGAATCGAGGCGTGTTGTCCGCGAAGAACCGCGAGGAGGCCGTCCACAACAGCGGAACCGCAGTGGTGTAGATGCCGGCGAGGATCATCACCGAGATTCCGGAGGCGAGCACCGGGCTGATATCGGCGGCCAGCACCAGCATCGGGATCTCGGTCCCGGCCACCTTGGTGATGTTGGCCAGCAGGCCCAAGCCCACGATGATGCATGCCAGCGAGAAGGCGATGGCGCCCAGGCTTCCCCCGGCGAGCGCTTCCTTGCGGCTGCGCGCCGTCTTTCCCAAGGCAGTCAGGAACGCGGCCAACCACAGCATGCAGAACCCGACGTAGGACAGGGCGGAGAGCACCCAGTTGCTGGAAGCCTGGGTGACATCCAGGCCCGGCAGCAGCGCATTGCCCGCGCTGATGCCGTCGCTGCCGCGGACAATGCCCATGATGCCCAGGGCAATGGCAATCACGACAATGAGCGGGCCGATCTTGCCGATGATGTCCACCAGCGAGCGCAGGCCGAACCAGACGCTGGCACCGACCACGATGGCCAGGGCGCCGCCGCCGATGAAGCGCGAGAGTCCGTAGTGCTCCTCGAACACTGCGCCGGCGCCGGCGACCATGACGGCAAAGCTCAGGAAGACGAAGAGAATCGAGGAGTAGTCGAAGAAGCTGCCCAGGTGCTTCCCGCAGTAGTAGTGGAAGATCTGCGAGGGCTTGTCGAATTTCTTGGCTTGGCCCACCACGAAGAACTCGATGATGACGTAGGACATGAGCGCCAGTACCAGGGCGCCGGTGCCGAAGATTCCCCAGTAGCCGTAGGACGTGAAGTACTGCAGGATTTCCTGGCCGGTGGCGAACCCGGATCCGATCAGGAAGGCAATGATTGCCCCCGCGAATGTCAGGACGCGCTTGGGGCTCAGCTTGCGGGTGCTGGCTCCGAGCGGTTGCACTGCGGTTCTGTCTGTCATGCTGAATCCGATCTGCCTTCTTCTGGTTGACTGGGGATATTGATTAATATGTTATTGATATATCAGTGATCTGGTTCACACATTAGGAAAGATCGAGCTGGTGGTCAATGGTTTTGCGGAAGATTACGCGCAGGTTGTGCCAGCAAGGGAGGCGGCTCCCGCAGGCAGGGTGGCCTGGCCGTTCAGCTTTCATCCAGCAGGCGCACGGCGAACGGAAGATGGCGGCGATAGAATTGCAAGCAGCCGCCGAGGCGTTCCCGGCGGGCGGAAAGGCAAATCAAGCAGTGGCCCCCAGGATTCCATCGAGCAAGCACAGTGCGAACTTTCCTGCCGCTGCGCTGCCCTCGGGCCGCGGGCTGCCCTTCCTGAAGCAGATCCTCAGATTCCTGCTGCGCGTGCTGAAGCTCAGCCATGTGCGGGTGCTCCGCTACCTTGCGGTCATCACCGCCCTGCAGGCGGCCAATGGCTTGCTGGTCATCCCCGCGATCAAGTACCTTTTCGGGCTGGCGCTGGAAAGCAGTAACCTGGGCAACGTCACCGACCGCACCTACACCGCGCTGCTGGCCCACCCGGTCTCGGTGCTGCTCCTGCTGGCCATTGCGGTGCTGGCTCTGGGTGCGGTGAGCGTGCAGTTCGTGGCGCTGATCGTGATGGTCAACCGCCAGCAATCCGGGCAGACTCCCAATCTGCGGGCCGTGTGCCGCGAAACCGCCTCCTGCCTGCGCCGGATGCTGTCCTATCCCTCGCCGCTCATGATGGCGTACTTCTTCCTCGCCCTGCCCCTGGGGGGCCTGGGCCTGTCGTCCGTGCTGATCCAGGGCGTGGGCATCCCGCCGTTCATCACCCGCGAGTACCTCAAGGCGCCATTGAGCACCGGCCTCTACCTGCTGATGATCGGCGCGATCATCTATGCCAACCTCCGTCTGGTGCTCACCTTGCCGTTGCTGGCCGTCGGACCGAAGAAGCCACTGGCCGCCCTCGGCGCCAGCCTGAAAGCCACCCGCCGCAACAGCCTGCGCTACCTGCTGCTGATCGGGATCCCGCTGGGTGCCAGCGCCCTGAGCGCCTCGCTGCTGGTCGAGGTACTGGTATGGATCTCGGATCTGGCCACCGGGCTGCTTAGCGAGCAGGACTCGGCGCTGGTCGCGACCTTGTGCATCGGCGTGGGCCACACGCTGGGCTTCCTGCTGATCGGGGCGGCAACCGTGATGGCGATCCAGGTCGTGGTGGCCCTGTGCCGTGAGCACCTGGAGCTGCCGGTCACCCTGCAGGAACGCTCGCAACGGCATCGCCGCGCGCAATCCCTCGTGCTGAAGGCCGCGGCCGGATCCGCGGCTGCCGCACTGGCGCTTTCGGGCAGCCTGGCCGCATCCCCGGCCCTGGGGCAGACCGCAACCGGAGCCGGGGAAGCGAAGATCCTGGCCCACCGCGGCTACTCGGCCGGCGGGGTGGAGAACACGCTGGCCGCCCTGGACGCCGCTGCGGCGCATCAGGCCGATATCGTCGAGGCTGATTTCCAGGAAACCGCGGATGGGCATTTCGTCGCCAGCCATGACACCAACCTGCTGGTGGTGGCCGGGGTGAACCAGAACATCCATGAGATGACCCTGGCCGACGTCCGGAAGGTCACGGTCCGCGAAGGCGGCTTCACCGGCCGCATCCCCACCATGCAGGAATACCTGAAGCGCGCCGAGCTGCTGGGCATCCAGGTGCTCGTGGAACTGAAGGTCACCGGCCATGAATCCAGGGACTATCTCACACGCTTCCTGGCGCAGGCCGATGCCGCCGGAACCGCCACGGAGAATATCTACCATTCGCTGAACCCCCGTGCGGTCAAGGAAATCAAGCAGCGGCGCCCCGAGTTGCGGGTCGGGCTGACCGTGGCGATGAGCATGGGCGGGCTGCCGAAGACGAAGGCCGACTTCTACACGCTGGAGCAGGCATCCTTCACCCCCGAGTTCCTGGCCCAGGCCCATGCGCTGGGCCGGGAGGTGCATATCTGGACGGTGAATGACGAGTCGAGCATCCGCGAGCTGCTGGGCGCCGGCGTGGACGGCATCGTCACCGACAATGTCGAGCTGGCCATCCGCGACCGCTACCTGGTGGCCAACCATCCGGCCGCGGACTACCGCGTAGGCTCCACGCTGGCCTACCTGGACATCTTCCGCTAGATTCCGCTGTTCAGGGTGTCTCCGGATAGGTGCCATCACCCAGATCCGGATCTGCCAGGGACTGCAGCGGATCATGCAGGAACACCCGGCGCCCGTCATTGCGCAGCCGGCGCAGCCCCTCCAGGGTCATGCGCCGGGCCACGTCGGTGAAGGAGAACACCCGGGAGATATCCACGTGCACCGGCCCGTCGAAATCCGATTCGGCGAACAGGTCAAGCAGCTCGGCGGCGGCGGTGAACTGCACATTGCCCTGCAAGGTGAACGTCTCGCGGGTGCCCCCGCGCCGCACATCGATGACATCGAGCCGTCCATGGCTCGGGGCCAGCAGGTGCATGCCCATATCCGTGGACAGCCGTTCGAAGGCCCGCCGCGACCGCTGGCTGTTGCCGTGCGGATCCAGCCGAGGCGAGAAGGCGCCGATGCCCACCTGGTTCGGCAGCACGCCCACCAGCCCGCCGGCCACCCCGCTCTTTGCGGGAATCCCGACCCGGGTCAGCCAGTCGCCGGCTCCGTCATACATGCCGGCCACCGCCATCACCGACATGACCTGCCGGGCCGTGTCCTCATCCATGATCCGCTCGTGCGTGCACGGCTGCACCCCGCCGTTGGCCAGGGTGGCGGCCATCGCCGACAGGTCGGCCACGGTGACCAGAATGGAGCACTGCCGGGTGTAGCCGGCCACCACCTCATGCGGGTCATCGGCAATGATCCCGTGCTTGCGCAGCATATGGGCCATGGACAGGTTGTGGTCGGCGGTGCCCAGCTCCGAGTTGAAGACCGCCTCGTCGATGCGCAGCTGCCGTCCGGCCAGTGCCGAGAACAGCTCAAGCGCCCGGGCGACCCGCTGCTCGCCGGTGGCGTCGGCACCGACCAGCAGCCCGTGGGCGGCGATGGCCCCGGCATTGATCATCGGATTCTTCGGCCGGTTTGTGCTAGCCTCCAGCGACAGCTCGTTGAACGCCTCGCCCGAGGGTTCCACCCCGATGCGTTCCAGCACCTGCTCCAGGCCGCGGTCCATGATGGCCGCGGCGTAGGCGAAGGGCTTGGAGATGGACTGGATGGTGAACTCGATGCCTGCATCCCCGGCCGTGTAGGTGCTGCCCATGGCGGTGGTCACGGCCAAGGCGAAATAGTCGGGATTGGCTTCGGCCAGCTCGGGAATGTAGCCGGCACGCTCGCCGCTGGTGTCATCGCGCAACGCGTCGAGCACTTCGCGCAGGTAATCGGGAATCGGATTCTGCATGGGTGCAATCCTCAAGATCGAATCGGACGTCAGCCCCAGCCGTGCCGGTGCTGACTCCAATCTAGTCGTCCGAGGCCGGTTGCGCGGTGCCCTCTGCGCTGAACCGGGAGTCGGATGCGCCGCCATCTTGTGAAATTGCTATGCGGATGCCGGGGATCTGGCAAACAAATGGAACTTTCAAGCAAAATGGGCAGCGGCATGCTGGATAATTATTGGAACACAGCAGATCGGAGGAAGATACTCCGATCGGAAGGGAATGATGGACGCTTCAGGCGACAGTAGATCTCATAGTTCCAGCCCTCTGCCCGGCAGGATTGCCGGCCAGGCTTCGAAGGACAGGGGGTGCAGATAATGGAATGGATTTCTCTGGCTTTGGCCGTGCTCCTCATTCTCGGATGCGGGCTCTTCGTAGCCGCGGAATTCGCGTTGATCACGGTTAACCGTAATCAAGTCAAGCAGGCCGCCGCCGATGGCGACCGCCGCGCCCAAGGCGTGCTCAAGGGCATGAGCACCCTGTCCACCCAGCTTTCAGGTGCCCAGCTGGGCATCACCCTGACCAACCTCGGCATCGGCTTCCTGGCCGAGCCCGCCATCGCCGCCCTCGTGGTGGGCCCGCTGCAGGATGCAGGCCTCGACGCGGCCCTGGCCCGCACGGTCTCCGTTGCCATCGCGCTGGTGCTGGCCACGATCCTGACCATGGTCTTCGGCGAGCTGGTCCCCAAGAACCTGGCCATTGCCAAGCCCTTTGCCACCGCCAAGGCGGTGGTGGGCTTCCAGCGCGGCTTCAGCACCGTCACCAAGCCTTTCCTCTCATTCTTCAACGGCAACGCCAACTGGATTGTGCGCCGGTTCGGCATCGAGCCCCAGGAAGAACTGGCCTCCACCCGCTCCGCCGAGGAACTCGTCGCGCTGGTGGGGCACTCCGCCCGCGAAGGCGTGCTGCCCTCGGAAACCGCGGAGATGCTGCGCCGCACCGTGGCCTTCGGCAACCGCCGTGGCCACGACGTGATGACCGCCCGTTCGCGGATGGCCACCGTGACCGCGCAGCAGAGCGTGGAAGACGTGCTGCAGCTGGCCGCGCAAACCGGCCATTCGCGCTTCCCGCTGGTGGCCGAGGACGGCCACCGGGTGCTGGGACTGGTGCATATCCGCGCCTTGCTCGCCGTGCCTTTCGAGCAGCGCGCGCACACCGCGGTGGGGGACTACGCCCAGGATGCATTGCTGGTCCCGGACACCATCGAGCTCGACGAGCTGATGGACCAGCTGCGCAGCGGCGGCATGCAACTGGCGGTGCTGATCGACGAGACCGGCGACGTCGCCGGCATGCTGACCCTCGAAGACCTCGTGGAAGAGATCGTCGGGGAAGTGCGCGATGAGCATGACCCGCAGGACTCCAGCGTCCAGGTTCTCTCGGAGAATGCCTGGCGGCTGGATGCGGCGCTGCGCCCGGATGAAGCCAGCGAGCTGCTGGGCTGCCAGATCCCCGAGGACTCGGACTATGAGACCCTGGCCGGATTGCTGACCGTGCAGCTGGGACGCTTCGGCCAGGTCGGCGACGTGGTCACCCTCGTGGTGCCCGGCGTTCCCGGCGGACCGGACAAGCAGCTGGTATTCACCATCCACGCCACCGATGAGCAGCGGATCGCGATCGTTGACGTGGAAGTGTCCGAACTTGATGAGGAAGAGGCCGGGCGATGAGCGATCTTATCGGAATTCTTGTGACGGTCCTGCTGCTTGCGGCGAACTTCTACTTTGTCGGCGCCGAGTTCGCGCTGATCTCTGCGCGCCGAAGCATCATCGAGCCCAAGGCGCTGGCCGGCAGCCGCAGCGCCAAGCTGACCCTGTGGGCCATCGAGAACGTCTCGCTGGTGATGGCCGGCGCCCAGCTGGGCATCACCGTGTGCTCGCTGGCACTGGGCTACGTCACCAAGCCGCTGGTGAAGTACGCGGTAGCAGGTCCCTTCGAGGCCATCGGGATTCCTGAGGGCATGATCGATGCGCTGTCCTACGCGATTGCGCTGATCGTGGTGACCTACCTGCACGTGGTGCTCGCCGAGATGGTGCCGAAGAACATGGCCCTGGCCGGTCCGGAACGCATGGCGCTGATCCTGGGCCCGAGCATGGTGGTGCTGGTGAAGATCCTGCGCCCGGTGCTGTGGCTGATGAACGCCATGGGCAACCTGGTCCTGCGGATCTTCGGGGTGGCCCCGAAGAACGAGGTGGCCAGCACGTTCACCCGCGACGAGGTTTCCTCCATGGTGGCCGAATCCCGCGAGGGCGGTGTCCTGGATGAGCAGGACGAGCAGTTGCTGATGGGCGCCCTGCACTTCGATGCGCGCAGCATCGAGTCGGTGGCGATCAGCTTCGATGAGGTGCAGACCCTGCCGGTGGATTGCACGGTGGCCGGCATCGAGTCGGCGGCCGCTCACGGCTTCTCCCGCTTCCCGCTGGTGCAGGCCGATGGCACTCCAGTGGGCTATGTGCATGTGAAGGACGTGCTGGGTGCCGATGCGCAAACCCGCGAGCGCCCGCTGCAGCCCAGCGGCATCCGCGAGCTGCCGTCCTTCGCCCCGCAGCAAAGCGTGCGCACCGCACTGCAGGAAATGCAGCTCTCCGGTGCCCACTTGGCGCTGGTGCGCGAGGGCGGAACCGGAAAGGTCACCGGCATGGTGACCTTGGAGGACATGCTCGCCGAGCTGGTCGGCCAGATCAGGGACGAGCACCGCAGCGCGCACTAGCGGCGCAACGCAGAAAGAAAGCAGTGAAATGGGGCTGGAGGCAGGACGGGAAACCGTTCAGCCTCCAGCCCCCTGCTGGTTCAGGCCGTCAGCGCGTTGTGGCGAACGGCGAATTCCGGCGCGAAAGCACCAGCGTCAGCGCCGCCCCGAGCAGTGCGAAGAACGTGGTCAGCCACCAGGTGGCATTCCAGCCTCCGGTCAGTGTCGCCATGGCGGCCAGCAGCATCGGGCCGGTGAAATTGCCGATATTGAAGATCTGCTGGGTCAACCCCATCGACGCCGGCGCCGAGCCGCCCGGCGGTGCCAGGTCGACCACCACGCGGGTCATGGTGGTAGGGATGGTGGCCCCGGCCAGCGAGAAGAACCCGACGCAGACCATCTGGATCAGCAGCAGCTCCGTAGGGTAGTCGATGGCGAAGGTCAGGATGGAGGTCAGCGACATCAGGGCGAAGCCGGTAACCAGCAGGGTGCGCCCGTTGACCCCGCGCTGGAGCAGCCCGCCGCAGATGATCGCGCCCACCGCATTCAGCCCGCCGATCACGGCTGAGGCCAATCCACCGGCCACCGGATCCAGGCCGAATTCCTCGTAGATCGTGGGCAGGAACCCCACTACTGCCATCCATTGCACCGTATAGCAGCCGAAAATCAGCCCGCTGATCCACACGCGCGGTGCCCGGGCGGTGATGGCAATGCGCCGGGCAGCTTCGCGCAGGGCCGCGGAACCCGAGGGCCTGTCCGCTGCCACGAACTTCAGTATCAGCGGAATGGGCAACAGGGTGATGAACGCGAGCAGGCCCCACCACAGGTGCCAAGACAGGTGCTGGAGCACCAGTGCGGTGGAGAAGACGCCGATGAAGGTGGCCATGCCCATGTAGGCGGCCCACCACCCCACGGCCATGTTCAGGTTCCTGATCGGGGCATGCAGGCGCACGAGTCCGGGCCCCATGACGGTGGCCATGATGACACCCGCGCCTTCCAGGATGCGGGTGGCCAGCAGCAGCGGCGCGCTGGGGGACAAGGCGCCCAGCGTGCTGCCCAGCACCAGCAGCAGCAAGCCGAGGATCAACGTGCGGCGCTGGGAGATGACTTCCGAAAGCAGGGAAACGGCCAAGCCGCCGGCCATGCCGGCCACCTGGACCACGCCCAGCAACACGCCGGAGAAGATCAGCGAGAAGCCCAGTTCGTCCTGGATGACGGTCAGCGCGGGGGCGAGCTTCCAGATGTGCAGGCCGGCCATCACACCGGAGGCCACGATGATGACCCAGGCCGCGTTGGTCCGTTGCTGGACCTGTTCCATTTTGGCTTGCACTGCCGCCGATGCCTCCTCGCATAGGACGCGCCAACTGGTGCTCGGCGCTACTTTCCACTTCGGATTGTGGCACGGGCAGGGCAGCGATAAGGCATTCGTGTCATTGAACGGGAATGACCGTGCAGGGCGGTTCCGGCCTGGACCCGGTATCCCGGGGCGGAATCAGCAATCAGGCTGGCGCGTGGCGGGAGGGGAGTGCTCCGATGGCGGTCCGGGCTGGCCCGCCGGGCTAGCCGATGTCAGTCGTCGACCGGGTTGCTTGGACAGGCCTGTCGTTGCGGACAAAGCAGGGAATTTCGTGCAGTGCCGCGCTATGGGACCAAAAAGCTACGCGAAACGGCATCAATTTCTCCGTGCGGTGCATGTTGCACAGTTCGCTGATTGTGGTTCCCGCTGGCAGTGGCGGAACTTTGGGAAAAAGCGGGCTGGGCACCGTGATGTGCCATAGCTGCAGCTCATCGGTTTGGCCGTCATCGACAACCATGAGCACTGCCCGGCCATGGACCGATACGAAGCCCATGACTTCATCTACTGGATCAGCGTATTGGGCGAATACCACCGGTGTCCCCTCGAACCAGCCGTACGAGGTGAGAAGGGTTCTTGCCTCAGGGCAATGCAAAAGTTCGTCGACGCGTTGCATGGCGCGAATACGGCGTTCGGGCATGTTCATATAATCCTCCGCTGATGGCAGCTCTCCGAAAGGTGACCGCCCACGAAACCCTGTGGCGCTGAGCCGAGGGATCCCCGGGTTTCGCCTTTGGCGCTCGGTGATCATCGTGGAGTGTTCTTCTGAGGATACCTCATGCCAAGCAGGTCGACACGAATTCCGCGGAGCGCAGCCGCACCCGGCCAGGCGACGGAGTCCAATCGATTGCCTGCCTTGGCGGCTTACCTTGGCCTTTCCTCCTAATGGTGGTGATATCCGGGGGATGCTGGCACGATCATCCTCAAGCCGCTATTGCCGGCTAAGCAACCAGCGACACCGAAGGAGCGTCATGCATCTGCCCGTACCACGCGGAGACCTGTCCCGAGAGCTGGCCAACGCATTGCTGTGCAACCCCTCGGGAGAACACGCAGCCTACCTGGCAACGGTCGCAACCGGGCGGTTGGCTTCGGCTTCGGATGTGCTTGACGACGGGGACCTGCAATTGAGCCTTTTCATGCTCTATGAGCTGCACTATCGGGGATTCGCAGGCGTCGATGATCGCTGGGAATGGAACCCTGGGCTGATTTCGCTGCGGACCCAGATCGAGGAGGCTTTCGAGCAAGCGCTTCGCGAGGCTGCAGGTCCGGTTCCAAGCGTGGAACCCAGCTCCTCCGAGGTGGCCCAAGCCCTGTTCGCGCTCGCTGCGAGTGATGCCGGGCCGTCAGTCTCGAAATTCATCCAGCGCAAGGCCAATGCCGCCCAGGCACGCGAATTCTTGATTCTGAAGTCGATCTACCAGCTGAAGGAAGCTGACCCTCACACCTGGGCGATCCCGAAACTCGAGGGACGTGCAAAAGCTGCAATGGTGGAGATCCAGGCCGATGAATACGGAAATGGGCATCTGCCTCGAATGCATAGCGAGCTGTTCAGGCAGACGATGAGAGGGGTCGGCCTGCGTGATGACTTCGGCGCCTACATCGACCGCATTCCGGCGGTGACGCTGGCTGCGGTCAACATGATTTCGCTCTTCGGCATGCACCGGCGCCATCGGGGAGCCATCACTGGCCACCTGGCGCTGTACGAGATGACTTCCTCGATACCCCAGGCGGCTTATGCCCGCGGCTTCCGGCGCCTGGGCTATGAATCCGCGGTCACCGATTACTTCGATGAGCATGTGGAAGCTGATGCGGTCCATGAGCAGATCGCTGGCCGCGACCTGGCCGGGGGACTGGCTGAAGACGAACCGGAGCTGGTCCCCGACATACTGTTCGGAGCCCAAGCCGCGGCGGCCGTTGATGCGTTGGCCGGCGAACAGTATCTAGACGCGTGGGAAGCTGGCAGATCGGCGTTGCTTGCCGGGGCCGAGGCCGAGGTCGGAGCTGGGGCAGTCGCATGAGCGGCGGGAACCGCGCCTCGGAAGCGGCCACCATTACAGTGTGCCCGCAGGGACCCTTGCTGCTCAGGGGAGATTTTGAAATCGTCGATGCCGAAGGGCAATCCATCGAAGCCCGGCAAGGGCCCGTAGCGCTATGCCGCTGCGGGGGCTCCGCCATCAAGCCCTTTTGCGATGGCACGCACAAGCTCATGAAGTTCGAGCGCCCGAAATAGGGCACTCGCCTGTGCCTGCAAGCAAGGGCCGCGTGGCAAACCCGCCTAGGGCTTAGGCGCCAAGCTGGCGCCCAGGGATTCCAAGGCGCCGGGGACCACGGAGAAGTAGGCCCAGACCCCGCGCTTCTCGCGGTGCAGGATCCCGGCATCCACCAGAATCTTCAAATGGTGCGAGACGGTGGGCTGCTTGAGGCCCAGCGGCTCGGGCAGGTCGCAGACGCAGGTTTCGGCAGACACGCTGCTGGAGACGATGGACAGGATGCGCAGGCGGTTGGGGTCGCTCAGCGCCTTGAATCGCAGTGCCAGCAGTTCGGCTTCCTCGGCGCTCAGGATTGCCTCCCCGGGGGATGGCACGCAGCAGGCATCGGCAGCCGGCGCGGTGCAGGTGCCGTCGGCAGGATTCGCGGTGGCTGTGCTCATGGACCTCGGCTCTTTTCTTGTCTTGGCGTCTTGGCCGGCGCCAGAGATTGACAAACGTCGATATGTTTCATCATACTCAAAACATCGATAATCGTCGATGTCTATTCTTGGAGTGATGATTCAGTGGCACCTGCCCCTGCGCTAGACACGGCCCCCGTGGCGGCCAAACTTTCCTTCCTGGACCGCTACCTGGCCTTGTGGATCCTGCTCGCCATGGCCGTCGGCCTGGGCCTGGGCCGCATCTTCCCGCAGCTCGGCGCCTTGCTGGACCGCTTCACCGTGGCCGGGGTGTCGGTGCCCATCGCCATCGGCCTGCTGGTCATGATGTACCCGGTGCTGGCCAAGGTGCGCTACAACGAAACCGGCCGCGTGCTGGCCGACAAGAAACTGATGGTCACCTCGCTGGTGATCAACTGGATCCTCGCCCCGGCATTCATGTTCGTGCTGGCCTGGATCTTCCTGGCCGACCTGCCGGAATACCGCACCGGGCTGATCATCGTGGGGCTGGCCCGCTGCATCGCCATGGTGTTCATCTGGAATGACCTGGCCTGCGGGGACCGCGAAGCGGCCGCCGTGCTGGTGGCCATCAACTCGGTATTCCAGGTCATCGCCTTCGGTGCCCTGGGCTGGTTCTACCTGCAGGTGCTGCCTTCCTGGCTGGGACTGGAAACCACCAGCGCGCAATTCTCCATTGCCGCGATCACCGCCTCGGTGCTGGTCTTCCTGGGCATCCCGCTGGTGGCCGGCTACCTGACCCGCACGCTGGGCGAAAAGGCCAAGGGCCGCGACTGGTACGAGGGCAAATTCCTGCCGAAGATCGGCCCGTGGACGCTGTACGGATTGCTGTTCACCATTGTCCTGCTCTTCGCGCTGCAGGGGGACAACATCATCTCCAAGCCGCTGGATGTGCTGCGCATGGCGATCCCGCTGCTGGTCTACTTCGTGGTGGTCTTCGGCGCCGGCATGCTCATTGGCCACTGGCTGAAGCTGGGCTACCCGCGCACCACCACCTTGGCCTTCACCGCGGCCGGGAACAACTTCGAGCTGGCCATTGCGGTGGCCATCGCGACCTTCGGAGCCACCAGCGGACAGGCCCTGGCCGGGGTGGTCGGCCCGCTGATCGAGGTGCCGATCCTGGTCGCCTTGGTCTATGTCGCCCTGTGGGCCCGGAAATTCTTCCCTTCATCCAGCACCGTCACAACTTCTGCCTGAGGAAAATAACCATGACTGCAACCGAGAAGCCTTCAGTTCTCTTTGTCTGCGTGCACAACGCCGGACGTTCCCAGATGGCCGCGGCCTTCCTCTCCCACCTTTCCGGAGGGCGGATCGAGGTCCGCTCGGCCGGCTCGGCTCCCGCTGATTCGGTCAACCCGGCGGCGGTCGAGGCCATGAAGGAAGTCGGCATCGACATGTCGGCGGAAATTCCCAAGGTGCTGACCACCGAAGCGGTGCAGGACTCCGATGTGGTGATCACCATGGGCTGCGGGGACGCCTGCCCATTCTTCCCGGGCAAGCGCTATGAGGACTGGAAGCTGGAGGACCCTGCAGGCCAGGGCATCGACGGCGTGCGCCCGATCCGCGATGAAATCCGTACCCGGATAGAGCAGCTCATCGCCGAACTGCTGCCAGCCAGCTAAACAGCACCCGCCACCCGGAAACCAGCAGCCAAGGAGAAATCCATGAACCAGAACCTTCCAGTGATCGTCATTGGCGCCGGTCCCATCGGGCTGGCCACCGCAGCCCACCTGCGCGAGCGCGGGCAGGACGTGCTCGTCCTGGAAGCCGGGGACAGCGCCGGTGCCGCCATTGCCCAGTGGTCCCATATCAAGCTCTTCTCCCCATGGCGCTTCAATATCGATGCCGCTTCCCGAC
This sequence comes from Glutamicibacter sp. HZAU, assembly GCF_004100365.1. NCBI lineage: Bacteria > Bacillati > Actinomycetota > Actinomycetes > Micrococcales > Micrococcaceae > Glutamicibacter > Glutamicibacter sp. HZAU. Next base: position 455,437 of record NZ_SCKZ01000001.1, on the reverse strand, counting down.
GACTGCTGGAAACCCCCAGCGAAGGATATGCCGGGGATTGGGAAGCGCCGCGTATCACCAAGCTGCCCACCGGTGCGGAACTGGTCAGCGAGTACCTGCAGCCGCTGGCAGCCCACCCGGAACTGGCGCCACGCATCCGCTACGGCCACCGCGTGGTGAAGATCAGCCGCGTGCTGCCCGACGGCCGCGGAGCCGACAAGGCCCGCACCGCGAACCGCGACGACGCGCCGTTTCTGGTGCGCACCGAAACCCCTGGCGGCCTGGTGGATCTGCTCGGCCGCGCCGTAGTTGACGCTAGCGGAACCTGGAACCAGCCAAGCCCGGTAGGCCGTGGCGGCATCGAGGCAATCGGCGAAGCCGAAGCGCGTGAGCAGGGCTTCATCACCGGCGGGCTTCCCGATCCGCTGGGCGCCGATGAGAACGAGCTGGCAGGGAAGGACCTGCTGGTGCTCGGCGCTGGGCATTCGGCGGCGAACACCATCATCGCCCTGGGCCGGTTGCAGAAGCAGTACCCTGATACCCGGATCCGCTGGGGCCTGCGCGGGGAAGCCAACCCGATCCGGCTCTACGGCGGTGGAGCCGCCGACCAGCTTCCGGCCCGGGGCCAGCTGGGCACCTCGCTGCGCCGGCTGGTGGAAAACGGCCACGTGGAACTGCTGGAGAATGTCTCCGTCGCGTCGATGAACGCAGGGGAGCAGCTGGCAGTCGTGCTGGCTGATGGACGCGAGCTGGCCGTTGACCGCATTATCGCCGCCACCGGTTTCCGCCCGGATCTGCAGATGCTTTCCGAACTGCGCCTGGAGCTGGACGAATGCGTCGAGGCTCCGCGCCAGCTCGGTCCCTTGATCGATCCGGAGTTCCACAGCTGCGGAACGGTCAGCGCGCACGGCGCCAAGGAACTGGCGCACCCGGAAAAGGACTTCTACATCGTTGGCATGAAGAGCTATGGGCGGGCCCCGACGTTCTTGATGGCTACCGGCTACGAGCAGGTGCGCTCCATTGCCGCCGCCCTCTCCGGAGATGCGGAGGCGGCCGGCCGGGTGGAGCTGGAGCTGCCGGAAACAGGTGTTTGCTCAACGGACCTGGGCGGCTCCTACGACGCTCCGGCCAGCGAAAACTCCTGCGGAACCGAATCGACCGAGCCTGCCGAATCCAGCGGCTGCTGCAGTTCGCCGCAGCCGGTGAGCCTTGGGCTGTCCACCGGAACGCTGCACGGCAATAGCGAACTGGCGGCGGGACGGTAGTCCCGCCGTTCAGCTCACCGGCACTTGGGAGCTCCCGGACTGCGCCTCCAGCTTCTTCGAAGGGCCGCGGGAACCGGCACGCCGCGGCGCCGGAATCCCTGCGAGCGCCACCGCGCACACGGAGGTCAGCACCAGTGCGGCAGCCGGGGCGATGGCTGTGAACGGAGCCCGCTCGACATAGCCGATGCCTTCGGCCAGCAGCAGCCCCCACTCCGGGGTGGGCGGCTGCGCCCCGAGCCCGAGGAATCCCAGGGCAGCCAAGGCCAAAGCCACCCCGGGCAGCCGCAGCATCCCGTGCCGCAGCAATGCGGGAATCACCGCCGGCAGCAAATGCTGGATCCAGATCCTGCTCCGCGGCACCCCCGAGAGCGGAAGCCAGCGGATATGCGGCATGGCCCGCGCCTCATCAAGCAGCGAGGCCGCATGGGTGGCCAGCGGAGGCCAGCTCACCCAGAGCACGGCCAGCGCGGCACCGCCCACCGACGGGCCCATCAGGGCCGCGATGACCACCCCGGCAAGAATCGGCGGCGTCGCATTGGCAATTACCGCCGGCCCGCGCGAGATCTCGCCGGCCGCCGCCAGCAGCAGGCCGATCAGGATCGCGCCGGCCACGATCAGCAGTGCCGGGCCCACCGTGCCCAGGGTTCCGTGGGCTACCCGTGCCAGCAGATCCCTGCCGCTGGCATCCGCGCCGAAAGGCAGGCCCGGTTCCGGGGCCTGCAGCCGCCGGAATGCAATGGCATAGGGATCGCGCGACAACCCGGAAGCCAGGATGGCCAGCAGCGCGGCGCAGGTGATCCCCGCGGTCCAGCGCTGGATCCTGCCGGTGCCGCGGGCCTCGGGCGGGGCAGGCAGCGACCCGGGCGGCAGGGCGCCTCCGCGCAGCGCGCGCCGAGCTGCCGCGGTGAGCGCCCCGATCAGCACGGCCGAGGCCGCCATCAGCAGCAGGCCGGCCTGCAACGCGGGAATGTCCTGCGCATTGGCGGCCCCGAGCAGGTAGCGGCCGAGCCCGGGGATTGCGAAGACCTGCTCCATGGCCACCGCGCCGCCGAGCAATCCGATGAACGCCAGGCCAAGCTGGTCGATGACCGCGGCCGCGGCCCGGCGCAGCACCCCGGAAAGGATGGCCGGCGCCGGCGCCCCAGCAAGGTGCCAGATCCTGACCCAGCGTTCGCCGGCCACCGCGGCAATGGCATCTGCCAGCAGCCGGCCCAGCAACCCGCCAGCCGGGATGCCCAGCGCCAGCGCGGGCAGGATAGCGGTGTCCAGCCCGGTCCACCCATAGGGCGGAAGCCATTGCAGCTGCACCGCTACCAGCACCAGCAGCATGCTGGCCAGCAGGAATTCCGGCAAGGAGGTCAGCGCCACGCCCAGCGGACCGGACCCGGACTGCCGCTGGTTGCGCAGCACGCGCAACGCCGCCGGCAGCACCAGGGCAAAGGCCACAGCCAGCGCCACCAGGACGGCGAAGGCGGTGAGCGTGGCGGAGACCGACAGGGCCCGCCAGGCTCCGGGTGCGATCGGCGCCCCGCTGACCCAGGAGCTGCCCAGATCCCCGTGCAGCACCCCGGACCACCAGTGCCAGCTGGTGGCCAGCGGTCCGCGGTCAAGGCCCAGCTGCGCGCGCACGGCGGCCAGCGCCTGTGCGGTGGGTTCCAGTTCGGCATAGCGGGCACGGAGCACCGCCGCGGCCGGATCGGTGCGCGAAAGCCAGGGCAGGGCGCCGGCCACCAGCAGCAGCGCCAGCGCGCTGAGCAGGCAGGAGGCGAAGGACGCCCAGGCGCCGCGCCGCCAGTGGCGGGAGAACCAGTTCATCGGCAGCCCGGCCCCTACTCGCTGCCCAGGCGGGTCTGCGCGGTGACCAGCTCGCGTTCGCGCGGATCCTTCGCGGCGCCGTGCACGGCAGGGCTCTCGCCCTGGATCACCCGTTCGTGCAGCAGCGGGATGGCCGCGTCGGTGCCCAGGATGCGGGCCTCGGCGAGCATGATCTGCTGCTGGCGCTGCTCCCCGGCATCGGTTTGCGCGGCCCGGTCGATGGCTTGCTCCACGTCCTTGTCGCAGAGCTGGGCGATGGCGAAGCCGCCCTCGCAGGTGAAGTCCGAGGCGAAGTACGCCACCGGGTCCCCGGAATCGAGCACGGTGGCGCGGGAGAGGATGAAGGCATCGAAGGCCCCGTCCAGCGCGTCGGCTTCGATGTACTGGTACTCGCGCACATTCTGCTTCACGATGAATCCGGCGGCTTCCAGCTGCTGCTGGAGGATCACCGCGACCTCCGGCAGTTCGGCGCGGTCGGTGAAGGTTCCCAGGGTGATTTCCACGTCCTGGACCTTCGCGGGTTCGGCGCGCTGGGACAGCAGCTGCCGGTACTCATCCGTTTCGCGCAGCCCGGCGGCGTAGGGCAGGGCCGGGCCGAGCAGGCCGTCGGCGAGGTCCGCCCGGGTCTCGTACACGGACTGGATGATGGCGGCCCGGTCAATGGCCTCCCGGGCCGCGGCGCGCACCGCCGGGTCGGCGAAGGGACCCTTGGCGGTGTTCAGGTACAGCGTATTGGTGCGCGGCATGGGCACTTCGGTGAGCAGCTCCTGGTCCACCGAGGCGGCCTGGCCGGCCGGGATGGCCTCGACGATATCCGCTTCCCCGGTGCGCAGCGCGGCGGTGCGCGCGGTGCCATCGGGCACGAACTTCACGTCGATGCCGGCAGCCTCGGCCTTGTCGCCCCAATAATCCTCGTAGCGGTCCAGCGTGGCCCCGGACATCCCGTCCACTGCCGTGATCTGGAACGGGCCGGTGCCGTGGCCTGCCGGGTCAACCCCGCTGTCGGTGTAGGCCTCGGGCGCGAAGATGGCCAGCTGCGGGCTGGAGAGCCGCTGGGGCAGCAGCGGGTCGGGATCCGCGGTGGTGATCCGCAGCCCGTGCTCCCCGAGCACCTCCACGTCCAGCGCGGTGCCGTTCAGGATGCGCGGCACCGGGGTGGAATCGATGGCCCGCTGCAGGGAGTTCGCCACCGAAGTGGCACCCAGTGGCTGCCCGTTATGGAACGTGACGCCCTTCCGGATGGTGAATTCCCAGACCAGGTCATCGATGCGTTCCCAGCTGGTCGCCAAGGCCGGCTGCGCATCCCCGGACTCATCGAGGGTGACCAGGGTTTCGGCGGTGGACCAGCGCGAGAGCTTAAACGCGTCATCGCTGAGCGGGCTGAGCCCGGAGCGGGGAGGCTGCATGTGGGCCACGGAGATGCGGCCGGTGCTGCCGGCCTGCTCGGCCGCCGCGGAGAAGCAGCCACTGAGGGCCAGCGTTCCGGCCAGCGGGATGGCGAGCAAGGCCAGTGTTTTCTTGCGGAGTCGATTCATGGGTGCGGTGTCCTTGGGTGATAGGGGGAGCGGTCAGGTGGCTTATTGGGCAGGCGGTTGGATGCTGATGGTGCGCGCGCAGCGTGCTGCCAGCTGCGGGTCATGGGTGATCAGCAGCAGGGCAATGCCTGAAGCTGCGGCGGTGGAGAGCAGCTGGCCGGCAACGGCCTGGGCGGTGCCAGGATCCAGGGCGCTGGTCGGTTCATCAGCCACGAGCACGCACGGCTTCACTGCCACGGCGCGGGCCAGCGCGGCCCGCTGCAGCTGCCCGCCGGAGAGCTGATGCGGGCGGCGGTCCAGCAGCCCGGGGTGGAACTGGGCCAGCTCGGCGGCCTGGGCAATGAGCGTTGCCGGGTGGGCGGAGGGGAGCAGCCGGGTGATGGCGTGCTGCAGCGACGTGCGGATGCTCCAGCGCGGCACGAAGGCGGCGGCGGGATCCTGCGGCACGCCCTGGACCAGCCGGCGGCGTGCCGCCGCATGGCTGCGTTTCGGTGTGCTCCACGGCTCGCCCAGCACCCGGATCTCCCCGGAGTCCGGCAGCCCCAGGCCCAGCACGATGTTGGCCAGAGTGGATTTGCCGGCGCCTGATGGGCCGGTGATGGCCACGGCTTCGCCCCGGGCCAGCGTGAATCCAATGGGATCCAGGACCAGCCGGCGGGCTTCGCCGTGCCCGCGCCGTGCGCTGAGGTTGGATGCTTCCAGTGCGGGGATGCTCAAGCTGGAACTCGTTCCCCGCGCGGTGCGGCGGTGCTGCGACTGGCACTGGCGATCTTTCCGGAGTCCAGAACGAGGTGCCGGGTGGCCAGTGCCCGGGCTGCGGCCTCGTCATGGGTGGACAGCATCAGTGCCTGCCGTTCATCCAGGACCGTACCCAGCAGGTCGAGGACCAGATCGCGGGAGCGGTCATCAAGTGCGCTGGTTGGTTCGTCGGCAATGATCACCGGGGCCTCGCTGAGCACTGCCAGCGCTATGGCGGCGCGTTGCGCCTGCCCTCCGGATAATTCAGCGGGACGCCGTGCGAGCAATGACGGATCACCAAGTCCCACGGCGTCCAGCGTGCTGGCAACCTGCTGCGCGCTGGCGCCGGTGGCCTTGCGCAGCTGCCGTCCCAGCGGCAGCAGCGGGTGCAGGGCATCTTGGCCGCGTTGCGGTATGCATCCAATGCGGGGCGACCCGGCAATGCGGGTGCCGGAGAATTCCAATCCGGGTGCCCAGTGCCCAGTGATCATGGACAGCAGCAGCGACTTGCCAGCACCCGAGGGGCCGGTGATGACCACGCGCTCGCCGGGAAGAAGCGTGAACTCCTGGATTTCCAGCAGTGCGCGGTTCTCCGCGGGCAGTTCCAGGCGTGCGTTGCGCAGGCGGAACACCGGAGCAGGCGGCTGCTGGGCGCCAGGCTGGCCGGCCGATGGGGAATTCACATAAGTCATAATGAGAATCATTATCACTTAAGCTTTTGGGGCGAGGCAAATCACCCGAACCGGCGTAAGCGGCTGGGAATGCGGTGGGATAGGTGCCGACGGGTTTGAGAAGCGCAAAAATGTTGGAAAGATGTTTGACTGGAGTTTACGAACTAGTTGAAACGCACCCCGATAATCCAGGAGCTGTTGTGCGCCCCACCCGCTTTGCCCCTCATTCACTTGCCCGCTGGGCAGGAGCAATCACCGCTTCCAGCCTAGGCCTGGCCCTGCTGCTCTCGGGCTGCGGTTCGGATTATCCGTTGGGCGAAGAACAGCGCAAGGCCGCCGAAGCGAATACCTCCAACCTGGAAGGCACACTGACCGGCGGCGGATCCACCGCGCAGAACTCAGCCATGAATGCCTGGAGCACTGAATTCTCCACCCTGCACCCCAAGGTTCAGGTGCAATACGCTTCGGTGGGATCCGGCGCCGGACGCGCAGGACTGCTGGCTGGCGGTACCGAGTTCGCCGGATCCGACGCGTATCTGAAGGACGAGGAAGTCCAGCGTTCCATCGAAACCTGCGGGCCGCAGGGCGCGATCAATATTCCGGCGTATATTTCCCCGATCAGCATCGCCTTCAACCTGCCGGGCATCAAGGAATTGAATATGGATGCCGAAACGATCGCCCGGATCTTCTCCGGCGAGATCCGTTCCTGGCAGGACCCTGCCATCGCCAAGCTGAACCCCGAGGTTCAGCTGCCCGACATCCCGGTAACCGGGGTGGCCCGTGCCGATGACTCCGGCACCACGGAGAATTTCACCGAATACCTGCATAGCGTGGTTCCCGAGGTATGGACCCATGAGCCCGATGGCGGCTGGCCGGATGCCACTGGCCTGGAGAAAGCCCAGGGCAATGCCGGTGTGGTGACCACCGTGACCCGCGCTGTCGGAGCGGTCGCCTACGCCGACGATTCGCTGGTGGATCAGTCGCTGGGCAAGGTGAAGCTGAAGGTCGGAGATGAATTCGTGGCTGTCAGCGGGGAAGCCGCAGCCAAGGCCGTGGCCGAATCCGAGCGTGTCGAAGGACGCGGGGAGCACGATATCGCCCTGGAACTTGACCGGAAGACCACCGCCGAAGGCGCGTACCCGATGGTGCTGGTCTCCTACCTGCTGTTCTGCAGTGGTTATGAGGATCCGCAGACCGTGGAACTGGTCAAGACCTTCGGGCAGTACGTGGTCAGTGATCAGGGGCAGAAGACGGCGGCCGACTCGGCCAAGAGCGCGCCCATGCCACAGCAACTGGCAAAGGAAGCCCGCGACGCCATCGACTCGATCACTGTGCGCTCCTGAATCCGGCGGACCCCGCTGCATCCGGCCGAGGTGCGGATGCAGCAAGCCTTGCTACGCGCGCCAGGTTGCTGCCGCTCGGTACAGGCGATTTCGCGCCCCGAGGAGCATCGCGCCAATGAATGCGGCCAGCAGTGAGCCGCACAGCACCCCGACCTTCACCTGCTGTGCTTCTGCTCCGCCCTGGCCGAAGGCCAGCTCGCCGACCAGCAGTGAGACAGTGAAGCCGATGCCCGCCACGAAGGACAAGCCGAGCACATCAGGCCAATTGATGCTGCTATCGAGCTTGATACCGGGAATCCTGGTTACCAGGAAGGTGGCGGCTGTGATGCCTATCGATTTGCCCAGGACTAATCCGGCACTGATGCCCAGAGCGACCGGGCTCAACAGCGACCCGTCTAATCCGGCCAAGCCCCCGACCGGAACTCCCGCAGCGAAGAACGCGAACACCGAAATGACGGGAACGGATGCTGGAACTGACCAGCGATCTGCGAAGCGGGCGGCCAAGCCCTCGTGGATCGCTTCGCCCTGCTCGGTGGTGCCGGCACGGACATGGGCTCGCTGGGTAGCAACCACCAGAACCATGAAGCCCAGCAGCACGCCGGCCACCGTGGCATGGATTCCCGAGGCATGCACCAACGCCCAGGCGGCTACCCCGAGCGGGATGAGGATCCACCAGGCACGGACACCGCCCTGCACGGCTGCGGCAAACGCGGCTAGCGGAAGCAGTGCGAGGAGCAGCGGCAGCCAGGACAGGTCCTCGGTGTAGAAGATGGCGATGATGGAAATGGCCAGCAGGTCATCGACCACCGCGAGGGTGAGCAGGAATGTGCGCAGGGCCGGGGGCAGGGACTTGCCCACTAGCACGATGACCGCGATGGCGAAGGCGATGCTGGAATTCTGGTGGACAGCTCCATCACGGTCATCCTCTACACCATCCTCGTGCTGGCCCTGGCATTCACCGGCATCAAGCACATTTGCGAGAAGAAGGAGGCCAAAGCCCTGGCCGAGGAGCAGGGCCAGCCGGCCAACGCCTGAGCATCCTATGCCCTGCGCAGCAGGCAATGTCCCCCCATTCGCAGCCGGCAGCTTGATGCTTCCTGAGTGCGGCTTGCCTTCGTTGGTTGCGCAAAGCACAGTGGGCAGTGGTCGATGAAAGGAGCATGAATATGCCAGATCTAGCAGGCAAGAAAGTCCTTGCGGCAGTTTCCAACCGCGGAGTCGAGCAGGATGAGCTGAAGAAGCCAGTGGAGCACTTGCGCCAAGCCGGTGCTGAGGTGGTGATCGCGGCCCCGGAGGCCGGCCAGGTCAAGTCGCTGGTTGGGGATTGGGATCTGGGAGAGGTCTTCGAAGCCAGCGAAGCACTGGCGGCAGTGGACGAGCAGGATTTCGACCTGCTGCTGATCCCCGGCGGAACGCTGAATGCCGACAACCTCCGCTTGGACGCCGACGCCCAGCGCATTGCCAAGTCCTTTGCCGGTTCGGGCCGGCCGATCGCTTCCATCTGCCATGGGCCATGGCTGCTGGTGGAAACCGGATTGGCCAAGGACAAGACCTTGACCTCGTACACCTCGATCAAGACCGATGTGGTCAATGCCGGCGGCACCTGGAAGGACGAACAGGTTTTCCGCTGCCCGGCGAACGGCTACGTGCTCATTACCTCGCGTAATCCGGACGACCTTGACGCGTTCAGCAGTGCCATTGCCGAGGAGCTCAGCTCCTAGCAGTTGGCGGACAGCCGGTCCAGCCGCCGTACGAGCCAGCTTTCCGGACGGCGGCTTGGCTGTGCTGAGACCAGAGCCCGGCATCCAAGTCCTTGGTGATCCAAGGGCACGGAACCGCCGTCGAGGAAGAGCTGAGTATTGAAATCCTCCCGCAAACAGCGGGTGAGTTCCGCTGCGCCTGCTGGAAATCCTGCGACAGCGAACTCGTCTGGATTCCTGGGATTCCCGGTGTCTGGCGGTCTCGGCTTTTCGAACCGTTGCGTGTAGCGAAGGCGCTGAGGGCTTTGCCATGAACTGCATTGACGAAGCGGGCACCCCGGCATGCCGGGGTGCCCGCTTCGTCAATGCATCGTCTTGTCATGCCGCGTACGGGTCCCGAGGCTGTCCGGTCGTCTTGCGGGAGAGGAGCAATCCCAAGATGATCATGAGCGCACCGAGCCCCAGATGCAGCCAGTTATCGGCATCGTTCAGCGGGATGAAGTTGGCGGCGCTGTCGAAATCAATGACCAGCCCGTAGACCCACAAGACCAGATAGATGATTCCGCCGCCGATGAGGTAGCTGCGGGAAGCAGGCACGGTCCGAGCCATCAGGTAGCCGGCGACACCGAAGAGCAGATGCACGGCATTGTGCAGGTACGAGACCTGGAAGATTCCCAGCAACTTGGCTTCAGAGTGGTGGCCGGCACCAGAGAGCGATTCGTAGTTGGTGGTGATTCCCGGAATGAATCCGAGGACGCCGACCAGGAAGAACACGATGCCGACCGCCAGCGCGGCCTTTTGCACCAGCGGAGGTGTTGCTATGACAGGATCTTTTGGATGTTCCATGATCTTGCTCCTTCATTCTGGCTGTTGCGATCGGAAGGAAACGTTGGCCCGGTATGCCGGCCGCCGTCATGCTAGCCACGCTAGGGGATCGCCGACTGGATGGCACGGGAGTCTTCAAGTACCTAGGGAACGTCCAGCAATGGGGGTGCGCGGATCGGGGCGGAATCCGGCGCAAGCCTGATTCCGCCCCGATCACCGCTGCGTGCAGGTTCGGCTCCGGCGCTAGCGGGTCTGCCTGCCGCCTTCCCAGCCCTCGGCTTGCGCCTGTTCCATGCGCAATTGCGCTTCGCGGCGCTCTTCCTCGGTGATTGCTTCCTCTTCCAAGCTGACTCGCTCGACCGGATCAACAGCCTTCTTTGCAGCGGGGCGTTCCTCGTCCAAGGCCACCTTCTGCTCGTCCCCAGCCAGTTCGCCGCTTGTGCCGGCGGCTGCGGCATCCGTGATGGGCTCGCGCTCATGCCGCGCTTCCCCATGGCTTAACGGCACGGTGGTTGCCGCATCCCGGGTGGCTACGTGCTTGCGCAGGCGCACTTTGCCGGTTTCCACGCCTTCGGTACCCACCTGCGGCTGCTCCTCGGAACGGACGGCAGAGGACCTGGGAGCGCCGGCTCCCGGACCTCGCACGTCTTCCCGCGAATACTCGGCGCGGGCATCGGTGTCCGGGACGCCCGGCTGCACGGCGGCCTGGTCCGCTTCATGATAGGACAGGCTGTAGTAGTGGTAGAGCTCCTGCTCCTGCCCTGGCGTGAGCTGGCCCTCGGGGTCGATGTTCGGGGCGTCCTTGACGGTCTGCTTGTCATAGGGCACCGAGAGCGTATCGCCTGCGACGGTCGCTTGGCTGAGCGGAACGAAGCTCTCGGAGAGGCCGAAGAGTCCGGTGCGGACCGTCGCCCATTCCGGCTGTCCGCTGCGGTCATCAAGGAAAATCTGGCCGAGTTTGCCGATCTTCTGGCCGTCGGGGCCAATGACGGTGCCGCCAATTGCGCTGAGTTCCTGAAGCTGTTCTGTGCTGATCATGGCTCTGTCCTCCTGCTGCGTTCGACTTCGGATCAATCCAGTAATCTCGATCCGGCTGGCCAGTAGCCGGCCGGGTGAAGCTGCGCCTCCAAATGGGCGTGACGGCCCGCGACTCTGCGTCTTGCGGTGCTTTGCCGAGCCGCGGTGAATCGATCGTCGCACACTACGCAAGCGCCCGCGCCGGGGCTTGTACTTGCATGGCCGCAAGCTCGGTAGCAGCTGTGAAAAGCAGGCAGCAGGTGCCCGGGGCAGCCATCGGGCGTAGGGCCAGGAGGGTGAACGGGCGCCTGTGGACAGCAGCGTGCGTCGCTGCGGCGAAGCTGGAAAGTCGCTGGGTTTCGTGCCTGGAACGGCCGTCCCGGCTAGCTGCGGTCTAATGTTCAGTTCGTACTGCTGCCCAGGGAAGGCGAACCAGCATCCATGAACAGGTCCTTTGGGATCGAGGAGGAATTCTTCCTCGTGGATCCAGCAACTGCCGCCCCGGTGCCGATGTCCGATCGGCTCAGCTCCCAGCTGCTTGGCCTGGAACTGCCGGGCACCACGGTCCACCGTGAACTGCTGGCCAGCCAGCTGGAAATCGTCACCGGAATCCGCGCCTCCGCGGACGAAGCCCTGGAAGCGCTGGTGCGGCGACGCGCCGCCATTGAGCGGATATGCAGCGAACACCACGTGCTTCCCTTTGCTTCGGGAACGGCGCTGCAGCTCCCGAGCAGTACGGAGTTCACCAAGGGCCAGCGCTACGCAACCATCCACGAGTTCGTCCCGGGGATCGCCCGCGAGCATTTCATCAACGGGCTGCACATCCATGTGCATATCCCGGATTCCGCAGCCGGAGTCCGGGCGCTGAATGCCTTGCGCGGCTGGTTGCCGCTGATTGCGGGAATTGGCGCGAACTCTCCCATCTGGAACGGGGAACTGACGGGTTTCGCGTCATGGCGGACGGTGCACTACCGCAGATGGTCTGCGACAGGCATTCCGCAGGCTTTTGCGACAGTGCGTGAATACCAGCAGCGGGTGGAGGACATGATTGCTTCCAGGGCGCTGCTCGATCCGGGCCACATTAGCTGGGTCGCCCGCTTGCCGGTGAACCATCCGACCATTGAAGTCCGCGCTGCGGACACGCAGATGACAGCCGGCGAATCCGTGGCCCTGGCCCTGCTCATCCGGGCCATTGTGGATACCGCCTCGGAAACTGACGGCTCTGCCGTCACGGCAGCATCCGAAGTGCTTGACCTGGGCCTGTGGCAAGCAGCGAAATCGGGAGTGGAAGGCACTTATTTCGATAGCGAATCCAGGACCTCCGTGCCTGACAACGCCGTGATCCAGCGGGTGCTCGACTATACGGGCCGGGCATTGCATCGCAATGGCGATGAACAGTTCGTAGCCAATTACCTGGACTCGCTCGCCAATTTTGGAAATGGAGCCACGCGCCAACTCGAGAGCTGGAACCAGGGCGGTGCGAAGCAGGTAGCCGCTGATGCTGCCAAGCTGTTCGCGCAAGCCTGACAAGTACGGCCGCCGAGCGGTACTGATCGTCATCCTGGTGCTGATGGGCCTGCTGCCCACCTACGCAACCATCGGCGGGTGGGCTCCGATTCTCTTGATCTTCCTGCGCATCGTCCAGGGCTTCTCCGCCGGTGGCGAGTGGGGTGGCGCGGCATTGATGGCAGTTGAACACGCGCCTGATGATGCCCGCGGCAAGTTCGGCGCCTTCCCTCAGCTCGGGGTCCCGGCCGGCATGCTGCTGGCTTCAGCGGTCAGCGCGATCATTGCCGCTGTGGTCACCCCGGAGCAATTCAACGCCTGGGGCTGGCACATTCCGTTCCTGCTCAGCTTCGTGCTGATCCTCATCGCCTACTGCATCCGCCGGCGCGTGGAGGAATCCCCGTCTTCGAGGAAATGGCCAAGACCAAGCAGACCGAGTCAGCCCCGTTGTCCACGCTGTTCAGCAAGCATCCGATGAAGGTCATCCGCGCCACCTTGGTTTTCATGGGAAATAACACCGCCGGCTATATGCTTACCGGTGGCTTCATCCTGGGCTATGCGACAAACAAGCTGGGATTGCAGGCAGGCGACCTGTTGAACATCATCACCATCGGCTCGCTGGCCTGGCTGGTCTCGACCTGGACTGGCGGAGTCGTATCCGACCGGGTGGGCCGCAAGAAGATATTTGTCATCGGCTGGGTGCTCCTGCTGGCCTGGCTCTTCCCGTTGTTCCTGCTCATCGAGACCCGGAACCTTGCCTGGGTTACCGTATCGCTGGTGGCCTTCGGCGCCTTCATGGGCTTCTCCTACGGGCCGTTGCCGGCGCTGTATGCAGAGCTTTTCCCGGTCCGCATCCGCTTGAGCGGTTCCTCGATCAGCTACGCGCTGGGCTCGGTAGTCGGCGGCGCTTTCGCCCCGACCATTGCCGCGGCGCTGGTGGGCAAGTTCGATACCACGGTGGCGGTCTCCACGTACCTGTTCGTCTGGGTGGGAGCTTCGCTGATCGCGACGCTGACGTTGAAGGACCGCACCGGCGCGGACCTGTATCCGCATGATGGGGCGAGCGCCGGCGGCTCGGGGGAGGACGCAGGACCGGAGCATCTGTGACTTAGCGGATTTCAACAGCTCTTGGAAGCGGCGATTTAGTCCAGACCAATCAGCTCAGCGCCCAGCTCGTCTTGATGACCGGTGGAGAGGAAAGCTTCTTCACCGGAGAGATTTGGACCCTGGGGGCAAACGTTGCCGTTGTGGCCGGTATTGCCATTTTCGGTGGCATTAAGCCGATCGCCAATTGACCGGACGCATCATACGGGGGAAGGCGGTACTGTACTTCGGCTGCGTCTTGGTCATCCTCTTCAGCAACTTCAGTGAGATTCCACGGGCCTTCAGCCTCATCTTCGAGGGCGCGTTCACCGGGGACGGCGTCCAGGACGGTGTCATCGGGGTGGCCATCATCGGCATCCAGCGAGCCCTGTTCTCCAATGTGGCCGGAGCGGGAACCGCCGGCATGGCGCACTCATCTACCAAGAACAAGCGGCCGGCCCGGAAAGGCATCGTTGCCGCAGGGGGATCATTCATCGATTCGGTGGTGGTCTGCACCATGACAGCGCTGGCGATCATTGTCACCGGACAGTACACAGACCAGGGACAGGACGGCATCGCGCTGACCACTGCTGCGTTCGCCACCGTCAACGAGCTGTTCCCTTACCTGCTTACCGTCAGCGTATTGCTCTTCGCCTTCTCAGCGATCCTGAGCTACTCGTACTATGGGCAGCTGCCCGCAGGGTTTCTCTTTGGTCAATCTGCGGTCGTTCGCCACGGATACAACCTTGTCTGGTTGGCGACGATCGTCATCGGTTCAGCCGTATCGCTATCGGCGGTCGTCAGGTTCTCCGATGCGGTGTTCTTCCTGATGACTGTGCCCAACGTCCTCGGCCTGTTCTTCATGGCCAACGTGATCCGCAAGGAACTGAACGGCCACTGCGATGACTTGAAGACTGGAGTGCTCCAGATGGTGCCATTGGCAGAACGCAGCACGTTGCTTGGAAATCCCATCTCTGGGGAGAGCGACAAGTCGTTGGTCTCAGACAAGGCATAATCCCTTTACAAGACGAAGCGAACTCCATAGACAGGCGCGATGGAGTTCGCTTCTTTGTTGGCCCGTAGGGTATGGGCCAATTCTGGGTGAGTACCGTCTGATGGCCTGATGATCCGGTCACCTGCTACAGCTCTGGGAAGGGCAGCGTCTGCGTCCTGTAGGTTGTCCATGCCGTCAGGGGCAAACCTGCATGGCCAGAATTTGGAACCCGTGCTCCCGCTCAGGAAATAAGGAGTTCGTGTTACTGTAAGCGCAGTCCAAATGATGCAGCGCCTTGACTGGTCTCTCCTAGGCACATAATTGCGATTGGATGGCTGGTTGACGCTGTAGTCTCGAGTCACAGTTTTCTAGCACCTGCCACGTGAAAAGAAGAAGATGATGTCGGTGAAGACCATTGCGTAGTCGATTCTGCGGGGGCCGGTCACTGTTCGACGGCGATGTCGTCCAAATTACCTGAATCAGTATTTGACACTCGCGGATGCGGGGCACAGAAGGCCGGTTGGCCGACTATTTCCAGAGCTTGAGACAACTCGGTCTGATGCCGTTTTAGGTCGGGGCCCAACCGTTGTGGAGAATGCATTGGGCCACGCATATACCTGGAGCTGGCCGCGCTGGTGCCATCTCGTAGAATTTTAGAGGCCAATTAATGAGGCTGGACATTATTTGTAAGTTTCTCGGCGGGTGCCTATGGCATTGAAGAGGTAGCGGTGATTCACGGGACGGTTGAATCTCATGCCAGAGTAGCAAAGTGTGATCTCGTGACCTTCCCGAACGTCGGCGGTACCGGATACACGTTTTCGGGTGACTGGTAAATGGAAAGGCCTGAATGAGAAGGTCATCTTGCAAGCCAAGACTCTGGCCGGGCTCAAGTTTGAAGTCGCAGACCTGTCTGTCGAATCGATGTCTGCCACGCAGGTGATTAGTCATGAACACGATCAGTTGCAAGTGGAGACGTCATTCAGGATGACGAAGTCGGATTTGTGGGCTAGACAGATATACCGATTGATGCTTATTCATTTGAGCCTGGTGTTCCTGGTGCTGGCCATGGGTTGGCACTTGTGGAAGTCGTCTAGGTGTCCGCTGAAGTGCTTGATCACCGATCTGGAGGTCATTGGACCCACGAAAGTACTGGTCAATGACCAAGTGGTGACCGCGGGACGGAGATTCCTGAATATTTGGAAGACGTGTTTACCAAGTTTGATGGTCGTCAAGTTCTAACTTGATCCAGAAGACCGATAAACAAATATCGCCCCGAAGATTATTGCCAGCAAGTGTCTAAGCTGGCTGCCCTTCGGGGCGACTTTTGTCTTGGGGCTTCACAAGACTAGTCTCCTGCCAAAGCAATCTTCATCTGGCGCGCGATCCGTTCAATTACGGGAACAACGACGGAGTTTCCTGCCTGTTTGTATAGATGAGACCGAGCCATGCCTTCGGGGAGGCGAATGTCCTCGAATCCCTGTACAGCGAAGCATTCCTCAGGCGTGAGCTTTCGGATTCCGTGTTTGGTGAGAACAAGTGGAACATTGTGGCCACCAGTCCCCATATTTGCGGTCAGCGTAGGGAACAAATTGGATTTGTTCTTTCTGACATACTGCCTACGCCACTGGTAAACTGTCGAAGCGTCCGTTATCTCGTCAACGATCTCAGCGTAACGAGGGAAACTTTCGGCCGTGTAGTAGAACTTGTCGTCGACCTTTTTGTCGAGGTCTACTATGTCTGAGATTTTCTTGGTTAGAGGAATTCTCTCAGGCCACTCGAAACGCTTGGCCACTTGTTCATCGCGGAATCCCACAATGTAAATGCGTTCCCTGCTCTGTGGGACGTTGCCGTATTCGGCTGCGTTGAGAACTTTACTGGTCAAGTGGTAACCAGCATCCTCAAGGTTGGCCGTGATGACCTTAAACGTGTTACCACCGTCGTGTCCGCGCAAGTTCTTCACGTTTTCAATGAAGATGGCCTTCGGTTTTTTTTCGCGAATAATCCGCGCTAGTTCAAAGAAAACTTCGCCACGTTCATCCTGGAATCCCTTGCGGTGGCCGGCTACAGAAAAAGCCTGGCAAGGAAAGCCTCCCACGATGACATCAACAGTAGGGACATCCGAGGAATCGACGCTGCCGATATCGCCCACGACAAGTTCACTTGCATGATTCGTCGAATACGTTTTCGATGCCTGTGGGTCGAGCTCGTTCGACCATACGGAATTAAAGCCGGCGCGATCGAATCCACGTTCAATACCGCCGACGCCTGCGAAGAAGCCTGCTACACGGGGTTCACTGTTGTTTTTCATCAGCTACATTCTAGAACAAAAATACGAGAATTGCCGCCCCTGTCATCAAACTCACCGTATTCATCCGATCGTGTCTGGTAGCACAACTCTTAGCTAGCGAGGTGCGAAGGACGCGAGGTAATCGGTTGCAGCAGTATCGGTTTTTCAAGCTACGTTGAGATGCCAACGTAAGGAGCTGACATTGTGTTTGCCGTGATCTGTGGTGACTTGCGGTTCCTAACGGTGAAACATTGCTCGATGGTGTTTCACTCTGGACCGGGAAGTGCAACTGTGCGGAGCCTGAGATAAATACCTGGCAGGTAAGTGCAGGACTCCGTAGTTTGCGTTTTAGGAAGCGTTGCAAATTGGGGTAAGGCTTATCTACGATGACTTGTATAAACGCCGACCCAAGCCATAGATCGAGAGTTCCATTGACAACTATTTGGCAACAGTACAGTTCGGATAGCCGTGAGCAGTACGTAGCGGCAATTAAGGCTCTGGGAGCTTTGTCAGCTTTATTTCGGCAGAAGGCTGACGGCACAGCAGATCAGACAGCGTACATATCCTCCAAGTATCAAGAAACTGTATTTGCCCGATTCTTCAATGGAACTGTTGTGGACAAGGGAAATGACCCGTATGACGTGATGATTCCTAGCTCTGTTTCTGGAAAGCGTGATCTGGTCGGCATTAAGACGTTTCTTAACTCGTCTAGTTCGATGCAAAAAATCATGCAGTTCAAAAGTGTGGCGACGACGGAAGGCTGGACTTCATGGATCAAAGATGGCGAGTATCAAAGGCTTGTCACCAGAATTGCTGAACTTAGAAACCAAAAACTGAGGTCGACGCAAAATTTGTTAGCTGGTGTCGGAATCGCACCTGAAGATGCGTTCGCAAATATCTTTTACCACTACTTGTCGCCGCTAAAAGACGGTCGAGTATATGTAGGCGAATCGGATTATTCATTTATGGATGAGAGCAATCTCAGCTATAAAGCGCCTAACGAATCAAAGCGGATTTCTTCTCTTCTATTTAATGATGGCAAGAATGAATACAAGTACACACCTGCTGATTCAACCCTGTACATGCGTTTTGTGCATACGAGGGCGATCAATAATGGTGGAGACATAGTCGATGAGTTTGCGGTCAGGCAACTTGATGATCCGTATGCATCCTTGATGCGTCTTCTAGAAAGCGGTTTCGCTGAACTGCTGTCGCCAGGCCACCCTGAAAGAGGGAACAGCGACGTCGTCCGAGGTCGTCGCCGTGCTATTAAATCTACTGTAGAAACTGTTGTGCCGGTGGTTGTCCAGCAACCAAAATTAGACGTCGAAAATGTATCGATGGTTCCTGCTGATGGTTCGCCGAGATCGCGTTCGAAGAATAAAGCATGGGCGCCCGACTTGACTGCTGACATGACACGCCGGGCTTCGAATAAAGAAGTAGAACGGCCTGTCATTTTCCCGATTTTCAGGCTGACTAAATACGGTGAAACTCCTGCCGGGGAAGTGGATGCAAAGTCCGGCCTGAATGTTCGTCTCGGAGCTTCCAAGAACAAAGGATCGGGCACCAGGCGCCCAGTGAATGAGGTTGAAATCAAGATTCCTGAACCGCGAAAGTTCTACGAGGAATTTCCTCGATTCTTTGGAGTCAACGACAACGGCGAACCCATTTCTAAGCTTAAGAGGGTTGGTTCGAAGTGGCAAACAGTATTCGAAAATATTGACGATCGAACTTTTGAGTTAGTTTTAAGTCAGTCCGGCCAAAAAATGGATGCTATCCTAACGGGCGATGGCAACAAACAATTAATGTCAAAACATCATCAGGACACCCTGGGCGGATGGATATTGTCTCAAGTGTTCCAGCTGGGGGAGTACGAGCTTTTAGACCGAAATAAGCTCGACCAGCTCGAATTGGATTGCATTAAACTAACGCGACTTGGGAATAGACGAGTCGGTATGGAATTCATAAAAATCACAGAAGAAGAACTGGAATTCTTGTGGCCGCCGAAACAAGATTTGTTCAGACAATTGTGGACGCCAACTTCGACGGACGAAGCTTGAGCCGGTTAGAAGGGTATCGGGTTCAGGATGGTCGTCAGGGAAATAAGTAAGGTCCGTTGCGCTCTGTAGAAGTGGATATTGTCTAGGTAATCCATTATTTGGTAACTATTAGTCGTGTCCGTTGGTCTGTATCGTGCCGCGACTTCTGCCTGAAAACCTCAAGAAGTTCATGACCTGATGTTATGTTTTCGCGTTGCGGTCGAAATACTTACTAATAAATAGGTTCCCGATACCCTGGAGTCATGGGTTCCCGCTTCATCCGCAAAGTCCGCACCGCATCAGGCGCCGTCGCCGTGCAAATCGTGGACCAAGCCGGACGCACCACGACCTCCGTGGAACACTTCGGCTCAGCGAACTCCGACGCCGAACTGGCCTTGCTGCTACGCACCGCCGAGCAACGCCTGCATCCCGGGCGGCTCTCCTTCGACCTCGGCGATGTGGAGCAAGAACCCGCATCCCTGGTCGAGGTCGCTGACTGGACCAACAACTCCGAACTGCCCGCCATAGCTGCTGACCGCGGAAGACCGCGATCCGGTGCCAGGCACCGCGAAAGTTGTTGCATCCCCGGCCGCCGAACTGTGGGAAATCCTCACCGCAGCCTGCGCTCGGCTTGGATTCGAAGTCCTTGGTGACGAGGGGTTTCGCGCCATGGTGTTTGCCAGGCTCATCGAGCCGACATCCAAAGCAGACACCATCAGGGTGCTCGATGACATCGATGCACCGTATCCGTCCTTGCGCACGCTCTTCCGCAGCCTGCATCGCTGCCACGATCTGAACTACAAGGACACCCTGGCCAAGGCGATGGTCGCCTACCGATCCCAATCAGTGGGGCTCGGAGCAATGATCATGTACGACGTCACGACACTTCACTTCGAAGCGAAAAAGGAAGATGACCTCCGCAAAGTCGGCATGAGCAAAGAACATCGGATCGACCCGCAAATCCAAGTCGGGCTGCTCGTGGACCCCGCGGGGTTCCCGCTGGAAATGCATATGTTTGCCGGGAACAAGGCCGAAACCACCACGATCGTTCCGGTCGTCTAAGCATTTCAGGAACACCATGGCATCACCGACATGGCGGTTGCTGCTGATGCTGGCATGCTCTCCGCCTCGAACTTGACCGCATTGGAAGACGCCGGGTTCAAATTCATTGTTGGCTCACGCATGGCCAAAGCACCATATGACCTGCAAGAACATTTCGATACGAAGGGCAATTGCTTCGCTAACGGCCAGATCCTGGACTCGAAGCGTGTCATGGGCACCGGCAAGCAAGGTCGCGAACCGCGCGTGATTTACCAAGGGCCCTCGAAGCGTTTCATCACGGATAATCGCAACATTAATCTGATGGAACGCCGTGCCATGGGCATCGCTGAGGGCACGAGCCAGATGCGTAAGGCCCGGTTTGTGAAAACGACAGGAGCGAAGCCTGAAGTCGATGAGGATCGGATTGAACGGGCTCGCATGCTGGCCGGTTTGAAGGGCTATGTCACGAATATCGGCTTGTCAGTGATGAAAGGCCAGCAGGTCATAGACTCGTATCATGACCTCTGGCAGGTAGAAGCTTCGTTCCGCATGACCAAGAGTGATCTTTCGGCTCGTCCCGTGTTCCATCGGGACGAGGACGCCATCGATGCTCATCTGACCGTGGTGTTCGCTGCGTTGGCGATTGGCCGGCATTTGCAGGAGTTCTCCGGAATGAGTTTGAAGCGGATCATCACCGATATGAAGAGTGTTCGTTCGGCGAAAATCCAGGTCAATGGTGATTATTTGGTGATCCCTGCTGACGTTTCTGCCGAGCTCCGGGAGTTATTGGCGAGGCTCAAGCGTGACGAAAAATACTTACTAAGGCTTTGGTGCGTAATAGGTAAAGCGAGCGATCCTTCGCGCCAGGACCCTGGAGAGGACGTCCGGAAAGAGACGCGAAGTAACCATTGAGACGAGCATGATCGAACAATTATGTCACCCTTTAATGACGAAGCGGATCAAACAATCCAACGTATCCATCGAGTAAAGCGTCTAGCGTGATATTGCTATTTTAACGATTTTCCATAATGTCGGCTCTGAAGCGTATGCTCTATAAAAACTAACAGCGAATCATCCGCAGTTTCGCCTATGTAACTTACGGGAGTAGGAACGATGGACCTTACGAAAGAAAACGTATTGAAACTGGTTTCAGACCGGTCCAAAGCAGAAATGGTTCAACGGATCGAAGCAGCCAAGTCACTTTTGAAAGAGTACGGTTTTATACCGGTAATCGCTCGCTTCTTGGAGGAAATTATCGAGGATGAAAAAAGACGCCGCCCCGGTCCGGGTGATACAAGCGGAGGCCCAGTATCTGGTGGTAGTGGAGGTTGGTACGTTCCGAAGGATGAAGATGGAACCGTCTGGTCCAGAGTGAAAGATCATCTCCGAAGATCAATTGGTGAGGCTGTCGAATCTGTAGATGAAATGTCGAATAAGGTTGTTCAGAATCTTGCAAACCCTGCTGTACAAAATGCAAAGGCCAAAGGCCTCGTTGTGGGCCGGGTTCAGTCTGGAAAAACAGGGAACTTTACTGCCGTCTCGGCGAAGGCAGTTGACTCCGGGTACCGTTTTATCATCGTTCTAGCAGGAATGTACGACAACCTACGGGAGCAAACGCAAGAACGTTTGGACAAAGACTTATTTGCACATATTGATGAAAATAAAGTTGTGGCATTGACGGATGTACTTGGAGATATTGCACCCTATCGCAGCACGAAGCCGACAATGCAGGCGCTAGCGAATTCATTCCATTCGAATTCACACGGTGGGAAAGTGGTCACTGCTGTTGTGAAAAAGAACCTCCGCCGGTTGGAGCACCTTCTCGAACTGCTGCAGGGGCTCGACTCTTCTGGCTCGCTAGAGCATTTGCCAGTCCTCATTATTGATGATGAATCTGACCAAGCTTCACCAAATACTAAAGCGGATAAAGAAACCCGTTCGGCGATCAACGATCTTATTGTACGTATTGCCGGTACAGTGCGTCGGGGAACCTATCTGGCATATACGGCGACGCCATTCGCCAATATATTCTCTGATCCTAACGATGAAGCTGCCCTATATCCTTCGGACTTTATAATTCCATTGCCTAAGCCAGTCGGCTATTCAGGCAGCGAGGAGTTCTTTGGCGTGAGTGGTGAATTTATTGACGATGATGGCCAAGAGACAGCTGACTATGGATTGGTACGCAGTGTGGCGTCAGCTGAGGCACAGGTTCTCGTTCCGAAATCTCCCAAGGTACGCAGAGAGTCAGGTTCGGTGTATTCGCCGACGATGCAACCCGGTTTAGAGGAATCGATTCGATGGTTCCTTCTTGCATCGGCGATTCGTCACTATCGTGGCCAGCATGATCAGCATTCAAGCATGCTCATTCATGCAGCAACTTGGACTGACGCGCACTTCACGATTCGTGATCTTGTCTTAGCCTTCATTGGGTCAGTTCAAGAAGAAGCTGAGTCAAATGATTATAAAAAATTCGAGGCACTCTATACCCGCGAACTAGCGAAAATTTCCGCCTCGTCTACGGGGCCCATGTTATGTCCGCAGTTTACGGAACTTCTCCCTTATTTGAACAGGATTATCGCACTCTTTGACGAGTCATCTGTCGTTGCCGACAACGGTGAATCCGACTTCAGAATCAAGTATGAGGAGAATAATCCCCAGGTAGTGATCGTTGTCGGTGGTAATACCCTCTCACGAGGGTTGACGCTGGAAGGCCTAGTTGTCTCCTTCTTCCTGCGTGCTTCAAGGATGTACGACACGTTGTTACAGATGGGACGTTGGTTCGGCTTCAGAACTGGTTATTTGGATTTAGTCAGACTTTGGACGACTGATGAGTTAGCCAAAGACTTCGCTTTTCTTGCCGGGGTCGAAAACGAATTACGCGCTCGAATAGTCGAGCTTGCTGAGTCCGGGCATACACCTGCCTCGGTGGGTCCAGAAGTCCGCGCTCGTGCGGGTAATTTGCAAATTACAAGCAAGAGCAAAATGTTCTTTACCAAGAACATCAAGATTGCTCTAGGCGGAACACGTAGACAAACAACGATGTTCCCTAAGAACAATAAAGATTTCTTG
The DNA here is from genome assembly GCF_004100365.1 of Glutamicibacter sp. HZAU. Classification (NCBI taxonomy): domain Bacteria; kingdom Bacillati; phylum Actinomycetota; class Actinomycetes; order Micrococcales; family Micrococcaceae; genus Glutamicibacter; species Glutamicibacter sp. HZAU. Next base: position 432,527 of record NZ_SCKZ01000001.1, on the reverse strand, counting down.
ATTCAAAACCAACAGGCAGCCAGAAAGTTGGTCCGCGAGGCAGCCCCGTCGTCAACGTCTTCGTTTACTGACCCACGATCTTCCTCTCAACTATTTGAAGATGTCTCTGCAGAAGCGGTCATCTGCTTCTTGAAGGAATATCGTGTCTACGAGAAGCACGAGCTTCTGCAACCGTCCATCACCGTTCCCTGGATCGAAGAACACGTAACTGGTAACTGGAATGTCGTGTTGCGAGGGTCGTCCCGAGGACGAGCTGATTTCGCATTTACTGCGGAAGCGCTGATTCCGATGGGGAGCCGCACCATTGATAAGAATGATCAAGAGGGTTACTTCGACGTTAGAACGTTGATGTCGGGGGCGGATCCATTAATTGACTACATCGTGAAGGCTAACGCGCGTGGCGAGAGCGCTGAAGAATTAAACGTGAACACCGCTGAAGCACAAATGATAATTCGAAAACGTGAAGGAAATAAACCACTTCTCATTTTGTATCCAATAACCCGGATGTCGTCGGAAAAAACTGTACTCGGTGAGGTAGTCCGCAGGGGTATGAACGCAGAAGCTGACGTTATTGGCATGGGGTTGGTCTTGCCGTCCGTTGGAGTCAGCGACGCGAAGTATGTCGGTGTCGTTCCAGTACTTGGCGGTGCGTACGACGATGATGAAAACGACGAATATGATTACCCGGAACGTACATCTGAAGACAAAGAGTCTGATTATGTCCCTGCTCCCATCAACTAGTTCACGAGTTGTGTCGAAGGCGCAACTTGATTAGAAAGAACAGCCAAATGCAAAAACTTGATTGGTACTCCCAACCGACAGGAATGGGTACTTTCACATCCGAAGGCACCGAGAAACTTCTAGGAACTCCGGGGGTGGAAAATCTTGAACTGTTGGTTCGCGAATCAGCACAAAATTCATGGGACGCATCGAACGACGGTAGCATCCCTCAATTCGGCATAGATTACCGAGTGCTAACAGATGAACAGCGAGATTTACTCGGGGATAGAGTCTTCAGCAACGGTCGTCAGTACACATTCCTACCAATGTCTCTGATGAAGCGAGAGTTAGATGTACTTGAAATTTGGGACCGAGGTACGACAGGACTAAACGGACCTGTACGCGCGGATCTTACTGTGCCCGAAGGAGTTCCAACTAACTTTATTGACCTGATTTACATGATTGGTTCAAGCAATAAAGATCAAGCGGCAGGTGGCAACTACGGCTTTGGAAAGAGCAGTGTCTTTAAATCGAGTGAAGCCAAAGCAATCGTGTATTGGACAGTGTGCTATAACGAATTTGGCTCCATGGAACATAGGTTAATTGCCAGTGGTGTTTCCAAAGAATTCGACATTGATGGGCGTAGCTATGTGGGAAGACACTGGTGGGGAAAGCAGGTAGAAGACTCGGAAACAGGCGAGAAAAGGCTCGAACCCCTGATCGGACGAGAGGCGCAGGAACTCGGGGAAGCGCTCTTTTCTAGAGCTTTTCGTAGTGGCGAAACAGGAACATCAATACTCATTGTGGATCCTGACGAGCAAGCCATGATAGGGAATCCTGTAGAGGACGAACTTATTTCAGAGACGTCGTTGTCAAACGATAAAGAATTTGTAATAGGTATGGTCGGCAAACGTCTGACCGACGTAGTACTGAAGCATTTATGGCCCAAATTGGTCGGAATGAATGACAACAGGAAAATGCAAATATTTACAAATGGCGTTGAGATTACTGAACATATGGCTAAAAACTATCCATATGTTGGCTCATATGTAGCTTGTCTTGAGGCAGTGCGAAATGTACATGAAACCAGCGAAACAGCATTTTCGAATCCGAATGTAGAAGTATTTGAAATTATTGTCGGGCGAAAGCGGGAGGTCGTTGGGCATGTGGCGATGACGACTAACATCAATGTTGCTAGTACTGCAGACTACGAGACTACTGAACTGCAAGGGACGGACATCCCTAAAGACTCCGTTGCACTGATGCGAGATGGCGCCGAACTGATAGTGAAGTACATATCCGATTTGCAAGACCACCCAAAGGAGATGCTCTATTGGACAGGTGTTTTCAAGCCTTGTCCGGAATTTGATTCCGACTTCGCAGCAGCTGAGCCTTCATCGCATGATGATTGGATCGTAGGCAGTCTGCAAGGTCCTGCAAAAATGCGAGTTAATGTTTCATTGCAACGCATTAGGGAAGCAGTTCTGAAATACCTAGGATCGAACGAACCAGTCAAAGTACCTTCTGGAGTCGGATCGGTTTCCGCGCTGGCGCTGGAGCTCGGCAGACTTGTGGCATTCACTGGAGGTGGCTCTCCTGTCGGAAGCCCGGGTAACAACACTGCACACCAGAGTGGTGCTTCGGGCACGGAATCTGGTAACCAACGGCGGAGCGCCAAAAGACAACTTGGTGGTGAGCGTTTCGACAGGCAAATCCAAGTTGTCGACATCAGTTTAGAATCAACGACGGGTCGACGAAATACACATAGTGTGGAAATTGAGTTCTCCGGAGATTGGTCTAACCAGCGTAAATTCTCAGTCAAGCCCAAGGTCCGAATAGAGGGTAACGCTAAGGCTGCAGGAAGAGACGACCATTTCGAATTTGTGTGGCCTGCAGGAATTCTCGAACAATCTGTGCAGCCTGACGGAACGTCCATTTTGAGCATGGAAAGCGATTTTGATGAGATCAATTTCGATATATCTTCGCCTGGACATTTCTCTTTCGATCTTGAGTTGGAGCCAAAGTAATAATCATGAGTAATCGAGTGACGGCATATCCTTATAAGAGGATCAAGCCATCAGCCTGCCTGTGGGACGAATTAGAAATTATTTACCCCGAGGACTGTAGCCTGGAGAACTTGTCAGCTAAATGGGATTACGATGTAGACCTGCAATTTAAGGTTTCCGTGGAACTTTCGGAAATTGCCCTTACACCGGAACAGCTGGCCGGGGTAGAGAAGTTTATGTTGGCAATTGATGTTCACTGTCCTTCCACTATGTGGCGTGGGCATGAAGTTGCGACAGCGGATATGCTGACGGAAGCAGGAACAAGGAGATTCTCAGCCACTGTGAATGTCCCGGGGAACATGGTGTCAGAATCGCTCGAAGTTAAGCCGTCTTTAGTCGGGCCGGTAGCGGTTCCGTTCTTCGATAGGCCGATATCGCAGGTGGTTCTGCTTGACGGCCCCACGAAATCTGTTGTGCTCGAAAACTCATTATTTTACTTTCCAACTTCAATTCTGAGTTTCTCCGAAGCCAATTGGGCAAGCGCTCCTTGGCGATTCGAGCTGACGCCACAATCAATGGATGATCTATACGCAAACTCATCTCGTCTGTATATTAATTCAGATAAGAAAATTTCGGAAATCCTGCGCAATTCTGACGGAGACGCGTTGAATAGTACTGCGATAACAGCGATTACACGCGATTTGCTTTTGGTGACTCTGATGAAACTTTCAGGCGATCAGGCATTGCGGGAAGAATGTCGAGAATCCGATTTTTCACCTGGAAGTGTTGGTCAGGTGGTTTCTAAGCAAGTCATGGACTTATTTGGAAGATCGTTAGATGCTGTAATCACCGAGTTCGAGAAAAACCCATTATTCTTGATGATGCAATTAGATGCGGGATCTAATTACTTCGCGAAGGGGATTTAGAAGATGGCATTTTTATATCCACGTCTAGAGAAGTCTGAGGCAATTTTGATTGCCGAGGATCTTCGGGGTAGAAAACTTGAAAGGTTCGACGATCCTCAGGGGACAATTGATTTCGGAAAGGCGACTACCAAACCTACAGGTGGTGTGCCTGTATCTGTTGAGCATCTGCAAAAGCTACGCCTTGGTGTCTTCGAGGCACTGTCTGGTATTGAAGAGAATATTTCGGGAAGCACTTGGACAGACGAATATGACAGACGGCTGGGGAAGGCGCTGTGGGAGAATCTAGAAATGATTCCTGGTGATTCTGGTTCTCCGGAGGTGTGGTATTTCCTTTCATTAATCGTCTTTCCTAATACATGCAACACCCGGTACTCATTCACAGATGAAGATAATCTTCACAGGCACATTGGGCCGGTTCGGCGTACCTACCTGAAGAACCTTTGGGTTCGTCGCCGAATCTATGGATCAATATTGGACGAGGGACTCTCCGTATTCAGCGATGATCTGCATTTTCAAATAACTGACCGTGTAGTAGCGCGCACCACACCAAATTTGTGCCATGCGATTATTAATACCTTGATGCAAACACCTGACGTCAGCCGCGTGTTCTACCGTCGTTTTTTACGTGAGGTTCAGGCTGTTGCTTCTTATGTTCCCTTCGCCTTACTGCCGGATACCGAGCTTCGGAATCTTGTCCATGAAGTTGCGGTTTATGCAGCCGATGCTTTAGGCGTAGGCGCACCCGTGCGACGTGCGCAAATGGATAGCCCGACCGTCGATGGAGACGGCTCAACTTATAGCGCAGAGGATGCAACGGAACAAGAACCGCGTCCCTCTACGAATGCCATGGCGGGACTCCGCATGTCCGAAGAGAAAACGGTCGAAAATGTACAGATTAGTAAGCCGTCCCAGGTCCGTCGTCATTTCGAGAGTTTCAAAGCGACTAGCGAAGAATTGCGAATCGCATCGGACGAGGCTCGCCAAACTAGATATGCCGAAGTGACCGCTGTAGAAGCTGTAGAACATGAGACGCAGCTTAGTGCCGTTGAAACAAACGGCGGGATTTCTGAGACTTTGCAAACTCCGGTTGGCAACCCTGGCGATGTTAGTCTAGTTAATTCCTTCACATTAAGAACCTGGCGCAAAATATACAACAAGCTTGATTTTAGAGGTTTACTCGACGACCGCGCGTTGCAGGTATTTGAAGAATTCCTCGAGGGTAAAAAGAGTTCGAACCCTATCGCGGCGACGCTGATGATGCGCTACATGGCTACTGCACTGGAACGTGGAATCATGAAACCAGAAGAGATTATGCGAAAAATCAAACAGTAATAAATTCCTCCTGAAATGCGGATGATGTGCAAAAAGAAATATTCGTTATGACATTTTAGTGATAAATCGTTCTTATCAACGTGGTCTAATTTTCTGATACGTTGATAAGAACGATTCAATTGTGCTATTAGTTGGCCTCTGGAAGCATCTGTGCTGCCTCAAGAAGTATTGCTCTTGCCATTTTTTCAGTGTAGGTGCCCAGGAGAATGTCACAGAGATACTGGGAATTCTTTTTCAGAAGCTCGCTCTCAATAGCGTTGAATTTAGATATTTCTATATTTTTTAGATTTGTGGTATCGAGATCCTCGGTGGCTGGGATTTCGTTGGAAGCAACCTTATGATTTGATTTAATATCATCATCAGTATCAAGAGTGACGGTTTGGCTATCATTTTCATCCGACTGTTCTGATGGTATGACATCGGGCTCGCCGTCAATCAAACTAGAATCGAAATGTTCTCCCCGCAGGATCTGTGGCACTTCGCCCGCAGTTCCTATCACGTCAAGATATCTAGTTGTGCGGGTGAGTGCAATATAAAGCAGTCGTGCGCCCCACTGGTCGTCTGTCTCGAGGATGCGTTGAGGATCAACGATGATTACAGCATCGAATTCCAGGCCTTTAGACATTTCGGGCGTGACGAGGTTAATCGAACGGCCTAAGCCACCGACAGTCGAATCATCCCACTGAACGTCTTGCTGGTCGAATGCTTCTCTCAGGGCGTCAAAGTGTTCTGCTGGAGCGATTACGCCTACAAATCTTCCATTGGAGCTATGCTCGCCGGCTTTCGCAGCTACTTCTGTGTGGAATCGACCGGGCACTACTTCAAGCAGGCGTGGTTTGGTCGCAACTTCTCGTATGATTTTCGGTGGTTTGATTCCGGGTGCGGCCAATGGTAATAAACGCTCAGCAATTACATAAACTTCCTTGGGAACGCGATAGCCATAGTCAAGATGCTCGATTCTCGACGGCAAGCTGGTTCGGAGAGCTTGTTGTATTGGATCCCAAGAATCGCGTGGAAATGCGCCTGTTGATTGAGCCAAATCACCGACGACAGTCATGGATCCGTGGAGGCTTCTGCGTCGAATCGCATGAAGTTGCATCGGGGTTAGATCCTGGGCTTCATCAAGGAGAATGTGTCCCCAAAGTTTTACATCAGCATTCATGTGGCTACGGGCCTCATCAATCAGCGCAAGATCTGCTATCGTCCACGGCTCCTCAGCCATTCGTTCTGCAGGAGCTCTATACAGAAGCCCCGCCTGTTCTTCGCTAATCAGATTCTGGGCTGCCTGTTGCAACCGTGCTTTAGACCCAAGCAGGTCGCGAACGAATTGTTCGGGAGACAAGCGTGGCCAGATCCTGTCCAGAGCAGATTCAAGCGATTGCAGGCTGACTTGGTTCTCAATATTTATGGCACTAGACCGTGTGACACTAGCTTTTGCGCATTCTTCGAGCAGTCTTGCCCGGAGTGCTTTTCTACCTTCTGAATATGGCCTAGAGCGCAGCTCATCAAGAGAGGAGCGCAATTGCTCGGGAGCGATGACGTACGATGAGGCGGAATTCTTACGGTTAATTCGTAGAGGACTGATCGGTAATTTAATTCTATTGTTTAGGCCTTGAGCGATCACGTCTGCCATAACATCGCTACCTTTGACACGAGCAACGCTTTCCTGATCTGTCCCGTTGACCTTTATCGTTTTCCCTTCGAGGAGTTCAATGATTGACGTTTGATATACGTGATCATCGCCAAGTTCAGGAAGCACGTTCTGAATATATCGAGTGAATGAAGGTGTCGGACCGACTACCATCATGTCCTCGGGCGAAAGGTCGTCGCGATAATTAAACAGGAGCCAGGATGCACGGTGAAGGGCGACTGCGGTTTTCCCGGTTCCTGGACCACCTTGGATTATGAGCAGCTGGTCTTTGTCTGAACGGATGAGCTTGTCCTGTGATGCCTGAATGGTCTGGACAATATCCTGCATTTTTCCAGTGCGTGAAGATTCCAGCCCTGCAAGCAATACTGGATCTGATTTAACCTCATCGACTAGCGATGAAACCTTTTCCGCCAATTCTTTGTAGAACCGATCAGATAACTGATCAATGTGATTGCCGGTGGTCGTGTAATCACGACGAGCTACAACACCATTCGGCTCCTGCGAGGACGATTGATAGAGCTCGCCACCCTTAGGTGATTTCCATGAAATCACCATGTAGTCGCCGTCTTCGTCTAGGATCGGCGTCTTTCCGACATAGTATGTTTCTTCGTCTTCCATCTGGTAGCGACGGAACGCGACGGCATCATCTTTGGATAAACGGATTTTAGAGTCCAGATGCTTCTTCAGTGCTCGGCGTTCAGCAGCGGTCCCAACTCCGCTTCCATCGGACGAGGAAAGATTAAAACTAGCCTCATGTGATTCCATAGCCTCATCGAAGTAGGCCTGTTCAGCCCTTAGTTCCATGCTTGATGATGTCATGATAACTTCCTTGAAATCGAATCTTATGTTCTGAATCTATCTGGATTGGAGGTTGGCGATAACCGAGTCTAAATGCTTTCTAATCTCCACAGTTTCTCGCTGTCGACCATACAATTTCAGAAGTTCTTTACGCATTTTATCTGGTGAATCTCGCTTGTTTTCAGAGTCGCATAAGAAATCTAATGCGTTGGCGAGTTCATGAGGTGAAATCTCCAGAAAATCTCGATGTCCCAGTGTACGGAAGATTCGCCAATTCTCGGGAGTCATGCTGCGGGGCCACAGAAAGCCATTTTGATCTTGAGTAACTTCGGCGTTCTGATATTGCCTAGTGATCTGCGCAATCCTTGTCTTTGAAAGGCGGGAAAATCCGAAGGCCTGGCCCACTAGGCGTGCTACACGCGCAGGACTCACAGGTCCTTCGACATCTACGATGTCTTCAATGAGACTCCGGACCATCTCCCTCGTCCGGACGCTGCGCATGGAATCTAATTCAGATTGTTCTCCAATGATTACCTGTTGCCACTCTTCGCAATCGTTTACGTATCCCAGTGATGATGGATTTTCAGGTTTCTTCTCTGACGTACCGCCTCGTTCACCTTTGACCCTGCGAGTATCAGGCTCGTCGGGACCTGCGCTAGGATTTTCGTTCTTCCCCATAGAATCCAAAAGATCAGTGCGAATATCAGATACTGCAGAGGCAGTCTCGTTGGCCCCGATATGAATAAGCAGAGCATACGAAATTTCAATCGCTTGCAGTGCATCGAAAGCTTGAAACTCATCGTTGTGAGCCCAGCGATTCCGAATGAGGCGAAGTACTGACCCGTAGGAACTGCACGTACGGTTTCTGTCCTGGAAGTCGAACGGGTATCCCAGATTTCCTAATCGCTCAGTGAGCACTCGTAGTTGCATGGAGAGGTCTGATGACTTGTATACCCATAAAGTGGTATTTTTCCCTCGCGCATTATCCAGTTGTTGCAGGATATTTATCCAATGAAGACCTCCAAGATAGGGAGTAAGCCTTTCTTGAATGTATGGATCGAGCTCTTTGCTCACTAGATCCAGTACTCGGGATACGGTCATAGAATACATGTTGGCCCTCATCGCTAGATTTATCTTGCAATGAAGATTAGTGCATAGGAGGGACAACTAAGGGATGCGCTCTGACGAGGCGGTGGGTTTATGACTGTCAATACGGCACCATCTGCATTCCGTTAGTCAATGTCGTTGTTATAGTTTCGTTTTATGTCGTTTCAGGCTATGCCAATCGGACTTTTGATGCGGGATTCCAGATGCCTCACGTCCGACGTATACTTGTCTAATTTGATCCGGGGATTGGGCGAGGCCCAGGGGTCATCGACCTGATCACCTTCCTGGCCAGCGACAAGGCCGAGTTCATCGCCGGCGCAACGATCCCGGTCGATGGAAGCTACACCGCCGCCTAGTTTTACCCGTGCCACTATGAATACTTCAGATCCTGCCACTGCAAGGCAGGTTCTTTTTGATGACGTAGTGTCGAGGCTCTTGTCCAAGCAGCAACCGGACTTCAGCGACATGGAGGGTGCATCTGGTCCGTGCGTGGTATGTCATTTCACTGCCATACGATTGTCTGGATGCCTCTGCGATTTTGGTGGCCGAAAGCGAGAATAGGGCTGGTGCAATGAATTACTCTCTAAGCACCGTGCTCTGCAAAGAGCTGCCCCTGAATCAACATGAAATGCGGAGCCTCTGGGAAGGTAAATATGAATCAAGTGCGTCTTCTGCTCGACTGCGACACCGGTATCGATGACGCTTTGGCTCTCGCTTACCTGAGTTCCTGCGAGCATGTGCAGATGGAAGTTGTCACGAGCACTCCGGGAAATGTCGATGCCCGGCAGGTCGCTTCGAACAATCGCGCACTGCTTGCGCTCTGCGGTAAGTCGGATATTCCTGTGCTCATCGGAGCACGTGAACCTTTAGAAATCCCTTTGGTGACGACGCCGGAAACCCATGGTCCACAGGGCGTAGGCTACGCGACTCTTCCCGCCCCGGCGACCCCAGCGTCAATGGATCTCGATGCCATCGATTTTTGGATCGAAGCTGCGCGGCGCACCCCGGGCGAACTGACTGTCCTTCTCACCGCGCCACTGACCAACTTCGCTCTGGCACTTCGCCGCGAACCACGTCTTCCATGGTTGCTGCGCAAGGTAGTGATCATGGGCGGTGCCTTCTACTACCAGGGCAACACCACGCCGACGGCCGAGTGGAACACCCATGTGGACCCGCATGCAGCAAAGGAAGTCTTTGCGGCCTACACCGCTGCAGCTGAACAAGGACTGGATTCATCGAAGCTACCGATTGTCTGCTCTCTGGACACCACGGAGCGCTTCGAAATGCAGCCGGACTTCCTGACGAAGCTCTCCATTGAAGCCGGATGCGCTGAACCGGAAATTGTCCAGGCTAGCGACTCGGAAGGAACGCTGAGCAAGTCCTCGAATCCACTGGTGCGCTATCTCTCCGACGCCCTGCGGTTCTACTTCGAGTTCCATCGCCAATACGACCAGGGCTATATCGCCCACGTGCACGACTTCTTTGCCGCTGGCGTTGCCGCCGGCACGCTGGACTACGAGACCCGCCCCGCAACGGTGGACGTAGAAACAGATTCACCATTGCTCTTTGGCACGACAGTGGCTGACTTCCGCGGGCTGTGGGGCAAACCGGCGAATGCACACGTGGTCGTGGCAAATAATCCCGAGGCGGGATTTGCCGAGCTGGTCCAACGACTCGGTGCGCTTGCAAGAAAACTCAATGAGAATTCCTGAGCGCAGGCAGGTGGGCTAGACTCTTCTACCGGGTCGAGGTGACATAGACCCGCCATTCGCGCGTTGCGGGAGCAATCCTGCGCGCAATTAACTCGTATCCCCAGGATTGCCTCATCATGTCACGGAATCTTCTCTTGCCCGAAGCATCACCTACCCAGCTCCTGCGCCGCCGGGTGCTTGGTGCCGCGGGAACCTTGCTTCTCGTTGGAACTTACCTGTTTCTGGTCATCACCCAACCGGCGGGAATCGTCGAAGGGCTGGGCCAGGGAGTTGCTCTGGCAACTTTCGCCGCTTACCTGATCGCTGCCATCCTGCTGCTGCTCGCAGTCTTGCCGGATCTGCCAGTTTCTGCCCTGACGCTGATCCCGGTCGCCCTGGCACTGAACATCATCCTCGGCCAATTCGTCGGATCCGTCATGGTCCCGCTCTACCTGGACTCCATAGGCACCGTACTGGTGGGCTTCCTGGCCGGACGCCGTGCCGGAGCCGCCACCGGCGTGCTCAGCACCCTGATCTGGTCGCTGTTCGCTCCCACTGTCTTGCCATTCGCAGCCGGAGCCGCGCTGGTCGGTTTCCTTGCCGGAACTGCCGCCCGCTACGGCGCCTTGCGCCGGCCATACCTTGCCCCAATCGCAGGTCTGGTTTCCGGTGTGCTGGTGGGCGTGATCTCTTCCCCGGTAGCCGCGTTCGTCTACGGCGGAACCTCGGGAGTCGGTACCGGCGCAGTAGTTGCAGCCTTCCGTTCCATGGGTGATTCGCTGCTCTCCGCAGTCACCAAGCAGGCACTGATCTCGGATCCAGGAGACAAGGCCATTGTCTTCCTCATCGCGGCGCTGCTGATCTTCGCCTTGCCGAAGCGCCTGAGCGGTTCCTTCGAATTCATCCGCCGATACAACGTGCTGGGCAAGAGCGGAAACAAGTAGTACACCGATGAAGCGCCGCATCACCGAGTTGCACCCTTTTACCGTGCTTTGCCTCGCCTTGTTCACGGTTGCCGTAGCTACGGCTGCCAGCGTCTGGTGGCTGAGCTGCGCGGTGATAGTGATGTGCCTGGCCATTGGCGCGGTGGCTGGCAAGGCTCGCAAGCTCGCGGCGCTCAGCGGTGCAATCATGCTTCCAACCATGCTGTCCTTGCTGATGATCCATGGATTGGCGTCCCGGGATTCTTCCCCGGTAATTGCTGCCTGGGGACCAATCAGCCTGACGCGTGAGGGAGTAGAGATTGCAGCGGCATTGGCTTTGCGCACAGCGGTGCTGGTGGTGGTCGGCTTGCTCTGCGGTTTGCTCATCGATAAGCACCAACTGGTGGCAGCCATTGATTTGTCTCCCGCTCCACCACAGGCGGGATACCTGTTGGCATCCACGTTGTTCCTTCTTCCGCAGATGATGGAAAAGCAGCATGCCATCGGCGAAGCCCAAGCCTTGCGGAAGGCAGGGACCGGCCGTGGGTTGGCCGGGTGGCTGCAGCGCCTGAGGCTGCGTGCTGTGCCGCTGGTACTTTCCTCGGTGCAGGATGCCCATGACCGTTCGGTTCATCTGGCCGCGCGCGGTTTCCCGGCCCGCGGTGAGCACAGCAGATTGCGCCTAGTCGCAGACTCGCAGATCCAGCGGGGCGTGCGCTGGGTTGCCCTGCTGAGCTCGGTGCTGGTGCCGGTAGCGATTCTGATGCCATTCGGAGGAGCCGCATGATGGATATGGATCACCGTGGACACGCCGGAACCACCGCGGCGCTGCACCTCAGGCTGGGAAGCTTCCGCTACGCAGACGCGGATCGCGATACCTTGCGCGCAATCGAGCTGGAATTATCTCCGGGGTCCCTGACTGTCATTGCGGGGGATTCGGGTTCCGGGAAGTCCACATTGGGCGAGGTGCTGGCCGGCATGCTTCCGCGGCCGGGAGCCGATCGGTGCGAGGGAACACTTATCCTGGCGGGTCAACGGATTGATTATTCGCCGGAGCATTCGGCGCGAATCGACGTCGCCGGCTGGGCCAGGCACGTGGGATTGCTGCCCCAGGATGCCGCTCTCTACCTTTCGAGGATTCGCCAGACAGTTGCAGAAGAGCTGGTCTTCGCGCGGGAGAACGAAGGAATGCCCCGCGAAGAGATGGCCGAGGTCATCTCCGAGCTTTCAGCACGGCTGTCCTTGGAGCATCTGCTGGAACGCGATCCTGCCAAGCTTTCAGGAGGCCAAGAACGCTTGGTCGCCCTGGCCGCGCTGTCAGCAGCCATGCCTACCATCATCGTGCTGGATGAACCGCTGGCAGGCTTGGATTCCAAGGCAATCGAAGCAGTGACGGAGATGATCACCCGGCTGCGTGCCGCAGGCACCGCGCTAGTGGTGTTAACCCGCACCACTGAAGCATGGGAAGCTGAAGCAGATGCCCTGTGGAATTTGGCGGACGGAACTTTGCGGCCTGCGGCTGAAACCGCCAGAACTACTTCGTTGTCTTCCAGTCCGACTCGAGCATCCGTCGCACTAGCCTTCGCAAAGCCCCTGCTGGCCTTTGCCGGAGTGCAACTCGGATACAAGGGCGCGAGTGCCCCGGTCATCTCCGACCTCGATCTCGAAGTCCGTGCAGGAGAATGCGTGGGGCTTGCCGGTGCCAACGGAACAGGCAAGACTACACTGCTCAAAGCCGCCGCGGGCCTGCTCAAGCCAATTGCCGGCAAGTTGCGGGTGGCAGCCGATTCCGGGATGCTCCTGCAAAATCCTTCGGCCCAGCTGTTCGAGCGGACGGTGACCCGGGAGATTGCCTTTGGCCTTCCCAAGAAGGGCATTCAGTGCGCCCGGGTGCCGCAAATTCTTGAGCAATTGGGTTTGGCATCCTATGCCCAGACCCATCCTTATGAGCTGCCGGCTTCGGCCCGACGGCTTGTTGCCTTGGCTACCGTGCTGGTGCGCGAACCGCAGTTGCTCCTGCTGGATGAACCAACCGAGGCGCTGGATTCGGCGGGGCTTCAAATCCTGAACGAGGTCATCGATTCGGTGCTTGAACGCGGGGGAGCGGTGCTGTTCTCTTCCCATGATGAGCAGTTCATGGCGCGCACTGCCGATCGGGTGCACAGAATGCCGCGATAACAGCGGGGAAACTGCTCACTGGACCTTGTTCAACAGACTGCCCTGGCCGTTAGCCAGCTCATATTTCCAGCCGAACTGGAATACCTCCACGGAAAACCTAGTTGGACTATGCAACTACAAATTCCACTTCAGGAGTCTTATCCCATGGATCTGTTTTCCCCTCTCGCCCTCGGCGACCTCAAGCTCTCTAACCGTTTGGTCATGGCACCACTGACCCGTTCCCGTTCAGGTAAGGACGGCGTGCCCAACGCTGACGTTGTCGAGTACTACCGCCAGCGCGCATCCCTTGGCCTGATTGTCAGCGAGGGCACCTACCCGAGCTTTGCCGGCCAGGGATTCGTCCGCCAGCCGGGCCTAGTCACCGAGGAGCAGATTGCCGGCTGGAAGAAGGTCACCGACGCGGTGCACGCCGAAGGCGGCCTCATCGTCGCCCAGGTCATGCATGCTGGCCGCGTCACCCACCCGGAAACCACCGGTGTCGACTACGTCGAAGCACCCAGTGCCATCGCGGTTGAGGGCGAGTCGCGCACCTACACCGGAAAGCACGCCTACCCGGTTCCGCATGCACTGGGTTCTGAAGAACTCCCACGGATCATCGAGGAATTCGTGACTGCTTCGCGCAACGCCATCGCCGCCGGATTCGACGGCGTGGAGCTTCACGGTGCCAACGGCTACCTGTTGCACGAGTTCCTGGCACCTTCGGCCAACACCCGTACCGACAGCTATGGCGGCTCCCCGGAGAATCGGGCCCGCTTTGTCATCGAGGTAGTGACCGCGGTGGCCAACGCCATTGGCGCTGGCAAGACCGGCTTGCGCATTTCGCCGGAACACAATGTCCAGGGTGCGGTGGAAAGCGATCGCGCGGATGTGCTGGCTACCTACACCGCGCTGGTTCGGGGCATCGCGCCACTGGGGCTGGCCAACCTGAGCATCCTGCACCATGACCCAGCCGGCGAGCTGGTCCAGTCGCTGCGCAAGGAATTCGGCGGTCCGGTGCTGCTGAACACCGGCTTCGCTGAGATCACCACCTATGAGGAAGCCGCTCGCGTGGCTGCCGAAGGCTGGGGCGAAGCCGTTGTCGTGGGCCGCCCTGCGATTGCCAACCCGGATCTGGTGCGCCGCTGGAAAGAACAGCTGCCGCTGAACGAACCGGATTTCGCGACCTTCTACACCGAAGGTCCCAAGGGCTACATCGACTACCCGTTCTGGGAGAACTGATCACGCCAGCTGAATAGCAACGCCGGCGGCTCCGTCCAATCTGCATTGGGTGGAGCCGCCGGTTTATTGTCATGTTCTAGCTTCGAACCTACCCAAACCAGGGCTTCTCGGCCGCGGCGAGCGCCCCGTCGTTCTTGGCCATGTTCAGCCACTGGTTCACGTACTCCTGGAACTCGTCATCACCCAGCGGCAGCAGGTAGGCCTTCTGGGAGAAGTTGAACGGCTTGTCCGGGTGCACTGCGCACAGCTCGGGATGCTCATTGGCCACCCACCGGGTTTCGGAGGCATCGGTGGTCATCACATCCGCCCGTCCGGCAATGATCTCATCGAAGATCTTGTTGTTGTCCTCGAAGCGGATGATTTCCCCGTCGGGATAATTCGAGTCTGCGAATTTCTCGTTGGTGCCGCCGATCGGGGTGATGGAACGGACCCCGGGCTGGTTGATTTCCTTGATCGTGTCGTACTTCTCCACGTTCTCGCACAGGGTGATGGGTGTCTTGCCCTCGTCCAGTGTGGCTTCGCTGTAGTAGGCCTGCTGGGCACGTTCCATGGAAATGGAAACCCCGCCTACTGCCATGTCGCACTTGGAGAGGAAGTCCGGCATCAAGTCCTTCCATGAGGTCTGGATGAACTCGGGTTCGACGCCCATGGACTCGGCAAGATCCTTGGCCATCGTGATGTCGATTCCCGACCATTCCCCGGTCTCCGGGTCGAGGTAGGTGAACGGCCGGTAGTCCCCGGTGGTGCAGACCTTCAGCGTTCCGGCTTCAATTACGCTGGCCAGCCGGGTGCTGTCGGAAGCTGGCTTCTGGTCGTCGCCGGATTCCGGGGCTGGAGCCGAACAGCCTGAAAGGAACAAGGCCGCGCATAGGAACAGCAATGGCAACCGGCGGGTGATGGACGGATTCTTCTGTGAACTGTCGGTCATAGTCCATCAATCTATAAGCCGTCCGAATCAGGGCACAAGACTTCCGGGTTTTCTTGCGGAAGCGGAAATCAGCTGGCGGAAGGAAGCGCAGCGGTGATGTCCAGCGCGGCCACGAGGTCCTTGCTGTGCTGGTGTTCCGGGTCAGCCAGGAAATCGTCGAGGGGGCGATGCTCCACCAGCTCGCCCTCGTAGAACACTGCCACGTCATCACTCACATAGCGGATCACGTCCATGTCGTGGGAGATGACCACGAGGCTCAGCCCCATTTGCTCGCGCAAATCAAGCAGCAGGTCGAGGATGTGGCGCTGGGCTACCGAATCCAGTGCCGAGGTGGATTCATCGCAGATCAAAACCTGCGGCTCGGTCAGCAGCGCACGTGCGATAGCCAGTCGCTGGAGCTGGCCGCCGGAACACTGGCCCGGCCTGCGATCCAGCAATTGCTCGGGCAATCCCACCTGGGCCATGGCTTGCGCCATGCGCTCACCGGCCTGGATTGCCGGCAGCCGGTGCACCGCCGCGCTCATCGAAGTGCGGATGGTAAGCCGGGGATCGAAGGAAGAATACGGTTCCTGGGCAATGACCTGCACCCGGGTTGCTTCGCCATTATGGCGCGCCTGAATGATCCGACCGGTGGTTGGCTGTTCCAACCCGGCCAGCAGCCTGGCAAAGGTGCTCTTGCCGGAACCTGAGCGGCCCACCACACCCACGACCTGGCCACCGTGCAGGCGCAAGCTCGTGGGGTTCAATGCTGCCGGGCCTTTTGCGCGGCGCGTATAGTTCTTGCCCGCGTCCACCGCCTCGAGCAAGCATGCCGAATCCGTCGCACGGAGCGTGCGCAGAGGAGGCAAGCTGGCTTCGACCAGCTCGCGTGTCTTGGAGTGGCGGTCCTTGGAGAAGATCAGCGCGGTAGGGCACTGGTCCACAATCTGACCGTCGCTGACTACTACAACGCGATCCGCGATGTGCTGGATGCTGGCGATGTCATGGGTAACGAACAGGACGCCTACGCCGCGCTCCTGCTGCTTGCGGCGCAGCAATTGCAGCACCTCGGACTTGAGGATCGAATCCAAAGATGATGTCGGTTCATCGGCCAGGATGAACTCCGGATCAGCGGCTAGGGCGATGGCAAGCATGGCGCGCTGGGCCATCCCGCCGGAGAGCTGGTCCGGGCGTTTGCCGGCAATCTGCTTGGCGGGAGACAGGCCTACTTCCTCGAGCAAGGACAGCACCCGATCCTCATGCTGGCGGGCTTTGCCCCAGCCGTGGGCTCCCAAGGCCTCGAGCAGGTGCGCGCGGATGGTCAACCGCGGGTTCATCACGCGCTTAGGCTGTTGGAACAGCATGCTGATGCGTCGTCCGCGCACCGAGTCCATGGCTTTCTCGTCCAGCTGGTCAAGGCGCTGGCCATCAAGCAGGATCTTCCCCTCAGCACGCAGCTGCTGGGGCAGCAGGCCGATAATCGCCTTGGTGAGCAGCGTCTTGCCGGAACCGGAACGCCCTACCACCGCCACCAGTTCCCCGGCTCGCAAGGCGCCACGTGCCTCGGAAAGCAACCGCTGATCGCCGGAGCTGACCGAGAGATCAATGAATTCAAGTTCTCTAGTCATGGATTTCCGCCTTGGCCTCGGTAGCAAGCACGTCCTGCCCGCCCAGCACGTGGGTGATGCGATTGCCCAGCAGGGTAACGCAGAAGCTGACCAGGAAGATCGCTGCGCCCGGCGCAGTCATGCCCCACGGGGAGCGGATCGCATGAGGCTGGGCCTCGGCCAGCATCGAACCCCAGTCGGACTGCGGCGGCTGGACTCCGATGCCCAGATAGGACAATGAGCCGAGCAATACGAGCAACAGGCCGAAGCGCAAAGCGGCCTGGGCCAGCACCGGACCCGCGACGAAGGGCAGGACATGATGGCGCAGGATGAACCAGCGTGAAGCACCCACATGCTTGGAGGCCTCGACATGGTGGGTGCTCAATGCCTGGGCCGCCATGGAGCGCACCAACCGTGCCGTGGGGGTCCATGCCACGACGCCCACGGAAAGCACCATGGTGGAGAATCCGGGACCCATGACCGCGATGATCAGCAGCGCAATCACGATTTCGGGCAACGCGAGCAGCAAGTCGTTCACGCGCAGGAAGAGCTCATCCAGCCAGCCGCCGCGCACCGCGCTGAGCAGGCCCAGTGCGGTGCCCACCAGCAGCGAGAACAGCGTGGTGATCAGTGCTACCGATAGCGAGAACCGGCCACCATGCAGCACCCGGCTCAAGGTGTCGCGGCCCAGGGCATCGGTGCCCAGCAAGTGGGCCAGGCTGGGTGCCTGCAACCGGTCCGCCAGGCTCTGGGCGTTGGGATCATAAGGGGAAATCCACGGGGCGGCGATGGTCAGGATGACCACTGCCAGCAATATGAACGCGGGAGGGGAAAGCAGGATTTCCCTGGAATGATTCCTAGCCATGCCGTACACCAATCCTCACATTGGGGTCACTGATCTTGTGCACCAGGTCAACGATTCCGGACACCACCACGGCACAGGCTACGACAACCACCACGCCGCCCTGGGCTACCGGGATATCGGCATCAACGATGGAGTCGAAAATCAGTCTGCCCATGCCGGGAATGGCAAAGATGACTTCCACGATGACCGACCCGCCCAGCAACCCGGCAAACCAGACACCCACCATGGTCCACAACGGCAGCAATCCATGGGGAACCACATGGCGAACCAATGCTTGGGTGCTGCTCAGCCCGCGGGCACGGGCCGCCAGCACATGCTCGGAGTCCAAAGCCTGGCACACCCCCGAGCGCACCGCGACGGTGAAGAAGCTGATGGGGCGCAAGGCCAGAATGAAGACCGGGAGCACCAACGAGGCAGGGGAATCGAACCCGGCCGAGGGCAGCAGCGAGAAGCGCACCGCGAAGAGCAGCACCAGCAGCGGAGCCAGCGCGTATTCAGGGATCGCAATGAGCGCATGGGTGATGGAGGTGATGAGCCTATCTGGCCATTGCCCGGCGCGGGTTGCCGAAGCGACGCCCAAAAGGATGGAGGCCACTATGGCCACCAGCAGGGCGCTGCCGGCCAAGGATAGGGTGACGCCAATGGCCGGGAGCACCTGGTCGGCTACCGGGGTACCACTGATATGCGAGATGCCCATGTCTCCGGTGGCGAACCGGCCCAGCCACCTTCCGAATTGCACCAGCATCGGGTCATGCAGGCCGAATTGCTCTGCGTAGGCCTGCACCGTTGCCTCGTCGGCGGCCCCAATGTCCATGCGGGCGCGCAGCAAGGAGCGCACGGGGTCCCCGGGGGAAACAAAGGGGACCAGGAATACCGCGAAGGACGAAAGCAGGACTGCTGCGCCGAGTCCCAGGACCCGGCGCAGCATGGTGGTTAGAGGAGACACGCTAGCTGGTCTTCGCCAGATCCTTGGTCAGCACGTAGCGGGTCAGCGGGTCCTGGACGTAGCCCTGGACCTTGGCTCCCACGGCGTCGATAGCCTGCTCGTTGACCAGCCAGACGTTCGCGGCGTCTTCGGCGAGGATATCGCCTGCCTTGCGGTACAGGTCGTGGCGCTTGGTTTCATCCTTCTCCACCAGAGCCTGGCCGACCAGCTTGTCATAGTCCTCGTTGCAGTATTGGCTCAGGTTGTAGCCGCCCTCGCAGGTGTAGTCGGACTGCAGGAAGCCGATCGGGTCGGCGATGTCGATCATCCGGTTGCGCTGGCTGAGGATCATGTCGTACTTGCCGGCCAGCACATCGGGCTCCGCGGCGCCGTAGGACTTGGTCAATACGTTGGCCTGCAAACCGATCTGCTTGAACTGCTCCTGGATGATGGCGCCTACCCCGGCGAACTCCGCGCGTTCGGTGATCGCAATGATTTCCAGCGGCTTCTCCTGCTGGTATCCCGAGGCTTCCACCAGCTTCTTGGCTTCTTCGATATTCACCTGCGGTACGGCCAGGTCAGGGTTGGCCCAAGGCTCGCTCGGGGCAAAGGGGCCGGTGGCAGGCTGCGCAGCGCCCTCGTAGATGCTCGCGGCCATGGCCGGCAGGTCCAAGGCCATGGTGGCGGCCTTGCGCAGCTCCGGGTTGTCGAATGGAGCGCGCGAGTTGTTCAGGTACAGGGTCGAGGTGCGAGGCGAATCGGCCTTGAGCACGCTGATCTTGTCATCGGCCTCCAGGGTAGCCAGGCTGGTGGCCGGGATGGACATCGAGATGTCCGCTTCGCCGGTCTGCACCTGGGTGGCACGGGTGGCGCCTTCGGTGATGTAGCGGATTTCTCCGCCAGCCAGCTTCACTTCGCCGTCCCAGTAATTCTCATTGCGGTCCAAGGTCAGGGACTGCCCGGCTTTTTCGGAGACCGGGGCGAAAGGCCCGGTGCAATGATTCATCGGATCGATGCCTTTGCCGGTGTACGCGGCAGGGGAGAGCACACCTGCGTTCACGCTGGCCATGCGGTAGGGCAGCAGCGGATCCGCGCCGGGGGTGGTGACCCGCACGGTATCAGCGTCGAGGGCTTCGACCTTCTTGATGGTCTTGGGGTTCACCGCACGGGCCGGTGCGGTCGCCTTGAGCACATGGTTGAGTGAAGCGGCTACGGCCTTGGCATCCATGATGGTGCCATCTTGGAATTCTACGTTCTTGCGCAGCTCGAAGTCCCATTCGGTGTCCGAGGCCTGCTTCCAGGAGGTAGCGAGCATCGGTTCGACGGTTTTGGTTCCCTGGTCGTATTTGGCCAGGGTTTCCAGGCAGCCGGCGATGGAGAGCACGTAGGCGTCGTCGCTTTCCAGCGCCCAATTGGAGACCGGGGCACGGAAGTTGGCCACGACTACCCGGGCCTCCGGGTCCGCTGCTTTCTCCGGAGCGGAGCTGGCGGAGGTGGAGCTGCAGGCGGCCAGCGCGAGGGCAAGGGCCGCGAATCCTGCGGCAGCGCTCAATCGTCCAAGTTTCATGGAAATCCTTCGGCATTACGTGATGGATTGGCATCTAATGCAATAGTGCCTTGGTAAGCGTACCCTAATTAGCGGCCTTGTCTTGCTGATAATTACCCCGCTTGAAAACCGGAAGGAAAGCACCCGCGCAGCGTTCTGTAAGAGTTGAAGCTGAGTAGTGCAAAGTTGGGGTGCCGTATGGAAATTTTTCGCAGATTAAGCGTCATGTGTCGCAGTTCATGCACCCTGGGCAAGGACACCTGAGCGTCGCACGAGTAATGCGGCGAGCCAAGCAGCAAGGCCCAAGGGGAGCATGAGGAAAAGCCAAGGCAGGAAGCCGGGGATGAGATCCTGGCCGGCCTGCGCCAGCAGCCAGCCGACCAGCATGTTCCCCACCAGCACAGCCAGGCCGCCGCAGCTGGCGAGCAGGCCGAAGTAGGATCCAGTGGCGCGGTGCCCGGCGAATTTTGGAACCAACGACAAGGCCGTGGGATGCACGCTCATATGCCCCAAAGCCAGCAGAGTGACCGCGCACAGAATGCGGATCGGACCAGTCTGCTCGCCGAAGGCAGAGGCCGGGAGGAACGCCAGCACGCCAAATCCCAAAACGCTCGAGAAGTACCCGCAACGCAGGGTCGCCGCCGCGCCGATCCGTGCAGCGATCCAGGCGACGGGCAATTGCAAGCCCAAGGTCAGTATAGAGATCCAAGCGAATACCAGTCCCAGCCACTGGGTGGGCATGCCAGTGCGTTGCAATTCCAGGGGAATGGCCAAATAGAGCTGGTTGTATGCCAGCAAGTCCGAGGCATGCAAGGCGCAGAACGCCACGAACTTCCGGTCCGCAAGGCAGCGCCGCAGGCTGCCGGGCTGGTGCTTCGGCTGTGCCGGGCTTTCCGAGCGATCGCGCGAATAACTGTCCGGGGCGGGACGGTGCAAGGCTGCAGCGAGGAACAATCCGATGGCGATGAAGAACAGCGCCCCGAAGCCTGCAACTGTTGCGAACCCCCAGCCCCACAGTGCAGCCCCGACCAGCGGTCCGGTCACGGCGCCGATCTCTCCGGTAATGCTCAGCCAGGCAAAGAGGGAGGCACGTTTGGCTCCTGTGGCCTGGCCCCTGTCGCGTGCGGTCTGGGCCGCGCCCACCAGGATGCTCAGGCCCGGGGAGAAGAGCGCTCCGCCGAATCCGGTGAGCAATGTGCCGAGGATGAATAGCCAGAGCTTCGGTTCTCCCCAGGCCAGCGAGGCCGCCAGTGTGGAGAACCCTGCGGCGCGTACCGCGCAGCCAATGAGGATCATGCGCCGGGCGCCGAAGCGATCGGCCAGGCTGCCTCCGGCCAGGAAGAGTCCTTGCTGGGCGAAGGTCCGGACACCCAGGATCAGGCCCACCGCGGTACCTGCCAGCAGGAAGTCGTTGGCTAGCACTACGGCAAGGAAGGGAACCACAGCGTAGAAGCCGATATTGAACAGCGTCTGGGTTCCCAGGAGCACCGGGACTTCGAAGCGGGGGGTGCTGGATTTCATGGACCTCGGGGAACGTGTTGGTTCGGCTAACCGCTAGCGGCGGCCTCGATATCGGCAGGGTGGACTCTCCGATCTTAGCCAACGCCGGTGCCCTGGGGCGGATCCTGCGCGGTGGCGCCGCGCTGTGCGATGCGGACGGGGCCGAGGAAGCTTGCTGCCCTGCGCAGGACGTCATCCATGGTTTTCAGTTCGCACTCCCAGAATGCCAGCGATTCCCAGCCGAGCGCTTCAAGGTCACTGCGGTTGCGTTGGTCCCGGGCGATATTGGCATCCAGCTTGGGATGCCAATAGCCGGTATTGGACGCGGGGCGGCGCTGGCCAACAGGGCAGTCGTGGCCGTGCCAGAAGCATCCGTTGACGAAGATCGCCTTGCGCCGGGCACTGAAGACGAGGTCCGGGGATCCGGGAAGCTTACCGCCCCGCAACGGGATCTCCGGATGCGAAGAGCGCAACTGGGCAACGTGGCGTGCGGGCAGGATGCCATGCACACGGTAGCGGTACCCGGCGGCATGCAGCAATCGGCGCAGGGCCAATTCCGGTCCGGTGTTCTTGCTGGAAATGCGCGACATGAGCCGCGAACGCTGCGCCGCCGACATGATGTCCATAGTCCATTGTGCGCCGGCAGCCAGACCGTGCGCCGCAGGCTGGGCATTGACTGGATGGTTTGCTGGAGCCCTCGGGTGAAACCTCTTGCAACGGTTCCCAAACCTTGATGGCCGCTGTAGCTTGGGTGATGGAAGAGCCGGCCGGCATCCGGCTGGCCGGGAACCGGCAGGAAGAATCGAGGGGGGACCATGCGAGCAGCACGGTACTACGACCAGAAGGACATCCGGATCGAAGACATCGATGAGCCGGTGCTGAAGCCCGGAACGGTGGCCATCGACGTGGCCTGGTGCGGCATCTGCGGCACCGATCTGCACGAGTACCTGGAGGGCCCGATCTTTATCCCGCCGGCCGGGCATCCGCACCCGATCTCGGGGGAGAGCGCGCCGGTGACCATGGGCCATGAGTTCTCCGGAACCATTACCGCCCTGGGCGAGGGCGTCACCGGCCTCGAAGTCGGCGAGAACGTCGTGGTGGAACCCTACATCATCCACGAGGATGTGGACACCGGCGAAGGCCAGCAGTACCAGCTTTCCCGGGACATGAACTTCATCGGCCTGGGCGGCCGCGGCGGCGGGCTATCGGAGAAAATCGTCGTGGAACGCCGCTGGGTGCATCCCATCGGCAAGATCCCACTGGATGAAGCCGCGCTGATCGAGCCGCTGTCCGTGGCCCACCACGCCTTCGTCCGCTCGGGCGCCCAAGCCGGGCAGGTGGCCATCGTGGGCGGGGCCGGCCCGATCGGACTGCTGACCGCAGCGGTGCTCAAGGCCAAGGGACTGACGGTCTACATCTCGGAACTTTCCGAGGCCCGCAAGGCCAAGGCGCGTGAAACCGGGGTTGCCGATGAGGTCTTCGACCCGAGAGACGGGGACGTGGCGCAGAAGGTGCGCGAGGCGACCGGAGGACGCGGGGCGGATGCCGGATTCGAGTGCTCCTCGGTCCCGGTGGTGCTGGACATGCTCCTGGATGCGGTGGCGCCCGGCGGGGTGATCGTCAACGTCTCGATCTGGGGGCATAAGCCGGCAGTGGACATGCCCAAGCTGGTGCTGAAGGAGATCGACCTTCGCGGCACCATCGGCTACGCGGGAGACCATCCGGACACCATTGCCCTGGTGCAAAGCGGCAAGCTGGATCTGGCCCCGTTCATCACCGGGCGAATCGGACTTGATGAGCTTATTTCCGAAGGCTTTGACCAGCTGATCAACAACAACGAGGAACACGTGAAGATCATCGTTGATCCGCGGGCCTAGCCAGCAATCCTCGGCTATGGGGGCCAGTAGGATACCTGGCACTGGCCCCCCGGGCTGCGGCTAGTGGTGGTGTTCTGCCTGTTTCATCTTTTGAATGATTCCCGGGTCGATGTCTCCCGAATGATGAATGCCGTGCTCTGAATGCGGTACCGCCAGTTCTCCGGCGGACGAGGCTGCCAACCCCAAACTGGCAACCGCCGCAACCGCAACTGAACTGGCAAACATGCCTCCGAGGACAACTAGGCTGCTGGACCGCACTGCCCGGTGCGGAAAGTTCTTCCGCCGCTTGCGCTGCCACATGAAGACCGCCAGCACCGACAGTTCAAGCAGCAGCAAGGATGCAATGGTGAGATCCAGATTTTTCGCTCCCTCCGGGAACCCCCAAAGACCAGCAGCAATGCTGGCCAAATGCACGGAGGAGACGAGCGCCAGGCAAGGGACGGCGAGATTCACGGCAGGGGGCGCTGCCTTCAGCAGGCTGGCCGCGGCGTAGACCAGCGCCATGCCTGCCCACACCGCGGATGCTATCGCGCCGAGCCACGCCCACCATGGTGCCGGGGCGGACCCGATCCCGAACGTCGATGCCAAGCTGGCGGAGGAAGCCGCGGCCAGCGCCGCGACTCCTAGAGCAGCGATCCCGGCGTATAGGCCGCCGAAGGCAACGGAGCCCGCAGCTGCATCTCGCCCTTGCACGTCAGGTTCGGTGGCAGGGGCCGTCGCCTCGGGGGAATTCATGACCGTGCAGTATGGGCTGGTGGAGTCCGGTCCTGGGACAGGCCTACCGACAGCAGGACAAGTGCGCTGGCCAGATGCAGGACGTTATCTGCACCGTTCAGGGCAATAATGTTCAATGCTGTAGAAGCCAAGAAGAGCCCCAAAATGCCTACGAGGAGATAGACGGCGCCCACCGTGGTGTTGGCGAGCTTGGCAGCACGTACGGATCCGAGCCCTGCAATAAGCAGTGCTGCGCCGATAGCCAGGTGGATGACATTGTGCAGTGGGTTGACCTCGAAGATGATCAACTTCCCGCCCTCTGTGGCGAAGAAATCCACGCCGGCAGTGACAAGGAATCCGAGCAGGCCGACTAGGAGATACACGGCTCCGAAAATCGTTGCGAGCAAGCGGTTAGGCGAAGTGCGCATGGCAATCAGTCCTTCCTGGGACACGGATTCTGTTCCGCATCGAGTTCTGCGGGTTCCGGGAGGACCCCTGTAATGGTTCTTCGGAGGAAAATGGCAAACGGATTGGTCTTGGCTGGACTTATTTGCAGGCATTGGACGCAAGCGAAGCCGCAGGCAGGCAGCGGATCAGAACAACACGCAGCAAGTGAAGATCCTGGTCGATCCGTGGGATTCGTCTTCCTGCTGGCTGGTTCCTCGGGAAATGTGAGGGACCGAGGCGTAGCGCTGCTGAGATGTCTCGCGACGCGATCCCTGGTTGCAGCCGAACGCTGGAATGATTTATCCATTGGACGCCGGCCGTAGCTTCAATTACCGCAGGTGCCGCAGCTGCCCTGTCCAGTTGGCCCGGAACGTGCCAGCGCGCCGAGGCCGGGAAGGAGTTCTTCAGCTTGCATCGCGTCGGAGTTTCATCTGCTCATAGGCGTCCAAGGCATCGAGACGTGATTGCTTCAAGTCCACGATGGGCTCCGCGGCTAGCGGTGCGAATCGGGAGGCATAGCTTCCTTGCGGGTCGAATTTCTTGGCCTGCAATTCCGGATTGAAGACCCTGAAATACGGCGCAGCGTCCGCGCCGCTGCCGGCAACCCACTGCCAATTGGCGGTATTGCAGGCAATGTCCGCATCCACCAAGGTGTCCCAGAACCAGCGCTCGCCGACCTTCCAATGCACCTGCAGGTTCTTGACCAGCAGGCTGGCTGCAACCATGCGCACCCGGTTGTGCATCCATCCGGTCTTCCAGAGTTGCTGCATGCCCGCGTCGACCAGGCGAAAGCCCGTCTTGCCGCGCTGCCAAGCAGCAACGTGGGCTGCGGTTTGCTGATCGTCCTCCGGCCACGCCCAGTTGAAGTGGTCGAACTCTGCGCGAAGGTTCCGCTCCGGCAGGTGCGGGTGATGGTAGTACAGGTGCCAGCAGAAGTCTCGCCAGGCCAGCTGGCGCCGCATTGCGGTGGCCCCTTCGGCTGCTTTGGGATTCTCAGCGGCAAGCCGGCCCAGAGCATCCCACATCTCGTGGGGGCCCAGATGCCCCCAACGCAGCGCAGGGGACAGGGCGGAAGTTCCGTCCAGATCGGGCCGGTCATGGTGAACCGGATAGTCTTCGGCAATTGATTCCAGGACCTCTTCGAGCCGTTGGCGCGCAGGCGCTTCGCCGGGTTCCCACCGCTCTGCCAATCCTGCGGTCCAATCCGTTGTTGCCGGCAGCAGTTCGAGTTCTTCCAGTTCGAGACCGGAGGGGATTGCCGATTCGGTCACGTGATCTTGGGCTGCAGGTGCTGGGAGTGGGGGCCTGATGGTGCTGTCGCGCAGGGCGTTGTAGAAGGGCGTGAAGACCTTGTAGCCGGTTTCGTTCTTGGTCATCAGCTCCCATGGTTCGTGCAAAAGCGTGCCCGGGTAGCTGTGCGCTTCGAGTCCGAGGTCGCGCAGTGCGGTCTTGGCTTGGGTATCCACCTCGCGTTCCGGTTGACCGTAACGCCGATTCCAGTGAACAGCCAGGGCCTTGGTTTGCTTGGCCAAATCCGTGATTTTTTCGTCCGCCGAACCCTTGAGCAGGACAAGCGGAATGCCCAGCTCCTCCAATGACGCCCGCAGGCTTCCCAACCCATGGTGCAGCCACCACTTGGCCGCACCACCCAATGGGCGAATGCCCGGGGAATCCTCGTCAAGAATGAATACCGCGATCACTGGTCCTGCAGACAAGGCGGAAGCTAACGCCGGATTGTCTGCGGTGCGCAGGTCATCACGGAACCACATGAGCTGGACTGGCGGTGGCGAGTGGTCCATTTGAGTTCTTCCCTTTCGATGCGCAACGTAGGTAGTTAGCTTAGCTAATTAAATCCAGTTAGTTTTCAGCCTGTATGTTGTATTGGAACATCCGCGTAACGCAGCGTGTCGGCTCTGGTTGCGACAGGTGAAGGACTCCTTGAGCCCGGCTGGCGCTGTAGTGCTGGACTTCCAGCCGCATCTGCTTGCCAACTGCCCGGCCATTGCTGGCAGACTGGGCAGTGGACACTAATCGATGCGAAATCCAAGGAGCGGCATGAGCATGTATGCGGTAACCAACCCTGCCACCGGCATCGTCGAGGCAACCTACCCGACCGCCACCGATGAGCAGATCCAGGAAGCCATGGCCAAGGCGCATAACGCCTACACCCAGTGGTCGGTCTCCGCGCTGGAGGAGCGCGTCGCCCTGCTCGAGCGCGTAGCCGACATCTACGAGGCACGTGCCGAGGAGCTGGCAGCGATCATCACCCGCGAAATGGGCAAGCCCATCAAGCAGGCGCTGGGTGAAATCGGCATCGTGGCGGCAATCTACCGCTACTACGCCAAGAACGGCCCGAAGTACCTGGAAGACGAAGAGCTGGAAATCGCCTCCGGCGGCAAGGCACTGGTGCGCAAGGAAGCAGTTGGCGCGCTGCTGGGCATCATGCCGTGGAACTTCCCGTACTACCAGGTGGCCCGCTTCGCCGGACCGAACCTGATGAACGGCAACACCATCCTGCTCAAGCACGCTCCGCAGTGCCCGGAGTCGGCGCTTGCCATGGAAGAGATCTTCCGCGAAGCCGGTGCGCCTCAGGGCGCGTACGTGAACATCTTTGCCACCAATGAGCAGGTTGCGGACATGATCGCGGACCGCCGGGTGCAGGGCGTCTCGCTGACCGGTTCGGAGCGTGCCGGCGCTGCCGTGGCGGAAATTGCCGGACGCAACCTGAAAAAGGTCGTGCTGGAACTCGGCGGCTCGGATCCATTCATGGTGTTCGAGGACGCAGACGTGGCGCGCACCGCCAAGCTGGGCATGCGAGCACGGTTCGGCAACACCGGGCAGGCGTGCAATGCCGCCAAGCGCTTCATCGTCGACTCCTCGGTCTACGAGGACTTCTCCAAGGCACTGGTGGAGCAGGTCTCCGGGATCACTGTGGGTGACCCGTCCCAGCCAGAGAACTTCCTCGGCCCGCTGTCTTCTGCCGCTGCCCGCGATGGCCTGGCCGCCCAGGTGCAGGATGCCATCGACAAGGGTGCCCAGGTGTTGGCTGGCGGCAAGCCGATCCAGGGCGATGGCGCATTCTACGAACCGACCGTGCTGGCCGGGGTGACTCCCGAGATGCGCGCGTTCTCCGAAGAGCTCTTCGGCCCGGTCGCCGTGCTCTACAAGGTGGACGGCGAAGAGGAAGCCGTGGCCCTGGCCAACAACACTGACTACGGGCTGGGAGCTTCCATCCACACGCAGGACATGGAACGCGCGCAGCGCGTGTCACTGCAGCTGCAAAGCGGTATGGTGGCCATCAATGAGCCATCCGCTTCCTACCCTGAGCTGCCTTTCGGGGGAGTGAAGCGCTCGGGCATCGGGCGTGAGCTGGGCAAGTGCGGCATGGATGAATTCATCAACCACAAGCTGGTGAAGATCGCCGGCCGCTAAGCCGCCGAAAAACTGCAACGGTCCTGCCTTCCGAAAAACTCGGAAGGCAGGACCGTTGCAGTTCACGGCACTTTTGCTGGTGCTAGATGCCCAGCGAATCGCGCAGGCGGCTGACATGCCCCTGGGCATCAACGCCGTATTCGATCTGGCTGATGGTGCCGTCTTGGCCAATAACCGCGGTGGAGCGCAGGGTGCCCACGAAGGTCTTTTCCCCGAAGGTCTTCTCGCCATAGGAGCCGTAGGCCTTGGCTACTTCGCTGCCCGGGTCCGAAAGCAGTGGGAAGTTCAGTGCCTCGTCGCTGGCGAACTTCGCAATCTCTTCCGGCTCATCCGGGGAAATTCCCAGCACCGCGTAGCCGGAGCTGCGCAGCGAGTTGAGATTGTCGCGGAAATCGCAGGCTTCGGTGGTGCAGCCCGGGGTGGCAGCCTTGGGGTAGAAGTACACGATGACGTTCTGGCCGGCGTAGTCCGACAGGGAAACGTTCTGGCCTTCGCCGTTGCGCAGCGAGAAGGCAGGGGCCTGCTGGCCGGCCTGCAGGGCAGTGGACTGCTCGGACATGATTCCAACTTTCATATTGCGGTAATTTGTTTCCATTCTATGTCCTAGGTCACCGGTTTTCCAGAGTCTGCCGAAGGCGACGTGCGGGTGTGCGTGCACGGTTCAGCGCTGTCTGGGCCCATACCCCAGATTTGTGAACGGTCCCAGTGTGGACTGCCAAGTCGCTGGAACCGACTGCATGCCTGGCTCAGAATCCCTAGGGTGGGTTCGAAGCAGGCCGCGCCTGGACCCGAACAGCAATGAGGTGCCCATGGCAGAAAAACAGCTCAAGAAGCGCACGGTGGGGCTGATAGCCGACCCTGGAATCGCGCAGGTACTGGCCAACCGCCTCTCGCACCGCTTGGCAACAGCGCTGAACCGGCTCGATGACCACGAATACGACTGGAAAGTGGATGTCTCCCCGTTCACCTTGCCTACAGGTGCCACCGGGCGGGTGGCGCTGAACGACAAGGTCCCGCGGTTGCGCGAGAAATACGGCTGGGACTACATCATCTACCTGACCGATGTGCCGCACTATGTGCATGGCCGTCCCGTGCGCTCGGTGATCAGCATCAAGGAGTGCTCCGCGGTACTGAGCATGCCCAGTCTGGGACTGGCCAGCCGGCGCACCGTGGCCAAGGAACTGGCCCAGCTGGTAAGGGAACTGTCTACCGGGCAGCTTCCCGCCGCAAGACCCACGCTGCTGGCGCGCGCCCTGCGAGTGCATGCCAGCCGGAGCGATGGCGAGAACGAACACAACAGGATCACCAGCATCGAGGGGGTGCGTGGACGGTTGCTGCTTATTGCCGGCATGGTGCGCAGCAACCGTCCCTGGCGGCTGGTGCCCAAGCTCTCCTCGGCCATGGCCGGTGCGGTCGCTACCGGGGCCTTCGGCGTGTTCTACACGAGCATCTGGTCTATGGCCGATTACCTCTCCAGCCAGAGGCTGGCGCTGATCATGGTTTCCAGCATCCTGATCCTCACTCTCTGGCTGCTGCTGCACAACCGGCTGTGGGAAAGCCCGCAGGGAAGCCGCCGCCGCGAACGGCTGGTGGTGTACAACGTGGCCACCGTGCTGACGGTCGGCTTTGCCGCCGCGGCGATGTACGCGCTGATGTTCCTGGCGCTGCTCGCCGGGTCGCTGATCGTCATTGACCAGGAATACATGGCCTATCAATTGCGCCACGGAGTCACGATAACTGAATACGTGAATTTGGCCTGGCTCGCCTCCTCCCTGGGGACCATGGGTGGTGCCATCGGCTCCAGCTTCGATGACGTGGCCAACGTGCAGCGGGCCACCTTCAGCCAGCGCGAATACGAGCGGCGCAACATGGTCTTCACCATCGGCAACGACGACGAGCAATGATCAATGGAGCAATGGCTGGGACTGCGCTTTGGGCAAGTCTGGGATCCAGCGCAGAGTCCGGCCGCACCCCTGTCGTCCGCGTTCGCGCGCAGGTACCGTGGAATCACAACCGCAGCAATCCTACGGTCCAGCCAGTTGGCCAAGCGCACGAGGGAGGAACGCAATGGCAGGGACAGGCAACCGCCGCATCAAGGACGAGGAACTCTACGAGGAACTGCGCGAGGAAGGCAACTCGAAGCAGAAATCGGCCCGCATCGCCAACGCCGCCGCCCGTGACGGCCGCTCCGCCGTGGGAAAGCGCGGCGGCGAGGCAAGAGACTACGAGGACTGGGCGGTCCAAGAATTGCAGGACCGGGCAAAGGAGATCGGCATCGAGGGACGCTCGACGATGCGCAAGGCTGAATTGATCGAAGCCCTGCGCAACTCATAGCCGCGAGCGAGGAAAGGCGCGCAGCATGAGCGGACGCGAACAACCGGAAAACCCGGCACGCACCACGCAACCAGATGGAGAAGCCGAACCTGGCGAGGAACGCGTGGCGCGCCGTGGCCAGATCAACGAGGACACCAGCGACTCGTCCGATCAGGATGAGGAACGTTTCGACGCGGGCTGAACGCCTTTGGCCCGGAAAGGACATGCCATGACGGAAAACCCAGCACGCAAGACGAGCGGCCACCGGCCGGGATTCTGGCTGGTGATTGTCGGCGGGCTGTTTGCCATTGGATTCGCCATCTATGCGCTGATCGCAGAACCCGAGAGCTCCTCGGGACCGCTGTGGATCGTTGTCGGTTGGGGAGCGATGGTATTCAGCTACGGGATGTACCGCGTCATCCGGGGGCCAAGCCCCTTGGATGATCCGCACGCCGGCACCGACGCCAACGGACGGTGACGCCCTTGGTGTCGAATGATTCCATGAACAGAGCCGGAGCTTCCGGCACAGCGCCGTGCATTGCCGGAAGCTCGCGCAGTTAATCCTGCTGGGCGCTGACCCGAATCTGGCAACAACCTATTAACCCTGTGCCGCAAAGGCATATCACTGGTATTCGGTAGAGGGAAGGAAAACTCCACCGGGAAGGAGAGGAATCATGGGATTCATCGACAAGGCCAAGGACGCGATTGGCAATGCAGTGGACAAGCTGAAGGATCCGGACCAGAACCTGGTGGAGAAGACCTGGCCGCTGGGCCAGCCGGATGACGAGCACCTGCCCTCGGATCCAGCGGAAGCTTCCGAGCCCGAGGAAGAACAGGGAATCGACCCGGATCTGGACGGATCAACCGATGACCAGTACAGCCAGGAAGACCAAGAGCTCTAATAGCGCAGAGACCAAGATTCGTCAGGAAATTTTCCACAAATCTGCGTGAGCCGGCTGATTGGATTCGGCAACGTGGCACCGGCACTGGTGGAAACCTGTGCATTCAGGAAATCTCCTTGAGCTGGAGCGGCGCCGGTGCCATCGTGATTTGAAGGAGGAGATACGCATGAGCAGCAACGACATTCTCAGTGACCAGCAGATCAGCGACTATCTTGAGGACCTGCCGCATTGGCGGGAAATCCCCGGCGGCATAGCCGCCGTTTTCCAGACCAAAACAGCGGCATCCTCTATCGAACTCTTCAGCGATATTGCCGGGGCCGCCGAAATGGACAACCACCACCCGGACGTGGACTGGCGCTACAACCGCGTCTTCGTCACCACCACCTCCCATGACGCCGGAGGACGGGTGACCACCCGGGATATCGCCCTTGCAAGCAGGATCTCCGAACAGGCCCGCGCACTTGGCGCCACCTCCCGTCCGGAACTGATCCGCACGGTGGAAATCGGCATCGACACAGCCGACCCGCAGCAGATCGCCGCGCAGTGGGCTGCCGGCCTGGGATACCAGCAGCAGGAGGACGGCAGCCTAGTTGACCCGAACCACCGCTTGCCTGCCATCTGGTTCCAGAAAACAGAAGACCCCAACCCTAACCGGCTGCATTTGGATGTCTGGGTCCCGTTCTCCGAAAGCCAGCCGGTACTCGAAGCGCTGGGCAGCGAAAGCACGGAACTTGATAGCCAATACGCGCCCAGCTTCACAGTGGCGACGGATCGGCAGGGCAACAGGTTCTGCATCTGCACCGAGCAGGACCGCTAGCACCGCCGGCGCTCGCCGAAGTTGCCGAATATTGCATTCAACCGGTTGCTGGACTGCCTGGCCAGCCGGGGGATAGATTGAAATCACGGAAGCCAGCTGGGCCATGTCGGCTAACCGCAGCTGGGCGCGAAGAGAAGGGGACCCAGTGGGCACTGCACAGGAAATCACCGCTTCGATCGAAGAACAGCTGTCATGGCAAGAAGAGCTCTACAAGCATTTCCACCGCAATCCCGAGCTGGGGCTGAAGGAACATGAAACCTCGGCGCGGATCTGCGAGGAACTTGAAGATCTTGGCTATGAAGTCCAGCTGATCGGCGGCACCGGAATAGTGGGCGTCCTGCGCAATGGCGAGGGCCCGGTAGTCCTGGCTCGCGCCGACATGGACGCGCTGCCGGTCACCGAGGACACCGGGCTGGAGTATTCCTCCGAGGTTCCGGGCGCCATGCACGCCTGCGGCCACGATATGCACATGGCCACCCTGCTCGGTGCGGCAAAGTATCTCGCCGGGAACAAGGAGGCCTGGTCCGGCACCTACATTGCCCTGTTCCAGCCGGCCGAGGAAACCGCTGCCGGCGCCAAGGCGATGGTGGAAGACGGGCTGGTGGACAAGATCCCCAAGCCCCAGGTGGCACTGGCGCAGCATGTGATGCCTGCCGAAGCCGGAATGATCGGGACCACCGCCGGGCCGATTCTCTCGGCCGGGGATTGCCTGCGGATCACCGTTCATGGACGCGGAGCCCATGGCTCGATGCCGCATAACTCGGTGGACCCGGTGGTGCTCGCCTCCTCCATTGTGCTCAAGCTTCAGACCGTTGTTTCCCGCGAAACCCAGCCCGGGCACTTCGCGGTGCTCACCGTCGGGTCGCTGACGGCGGGCACCACCGCGAACATCATCCCGGATCGTGCGCAGCTGCTGCTGAATATCCGCACCTACGAGCCGGCCATCCGCCAGCGTGTCATCGACTCCATCCACCGGATTGTGCGCGGCGAATGCCAAGCTGCCGGCTCGCCCAAGGAGCCGGAATTCGAGTTCTACGACCAGTTCCCGCTCACCAGCAATGACGAGACGGCCAACGCCAAGATCACTGAGGCTTTCGAAGCCCATTTCGCCGAGGGGCAGGTCTACCATGCGGACCCGGCCACCGCCTCGGAGGACTTCAGCACCATTCCGGATGCCTTCGGCATTCCCTATGCCTACTGGACGGTGGGCTGCGTGAATCCGCAGAAATACAAGGATGCGGTGGCCGCGGGAACCGTCGCCTCCGATATCCCTGCCAACCACTCGCCGTTCTTCGCACCGGTGATCCACCCAACCCTTCAAACAGCAACCAGCACCCAGGTGGTGGCCGCACTGGCCTACCTGGGCAACGGAGCACAAGAGTAGGGAGCAGACGATGTCCGCAGCACCGACCACGGGCGCCACTACCTAGCAGCCCACCGACAAATGGCTGCTGGGCATCGTCCTGGCAGTCATCAACTTCTGGCTTTTCGCCCAGACCCTGCTGAACGTCATTCCCGGGATCCGCGGCCAGCTGGGCGTCGAAGAAACGCTGGCCAATCTGGCGGTGTCCATCACCTCGCTGTTCTCCGGCATCTTCATCTTGGTCGCCGGCGGGCTGGCCGACCGGCTGGGCCGGGCGAAAATCCTTTACCTGGGCATCTGCCTTTCCATCGCCGGCTCGCTGCTGATCGCCCTGACCCCGGAGAACCTGGGCGGGCTGACCAGCGCCATGCTGCTGGGCGGCCGCGTGGTCCAGGGCCTGTCCGCCGCCTACGCCCGTCCGTGGCCCTGTCCAAGTACATCCGAGGGAACTGCGCCAGCGAGGTTCCCGGCAGCGTGCAGGCGTAACTGAGGCTTGGTTTCCGGTGGATGAAAATCCGCCGGAAACCAAGCCGCTTTGCGTTAATTCCATAATCTATGATTAACGCCACCATCCCCGGAATCCTGAGGTTAATCGAGCGTTAATCACTGGTTGGCAAATATCAATCGGAAGGATGATACTAAGTGTCCAAGCGGAGCGCTAGACTGGCAATCGCTCTTCAATCACGCTGCCCGTAATCCGAAGGCCCAGCATGCCGGAGAGCATGATGCCAGCGAGGATTTTCCACATGCTTCTCAAACTCATCTTGAAACACTCCAAACCCTATGCCGGGTGGATCGCCGCAGTAGTCATATTGCAGCTGGCCACCACCATGGCTACGCTCTACCTTCCCAGCCTGAACGCCAAGATCATCGATGTCGGCGTGGTCAATGCCGATATCGACTACATCTGGCGCACCGGCGGACTGATGCTGGTGGTGGCCCTGATCCAGGTGGCCACCGCCGTCGCCGCCGTCTACTTCGGCGCCAAGACCTCCATGAGCGTCGGACGCGATGTCCGCCAGGCGGTCTTCGAGAAGGTCGCCACCTTCTCCGCCCAGGACGTCAACAAGTTCGGTGCCGCCACCTTGATCACCCGCGGCACCAATGACGTGCAGCAGATCCAGATGCTCACCCTGATGGCGCTGAACTTCATGATCACCGCGCCGATCATGTCCATCGGCGGCGTGATCATGGCGATCCGCGAAGACCCGGGGCTGTCCTGGCTCGTCTGGGTATCCGTGCCGCTGGTGCTCATTGTCGTCGGCCTGCTGGTCATCAAGCTGATGCCGTTGTTCCGCGACATGCAGACCCGCATCGACGGGATCAACGGCGTGCTGCGCGAGCAGATCACCGGCATCCGCGTGGTGCGCGCCTTCGTGCGCGAAGAGCATGAAACCGAACGCTATGCCGATGCCAACCAGAAGCTGACCGACCTGGGCGTGAAGGTCGGCAACCTGTTCGTGCTGATGTTCCCGGCGATCACCATGATCCTGCACCTGTCCACCGCCGCCGTGCTCTGGTTCGGTGGTCACCGCGTGGACAACGGCGACGTGGAGGTCGGTGCGTTGACCGCGTTCCTGCAGTACCTGCTGCAGATCCTCATGGCAGTCATGATGGGCACTTTCATGGCCATGATGGTCCCGCGCGCCATGGTTTCCGCCGACCGCATTGCCGAGGTGCTGGACAGCGAGCCGAGCATGCTCGACGCCGCCGAAAGGCAGATCGAGCTGCCCACCCCGGGCACCGTGGAATTCAAGAACGTCACCTTCGGATACCCGGGGGCCGAGGCTCCGGTGCTCTCGGACATCTCCTTCACCGCGAAGCCCGGGCAGACCACTGCCATCATCGGGTCCACCGGTGCTGGCAAGACCACCTTGCTGAACCTGATTCCGCGGCTCTACGACGCCACCGAAGGGGAGATCCTCATCGGCGGGGTGCCGCTGAAGGACCTGGGCCGCGACACCATTTCACGGAACATCTCCGCGGTGCCGCAGCGGCCCTACCTGTTCTCCGGAACCATCGCGAGCAACCTGCGCTTCGGCGCCCAGGAGGCCACCGAGGACGAGCTGTGGGAAGCGTTGCGGGTCGCCCAGGCCGAAGGGTTCGTGGCAGAACGCGAGGGCCAGCTGGACTCCAAGATCTCCCAGGGTGGCACCAACGTCTCCGGCGGACAGCGCCAGCGCCTGTGCATCGCACGGGCCTTGGCCGCCAAGCCGAACACCTATCTCTTCGATGATTCATTCTCGGCGCTGGATGTGAACACCGATGCCAAGCTGCGTGCCGCCCTGGCCGAACCGACCAAGGACGCCGCGGTGATCATCGTGGCCCAGCGCGTCTCGACGATTACCGGTGCAGACCAGATCCTGGTCCTGGACCATGGCGAAATCGTCGCCCGGGGAACCCACGAGCAGCTGCTCGAAACCTCGGAAACCTATCAGGAAATCGTTGCATCCCAGCTGAGCGTGGAGGAGGTGGCCTAAGTGGCGAAGAAGCAGAAGAATATCGATTCGGCGCAGCTCGAAAGCGAGCTCGCAGACGTCAATGAATTCGAAGCCGCGGCGGGAGCCGACGACTGGTCCGGCGGCGCCCCGGTGCGCAAGGCCCAGCACTTCTGGCCATCGGCCAAGCGGCTGATCGGGCTGATGTCCCCATACAAGCTGGGCATGGTGCTGGTCTTCGCCCTGATCACCGTATACGTGGTGCTCTCGGTGATCGCCCCGCGGATCCTGGGCAAGGCCATGGACGTGATCTTTGCCGGGCTGATCGGCAAGAACATCCCCGAGGGCACGCCCGCGGAACTGGTCATTGCGCAGCTGCGCGACTCCGGGCAGGACACCCAGGCCGACATGCTCTCGAAGGTGGACTTCGTCCCCGGGCAGGGCATCGACTTCACCCAGCTCTCGCAGTACATCCTGATTGTGCTGTCCATGTACTTCATCGCCTCGCTCTTCTCGTGGGCCTCGGGCTGGCTGCTGAACAAGCTGGTCATGCGCGTGGTCTACAACCTGCGCAAGGACGTCGAGGACAAGATCAACAAGCTGCCGCTGAACTACTTCGACACGCGCCAGCGCGGCGACCTGCTCTCGCGCGTGACCAACGACGTGGACAACATCCAGAACGCGCTGCAGCAAGCGCTGAGCCAGCTGGTCTCCTCGATCATGACGGTGCTGGGCATCGTGATCATGATGTTCGTGGTCTCCTGGCAGATGGCGCTGATCGCGCTGGTGGCCCTGCCGCTCTCGGCAGTCGCCGCGGGCGTCATCGGCACCCGGGCGCAGAAGCTGTTCACCGCGCAGTGGAAGAACACCGGTGCGCTCAACGGTCAGATCGAGGAATCCTTCTCCGGCCACGAGCTGATGAAGGTCTTCGGCCGTGAAGAGGACATGGTAGAGCGCTTCACCGCACGCAACGAGGAGCTGTACAAAGCCAGCTTCGGCGCCCAGTTCGTCTCGGGCATGATCATGCCGGTGATGAACTTCGTTTCCTACCTGGCCTATGTGGGCATCGCTGTGGTGGGCGGCTTGCGCGTGGCCTCGGGCACCATGAGCCTGGGCGATGCCACCGCGTTCATCCAGTACTCGCGCGAGTTCACCCAGCCGCTGGGCCAGATTGCCGGCGTGGCCAACATGCTGCAGTCCGGCGTGGCCTCGGCCGAGCGCACCTTCGAGCTGCTGGATGCCGAAGAGCAGGAGCCGGACCGCGCGCAGGACACGCTGCCTGCCCGTACCGATGGCCATGTCTCCTTCGAGAACGTGTCCTTCTCCTACAGCGAAGACAAGCCGCTGATCGAGAACCTGTCCTTCGATGCGGATCCTGGCCACACGGTGGCCATTGTCGGGCCGACCGGCGCCGGCAAGACCACGCTGGTGAACCTGGTGATGCGCTTCTACGAGCTGAACTCGGGCAAGATCATGCTCGATAACCGCGACATCACCGAGCTCTCGCGCGCCGACCTGCGCTCGAAGGTGGGCATGGTGCTGCAGGATGCGTGGCTGTTCGGCGGAAGCATCATGGAGAACATCCGCTACGGCCGGCTGGATGCGACCGATGAGGAAGTCATCGAGGCGGCCAAGGCGACCTTCGTGGACCGCTTCGTGCGCGCCCTGCCCGATGGCTATGACACCATCATCGACGAGGAAGGCACCAACGTGTCGGCCGGCGAGAAGCAGCTGATCACCATCGCCCGCGCGTTCGTGGCGAACCCGTCGCTGCTGATCCTGGACGAAGCGACCAGCTCGGTCGATACCCGTACCGAGCTGCTGGTGCAGCAGGCCATGGCCGCGCTGCGCAGCGACCGCACCAGCTTCGTGATTGCCCACCGTCTGTCGACGATCCGCGATGCGGACACCATCCTGGTGATGGAGGCTGGACGGATTGTGGAGCAGGGCAACCACGAGTACCTGCTGGGAACGAAGGGCACCTACTACCGGTTGTACCAGTCCCAGTTTGCCGGCCCGGCCGAGGACGTGGATGCGAACCCGGATACGGCTGCGGTGCCTGCTACCGGCGGAATGCCGCTGACCGATGCGCCGGTTCCCGAGCCAGGGGCGAACCTCGACTCATAGGAACTAGCGGCAGCTGGCAACTGGTGCTGGCAACGGCGCCATGAGAGCCGCGGCCGGATGGACTCAAGTCCATCCGGCCGCGGCTTTTCCGTACCCATTTTCTGTATCCGGATTCATGGCGTCGGGAGGATGTGCGAACGCATCGCGGGATCCAACGGTAGCAGCGATTTCGGTAAGCCTTGAAGCAGTGCTTCTTGCGAAAGCCGACGGAATGCACAGGCAGTTTTCTCGTGCCGTAGCGGCCCGGGGCGCGTGGACAATCATCTTCGCGAAGGCCCCTCGAGTTCCCGCAAATGTCAAGGAGTTTTTTCTTCCGGAAAGGTGTTGCCTAGGTAACAAACTTAAACTAGAGTCTAGTTTCAGTTATTAAAGATAAGTAACCCCGGTCACATTCCGAACGGGGGAGCGAAGTCCCCTGATTGGAGCACTGGACATGGCATTGTCGTTGACCGAGGAACAGATTGATCTCGCGTCGGCCGTGGTTGATTTCACCCGCCGCAGCGTCGACACCTTGACTACTCGGGACGAGCACGAGCAACTGGCCACCGGTGCACTTCCAAGCTTCTGGACCGAACTGCTGGAGACCGGCCTGCATGCCCTGCACATCCCCGAGCAGCTCGGCGGCCAGGGCGGCACGCTGGTGGAAACCGCCATCGTCATCGAGGAATTCGGGCACCGTTATGTCGGCGGACCGTTCCTGCCCACCGTGCTCGCCAGCGCAGCAGTCACCCTGGCCGAACCGAACGCCTACAACCAGCCGTTTCTCGAGGACTTCGCAGAAGGAGCCACCGGAACCCTGGTGCTGGCCACCGACCAGCTCAAGGTCGTGCAGATCTCCGAAGGCTGGGCCGTCGCCGGCCAGCTTCAGGTCATCGGCGCACTGGCCGCCAAATACCTGGTGCTCGGGTTCACCGCCGAAGACACCACCCGCTACGCGGTCATCGAAGCGAAAGCCGCCGGGGTCTCGCTGGTCCCTGCCGAAGGCACCGACCTGGGCCGCGACGCAGCCACCCTGGTCCTGGACAATGTCGTGATCCTCGCCGACGCGGTGCTGGGCAATGCCAGCGCCAGCAAGATCGCCGCCCTGCACGCGGGATTCACCGGCTCGGAAGCCGCCGGCATCATGCGCTGGGCCAGCGAGGAAAGCACCGCGTACGCCAAGATCCGCGAACAGTTCAACACCCCCATCGGCTCCTTCCAGGCCATCAAGCACAAGTGCGCCAACCTGGCCATCGCCGCCGAAATGGCCACCTCCGCCGCTTGGTCCGCCGTCGTCTCGGTGGGGCAGGACGAAGCCCAGCAGCACCTGGCCACCGCCGGCGCACTGGAAGCAGCGATTGTCCCATCCATTGAAGCAGTCACCGAAGCGATCACCATCCTCGGCGGCATCGGCTTCACCTGGGAGCACGACGCCCACCTG
The DNA here is from genome assembly GCF_004100365.1 of Glutamicibacter sp. HZAU. Classification (NCBI taxonomy): domain Bacteria; kingdom Bacillati; phylum Actinomycetota; class Actinomycetes; order Micrococcales; family Micrococcaceae; genus Glutamicibacter; species Glutamicibacter sp. HZAU. The sequence goes on along the minus strand of NZ_SCKZ01000001.1, from coordinate 392,777 downwards.
TACTGGCGCCGCGCGATTAGCCTGAACGCGCTGAACTCCCCGCTCTCCGGTGCACTGGAAGCGGCCGGCGGGGCCGCGCTGCACACCGAACGAAAGATCGAGGTGGAACTGGACGAGCAGGACCCCGAGTTCCGCACGCGCATCGCCGCCCTGCTGGACACCGCTGCCGGACTGCGCAACGAGCACGAAGCCGGACGCTGGTACTCGCGCGGTTCGCGGCGCAGCTTCCTTGCCGAGAACGGCTTGGCCGCCCCGCACTGGCCGGCCCCCTATGGACTGGGTGCCACCCCGGCCGAACAGGTCATCATCTCCCAGGAATACGCCCGCCGCGACATGCTCCAGCCCTCCTCGGTCATCGGCGAATGGGCCATGCCCACCATCCTCGCCTTCGGCTCCGAAGCCATCAAGGAACAATTCGCGCTGCCCACGCTGAAGGGAGAATTGATCTGGTGCCAGCTGTTCTCCGAGCCGGGAGCGGGCAGCGACCTGGCAGGCCTGTCCACCCGTGCCGTCAAGGTGGACGGCGGCTGGAAGCTGAGCGGCCAGAAGGTCTGGACCTCCGGGGCGCACGAAGCCCACTGGGGCATCTGCCTGGCCCGCACCGATGCCGAGGTCGCCAAGCACAAGGGCCTGAGCTACTTCCTGGTGGACATGTCGGCTCCCGGCCTGGACGTGCGCCCGCTGCGCCAGTCCACCGGCGAAGCCGAATTCAACGAGGTGTTCCTCGATGACGTGTTCGTCGCTGACGACTACCTGCTCGGCGAGCCAGGCCAGGGATGGCGGATCACCGCCACCACCTTGCAGAACGAGCGCACCCAGATTTCTTCCGGCGTCTCGGTAGGCACCGAAGACGGGTTGCGCGAATTGATCTCGGGAGAGAACTTCGCCGGAACCCGGAAGAACGCGCTGGAGGTGCTCGGACGGGCGGCCGCAATCAGCACCGCCATCGGCGCGATGAACCTGCGCGAAACACTGCGCCAGGTCAACGGCCTGCAGCCGGGCGCCGGATCCTCGCTGGCCAAGGTGGCCCACGGACGGCTGGCCCGGCAGACCGCCGGGGACCTGCTGAAGCTCACTGGACCCGCCGCGCTCTTCGCCCACGCACCGGCCGCCGCCGTTAACTCGCAGCTCTCCGTCCCGTCCGCGCTGATCGGCGGAGGCACCATCGAAATCCAGCTCAATGTGATTGCTGAGCGGATCCTGGGGCTGCCACGCAGCTAGGCGCAGCCCGCTATCGCACCTACCCCGCAAACCCGAGACTCAACTATCCCTTTGAGCGCTTCCAGCCCGAAATGCGCCCGCCGATGACGACGGAGCGCGCCGTGAAAGGATACCCAAGGCATGACCGCTGTGACCAATGAACTGATCACCGATGACAGCTTCACCGCAAAGACGCTCTCGCCGGAGCGCCTGCGCGAGCTGCTGGAACCACGTTCCATCGCGATCATCGGTGCGAACACGAAATCCACCTGGTCCCACTTCGCCCACTCGAATTTGAGGGCCGCCGGATTCACCGGGGAACTGTACCTGGTCAACCGCCGTGCCGAAGAATGCCACGGCCAGGCCTCCTACGCCAGCATCGCGGAGCTTCCCGAAGCCCCGGAACTGGCCATCGTGCTCACCGGCACCAACTCGCTGCCCGAGATCCAGAAGCAGTGCATCGCCCGCGGCATCCGCAACCTGATCGTGCTGGCCTCCGGCCTGGGCGAAGCAGGCCCGGAAGGCCAAGCGCTGCAGCAGCAGCTGGTGGACCGCGCCCGCGAAGCCGACCAGCTGATCCTGGGCCCGAACAACCTGGGCTTCATCAACGCCCACGCCAAGGTGGCGGCCTTCGCCCACATGACCGAGCTGCCGCTGGTGGCCGGCGGGGTGGGCGTGGCCAGCCAGTCCGGCGCCTTGGCCATCTACCTGCTGCCGTACATGGCAAGCCGCGGGGTTGGCACCTCGATTTCCGTGACCGTGGGCAACGAAGCGATGATCTCCGCCATCGACGTCATGTCGATGCTGGTGAATGATGCGAACACCAAGGTCATCGCCGCCTACCTGGAGCAGGTCACCGACACCGCGCAGTTCCTGGATGTGGCCCGCCGCGCCCGCGAAGCCGGCAAGCCAATTGTGGTCTTCAAGGCCGGCGCCTCCGAGGCCTCGGCCAAGGCCGCCGCCGCCCACACCGGCTCGCTGGCCGGGGACGACAAGATCTTCGACGCGGTCTGCAAGCAGTTCGGCGTGATCCGCGTGGCGAATATCGAGGACCTGGTCGCCACCGCAGGCATCCTGGAATCCTACGGCGCGCTGCCCGGCCCGCGTTTCGGCGTGGTCACCGGATCCGGTGCGATGTGCGCATTGGTTGCCGACAAGGCCGAGGCCTCCGGACTGCAGCTGCCCACCCCTGCCGAATCCACGGTGCGCCAGCTGCGCGAGGACGGCCTGCCGGAATTCGCCGCGGTGAACAACCCGATGGACACCACCGGCTACATCTCGGTGGACCCCTCGATCCTCACGAAGGCCGGCGACGCGTTCATCAATGACGAGAATTTCGACTTCGTCGTGCTGAACACCTCCTGGCCGAATAACCAGTTCATGGTGGATCTGGGCAAGCCCACCCAGGAAGGGCTGCACCGCCAGCTGAAGAACTCGGCCAAGCCGGTGGTGGCGATGAGCTTCCTTCCCACCGAAGTCAACGAATTCGCGCGCAACTTCGCTGCCGGGCACGGCCTGCCGCACGCCTCGGACTCCTTCGACCGCGGCATCGAAGCCGCTGGGCACAGCGTCTGGTGGGGGCAGCGCACCGCGCAGCTGGCCGCCGAACCGCAGCTGCAGGCCCCGGACGCCATCGCCAAGCCCGCCGGCGCCGAGCAGTGGACCGAAATCCAGACCGGCGACTTCCTGCGCACGCACGGCGTGCCCTATGTACCGGGCCGCGTGGTCAACAGTGCAGACCAGGCTGTCGCGACCGCGAAGGAGATCGGCTACCCAGTCGTGCTGAAGGTCGCCAGCGAGGACATCGCCCACAAGACCGAGGTCGGAGGCGTGCGCCTCATGCTGAAGGACGCCGCCGAGGTGTCCGAAGCCTATGACTTCATCGTCTCCTCGGTGGCCCGGCTGGCACCGGACGCGAAAGTCCAGGGCGTGGCGGTCTCCCCAATGCGTCCTGCAGGCAACGAGCTGCTGGTGGGCATCATCACCGACCCGCAGTGGGGCAAGGTGCTGGCCGTCGGCTTCGGCGGCGTGCTGGTGGAAATCCTCAAGGACTCCGCGTTGCGTCTGCTGCCGGTCAGCCCCGCCGAGATCCGCCGCATGCTCGATTCGCTGCGCGGCATCGAGCTGCTCAAGGGCTTCCGCGGCAGCGAGGCCACCGACCTTGACGAGCTCGCTCAGGTGATCTTCCAGATCACCGAGGTAGCCCAATCTCTGGGCGAGGAGCTGGAAGAACTTGAAATCAATCCATTGCGGGTTGCCGGAAACCAGATCGAGGCGCTGGACGCGCTGATCCGCTGGAAGGACCGGTAATGATTACTGGTGGCAGTCAATTCGCCCAAAACTTGGTGATACCGTTGGATTCCACGGGACACACCACTTACGAGGCACAACATGGCAGGAACCATTTCCACGGAGCAGACAGAGCTTCCGGTCTACCAGGCCGTCAGGCGCCAGCGCATCATCGATGCGGGCAAGGAGCTGCTGCGTGCGCAGGACTACGACTCGATCCAGATCCGCGACGTGGCCTCCGCGGCGAACGTCGCACTGGGCACGCTGTACCGGTACTTCAACTCCAAGGAGCACCTGTACGCGAACGTGGTCTACGACTGGGCGTTGCCCTTCGCCCAGCGCAAGGTGGACACGGATACCGGGCTGTCCACCATGGAAGCGATCGCGCTGCGGCTGCGCAATGCCTTGAGCAGCTTCGAGAAGCACCCCTACTTCTACAAGGCGATCCTGCAGCTGCGCAGCAGCACCGCACCGGACGTCGCACCGGTCATGGCTCGCCTCGGCGAGGCGCTGGAAGCACCGATCCGCGCGGAAATGAGCGTGCTGGACGATGCGGAAGCCGCGGACATCACCGTGATGGTGTGGGCGCTGCTGCTGGACGTCGTCTCGCGGGTGATCCTGCAGGACAAGACCATGGAACAGGCCTACGGGGTGCTCGACCGCTTCGTGGCGCTCATCCAGCACCGTCTGGAGCAGGCCGAAGCCTAGGGGCTGGCCCCTTCCCCTACTTTACTGATCCCCTGGCCGGGGGTGCCTCATGAGCGCCCACGAACTGGACCATGTGGCCTTTGCCGTGCCGTCCTGGCAATCCGCCGGCCACAGCGTGCACCGCACGCTCGGCGCGCGCTGGGTCTCCGGGTTCCACCAGGGCTCCTTCAGCCCCTGCCAGCTGGAACTGGCCGAGGGCATGCGTCTGGAACTGCTGCAGCCACCGGCCGGCGGCGGCGGATTTATCGCCGAGCACCTGGCCCGCAGCGCAGGCGCGGCCAACCCGCACCACATCACCTTCAAGGTCGCGGATATCCATGCCGCCAAGGATCTCGCCCGCTCCGCCGGGGTGCGCACCATCCTGGAAAACCTGGAGAACCAGTGGTGGAAGGAACTGTTCCTGCACCCCAAGGACACCGGACTGGGATTCCTGGTACAGCTGGTGCAGACCGAACTGGCCCTGGACGGCAACGACGAGGTCACCGCACCCGGCGCGGTCGACTGCCCCTGGGATGAGCAGCCCGCAGAGCAGAATCCGGCGCAGCGCCTTGATTTCATTACCGGCAGCATCCACGACGCGGTCCAAGCCCGGCTGGTGCTGGGCACGGTGCTCGGCGCTCAGATCACGGATCTGGAAGACGATCCGAAGACCCAGCTGTTCTCCTGGCCGCTGGGCTCCAGTCTGGTGCTGCGAGTCAACGAAAGCATCCCGCCGGGCCTGCAGCAGCTGTCCTTCACCGACCCGTCAACACCCGTACCGATCCTGGACGCCGGGTTGCTGCAGGCGCTGCACGGTTCCGGGAGCCGATTCGAGGCCCTGGGCCTGGACATCCTCACCGGCCAGCGCGCGCACGCCGCCTGACACAAGAACTTCACTTTCAAAGAATTAGCACTAAGGAGTCACCCCATGGGACTGAGAGGCGAAGCAGCCATCCTCGGCTACTGCGAACTTCCACCGCAGCGAAAGCTCACCCGCGAACCCTCGTTCAACCTGGAACAGTGGGCGCGATTGTCCAAGGCAGCGCTGGATGATGCCGGGCTGTCGGCCACGGACGTCAACGGCGTGGTCACCCCGATGATCGGCGAGGCGGACATGTTCGTGCCGTCCACCGTCACCGAATACCTGGGCATCGATGCGAATTTCGCGGAGATCGTGGATTTGGGCGGCGCCGGATCCGCCGCCGGCATCTGGCGTGCGGCGGCAGCCGTGGAGCTGGGCCTGTGCGACGCGGTGCTGGTGACCTTCCCGGGCACTCATCACTTCCCGATGGATGACCGCAAGCCGTTCGTGATGGATGACAAGATGCACTTCGGCGCATCCTCCAACGCCTTCGGCTCCCCGCAGGCAGAGTTCGAGATCCCCTACGGCAACCTCGGGCAGAACGGCCCCTACGGGCAGATCGCCAAGCGCTACGGCTACGAGTTCGGCTACGACGAGCGGGCCATGGCCAAGATCGCCGTGGACCAGCGCACCAACGCCTGCGCCACCCCGGAGGCGGTGTTCCACGGCCAGCCGATCACCGTGGCTGATGTGCTGAACTCGCCGATGATTGCCGACCCGCTGCACATGCTTGAAATCGTCATGCCCTGCCAGGGCGGTGCGGCAGTGGTGGTGGGCAATGCGGACCTGGCACGCAAGTCCAAGAACCGCCCGGTATGGATCACCGGCTTCGGCGAACGCGTGCCGTACAAGACCCCCACCTACGCGCGTGATTTGATGACCTCCCCGATGGTGCACGCCGCCGAGCAGGCGTTCTCCATGGCAGGCATCACCCGCTCCGAGGTGGACATGGTCTCCATCTACGACTGCTACTCCATCACGGTGCTGATGAGCCTGGAAGACGCGGGCTTCGCCCCCAAGGGCAAGGGCATGGATTTCGTATCCAACCACGATTTGACCTTCCGCGGAGACTTCCCAATGAACACCGCCGGGGGGCAGCTGTCCTTCGGCCAGGCCGGCGTGGCAGGCGGCATGCACCACGTCATCGACGGGGCGCGCCAGATCATGGGCCGCGCCAACGCCGCCCAGGTTGCCGACTGCAACCGCGCATTCGTCAGCGGCAACGGCGGCATCATGAGCGAGCAGACCGCACTGATCCTGCAGGGCGACTAGAAAGGGAAGAACAGAACAATGACCACTTACACCCCGGAAACCCTGTCCCGGCCGCTGCCGGTTCCGACCCCGCTGACCCGCCCGTTCTGGGATGCCCTGGCCGAGCGCAAGATCCGCATCCAGTACTCGCCGTCGCTGGGCGAATACATCTTCTACCCGCGTCCGCTGGCCCCGCGCACCCTGGCCGACGACCTTGAATGGCGCGAGATCTCAGGTGCCGGCACGCTGTACTCCTACACCGTGGCCACCCGACCGCCGGCGGCGCACTTCGCTTCGGCCGGTCAAATGATCCTGGCCATCGTGCAGTGGGATGAGGGACCGAAGTTCTCCACCGAAATCATCAACGCCGACCCGGCACAGCTTCAGATCGGCATGCGAGTCAGCCCGGTCTTCTGCGACCACCCCGAGGGAGACATCACCATGCTGCGCTACGAACCGGAGGCCTCATCATGAGCATCGAAACTGGCATCCAGTTGCCTTCCCCGTCCCTGCGCATCGGCGCGCAGGTGATCACGGACGGCGAGAGCACCCACGAGCACATCGACCCGGCCACCGGGAAGGCCAACGGCCTGGTGCCGATGGCCTCGACCGGGCAGATCGACCAAGCCGTGCAGGCCGCCCATGCGGCGTTCATCGAATGGCGGGCCCTGCCTGCCGGGCAGCGTTCGCGCCAGCTGATGAAGCTCGCCGAGCTGATGGAGGCGAACACCGAACTGCTGGTGGCGGCCGGCATGGCCGATAACGGGGCTCCGCGCATCACCGCCGGCAACATGGTCGCCGCCGCGGTGGAGTGGACCCGCTACTACGCCGGCTGGGCTGACAAGCTGCCGCTGGGCCGGATCACCAGCAACGGCGGAGCCGGCGGATCCTTCGGCCACACACTGCGCCAGCCCTATGGAGTCATCGGCGCCATCATCACCTGGAACGCCCCGCTGATGTCCCTAGCGATGAAGGTCCCGGCCGCGCTGGCCGCGGGCAACACCGTGGTCATCAAGCCCAGCGAGCTGACCCCGTTCACCCCGGCAGTCTTCGCGGACCTGGCCCGCGAGGCGGGGATCCCGGACGGCGTGATCAACATCGTTCCGGGCGGCCCGGCCGCCGGCGCCGCGCTGGTCGAGCACCACCTGGTCAAGAAGATCACCTTCACCGGGGGACCGGCCACCGCACAGTCGATCGCCGCCTCCTGCGCCAAGACCTTCAAGCCGATGATCCTGGAGCTGGGCGGCAAATCCGCCAACCTGGTCTTCGAGGATGCCGACCTGGACAAGGCCGCCGGGCACGCGGCGTTCTTCGCCTTCGGCATGATGAGCGGCCAGGCCTGCGCGCTGCCCACCCGCCTGCTGGTGCAGGAATCGGTATACGAGCAGTTCATCGACAAGGTGGTGCAGGCAGCCGCGCAGTTCCCGATTGGGGATCCGTCCGGCGAATACACCATGTGCGGGCCGGTCATCAACCAGGCCGCCATCGACCGCATGGACTCGATGGTCGCACGGGCACTTCAAGAAGGTGGCCGGCTGGTCACCGGCGGACAGCGCCTGGGCGGGGAACTGGCCGACGGCTTCTACTTCCCGCCAACCATCGTGGCTGACGTGGACCCCGACGGGTCGCTGGCGCAGAACGAGGTCTTCGGCCCGGTGCTGGCGGTGATCCCGTTCCGCGACGAGGAGCATGCGCTGGAGATTGCCAACGGCACGGATTATGGACTTTCGGGGTACATCTGGACCTCGGATCTGGGAAGGGGGCTGCGCCTGGCCGAGTCGATGGAGACCGGCGAGATCGCAGTCAACGGCGCCTTCAATGCCACGGCCGAGCGCCCCTTTGGCGGCATCGGCCACTCCGGCATCGGCAACGAAGGCGGACTTGAAGGTCTGGAAGAGTTCTTCTGGACCAAGTCGGTGGGTATCGCAACCCGCTAAGCAGCTGCCCGCTCGGGCAAGAACATCACCGCATGGCCTTGCCCGGGCGTCCTGTCCGGAGGGTGCCTAGGTGACCCCTCAGAGCGCCATCTGGGCGCGGATAAGGCAGGACAATGATGTCTGAGGCTAAAGAGCCAAAGCTGAGTGCGAGAAGTGCATCGGCTCCGGGATTCGTGGCGGTAGTCGCGGTCCTGGTGCTGACAGAGATTGTTTCAGCGTTCGAGCTCTCAATGATGTACGTAACCCTCCCCACGCTCATGGCCGACTTCCATGTGGATGCCAACGCCGTGGCCTGGGTCGTGACCATCTACCTTCTGGTGTCCGCGTCGGCGGCGCTGCTCGGCGGGCGCTTCGGCGATTTGTACGGCAGACGACGGGTGATGGTGGTGGTGCTGGCCCTGGCCGCCATCGGCTCGCTGATCTCGCTGGTCGGCAGCAGCCTTGAAATGATCATCCTCGGCCGCGGCATCCAGGGTGCGGCCGGTGCCGTCATGGGCCTGGCCTTCGGCCTGGCTCGCGAGCACCTCGAAGAGAAGCGCCTGCCCGTGGGCGTTTCCATGATCGGGGCCTCCGCGCTGATCGCAGGTGCCGGCGGTGCGCTGATTGCCGGCTTGATGATCGACACCTTCTCCTGGCATGGGATCTTCCTGTTCGCCGGTGTGCTGGCGGTGCTGGCAGTCATCGCGGTGCTCGTGGTGCTGCCGAGGGACAAGCCGCGCGCAACCACCGCCGGACGGCTGGATATCGCCGGCGCGCTGCTGCTGCCCATGGGTGCTTCGGGCGTCTTGCTGGGCCTGTCCAACAGCTCCAAGGCCGGGTGGGCCTCGCTGGAAGGCGGCGGGCTGCTGCTCGGCGGCCTGGTGGTTGTCGCCGTCTGGGTCTGGTGGGAACTGCATTGCCACCGCCCGATTGTGAACCTGCAGATGTTCAAGAACCGCCAGATCGCCCTGGCGATGGCCGCCACCTTCCTGGCCGCGGTCGGACCGATCGGCGGCATGGCGGTGCCGAGCCAGTACGTGCTGCAGTACCCGGCGGAAATGGGCTTCGGACTGGGCTTCTCCGCCACCGCAGCGGGCCTGTTCAGCGGCGGCACCGCACTGCTGGGGTACTTGTTCTCCCCGCTGGGCGGCAAGCTCGCCCAGGCGTTCAATGCCCGCTTCGTGTTCATCACCGGCCTGCTGCTGATGCTGGCTGCTGTCGCCGCGATCATGTTCTTCCTGGGCAACCTGCTGGTCTTCCTGGTGGCCATGTCGGTCAACTCGGTGGGCATTGCCCTGACCTTCGGTGCCCTGCCTAACGTGCTGATCGAGGCGGTCCCGGAGACGCACACTTCGGAGAGCGCCGGAACCAACACCATGGTGCGCAATATCGGCCAGTCCGTGGCGACCGCTGTCGGCGCCTACCTGCTGGCCCGCCACCAGGATCCGGTGACCACTGCGGTGGGGGAGCAGGGAGTGTTCGAGGCCTTCGGCTTCGTGGCCATCTTCGGCTTGGCCGCACTGGTGCTCGCGTTCATGCTCAGTCGCACCCCGAAGGTCTGGGTGCCGCAGGATGCCGCCATGCAGCTGCCAAAGCAGGCAGAACCAGCTGATGATCTGGTCTAGCCGCCGCTAGCCGCTGCACTTTCGAACCTGACCGGCCCAGCTCTGTTTCGCAACGGAGCTGGGCCGGTCTTTGTTGTGCGCCACCTGATGCGGACATACCAAATCCCCGGCGTCAGCGCGATCCTACTTAAGTAGGAGGGTAAAGCTGAAAACACAGTTGAACTGATCTGGAATAAACCAACCAAGTTAGATACATTGTGAAGGCAAGGCAAATCCAGGGATGTTCCAACTCGTGGATGGATGCCCAAGCGGCCGAATAGATCAGATGCGCGGGAAGCGGAGTAGGCATGTCGGTGATGACGAAAATCTTGATGGCGGCAATCGTGGCCGCCGGTGCTGTGGCGTTGGGCGCCTTCGGTGCGAGTATTGCTTCGTGGATAGCTGCCGGCGCTGCGGTAGCTATCGGCATCGTGGCGACCGCGCGGGTGAGCCGCGGACCGAACTCGGCCGGATTTATCGTGGGCATCGCGGCCAGCACCACGACCTTCCTTGCGGTGCTGGCCGTGTCCACCGCTGCCATGCGGCTTCCTGAGTCTGTTGCGATGCAGCTTGCGGTGGTCCCCGTGCTGTTGTGGACGGTATTGGCGATCGTGCACGGCAGGACCCGCCGTGCCGGCGTCCTGGGCTGAGGTCCGTGCTCGCCGTCCAAGTGGCCCGATGCCGATGCCCTGAATTCCTTTCAACCCATAGACGAAAACTAGAATCTAGTTATAGTCTTGTTAGAAATAAGTGACACGCGTCATAGAGCAATGGGCCGGAAGGGCAACAGCATGGCAATTTTTACTGAGAACATCGGCAAGGTCAGCGTCGGGGAACCCGTCAGCTGGGACCGGGACGCGGCACTGCTCTACGCGCTGAGCATCGGCGCTGGGCGTCCCGATGCCACCGATGGCATTGAGTACACGACGGAGAACTCCTTTGGCGTCCAGCAAAAGGTCTTCCCGACCTTCGCCGTCATCCTCGGCGGCAGCGGTGGGTCCATGGACCATCTCGGCGACTTCAAGCTGCACCAGATCCTCCATGGGGGCCAGTCGCTGGTCCTGCACTGCGAACTCACTGCGCAGGGAATTGTCACCCCGCGCAGCTACATGAGTGCCGTCTACGACCAAGGCAAGAACGCCATCATCGAGTTGACCACCGAACTGGTGGATCCCGAGGGCCAACTGCTCGCCACCAGCGTGACCTCCATGGTTGTCCGCGGCGAAAACGGCTACGGCCCGCGCCCGGAGGCCGCCGGTGGCTGGACGTGGCCTGAGGGTGAGCCCGAGTCGGTCATCGAGCAGGCAACGAGCGTCGACCAAGCACTGCTCTACCGCCTGAACGGCGACCGCAATCCGCTGCACTCGGACCCGGTGATGGCCAGCAAAGTTGGCTTCCCGAAGCCAGTGCTGCATGGCCTATGCACCTACGGCATGGCCGCCCTCGCGCTGTTGCGCGGCAACAAGCAACTGTCCGAGCGCGGCCTGGGTTCGATCACCGCACGCTTCGCCGCTCCGGTCTTCCCGGGACAGGTATTGGAAACGCGCATCTGGAACACCGCTGACGGTGCGCTGTTCCAGGTGCTCGCCGACGGGAAGATCGTGCTGGACCGGGGTGTTGCCACCTCTGCCGCCGTTGTTGCGGAAGGCGCCGCCGAACTCCAAGATGCTGCCGCGAACTAGCTTGCAGTGCCTGGACCTAACGCCGCACCCGGCCGCCGATGATGGCGGGCCGGGTGCGGCGAATTATTTTTACGGGAGAATCGACGACTCAGTTTCACGGAACGCACCCGATATGATCGGGTTGAGAGTCCACAGCATAGGAACCACAAACGTGAAGACTGAGCAGCGCAGCACGAAGGCGTCCGGCGAAAAGCAGGGCAGCCGTGAAAAGATCCTTGAAGTAGCCACCGAATTGTTCCTTGAACACGGCTATGCGGGGACACCGCTCAGCGCCATCGCCGCACAATTGGATTTCACCAAGGCGGCGCTGTACTACCACTTCAAGAGCAAGGTCGATATCCTCTCCGGGATACTTTCTCCGCTGCTGGATGCGGTTGACGGGCTGCTGGAACAGGCACCCGAAAGGTTCCCCGACGCGCAACAGCGCTGGGAATTCCTCTATAACTACTCGCAGGTCCTGCTCTCGCACTCCCATGCCGTGGCCGTGCTGGGGATCAGCAGCAGCAACATCTGGCTGCCGCAGGAAATCAAGGAACGGATCGACTACCATCGCCGCCGCACCATAGAGCTGGCCATGCTCCCGGAGATGAGTGACGAAGAGCAGGTGAAAGCAATTTTGCTCATGGATGTGCTGCACCGGGAGATCGTTTTCACAGAAGACCGCATGGTGGTTCCCGGGATGACGCCCGAACGGCGCCGCGAGATCGTCTACGGCTTCATCCGCGAAGCGCTCGACGGGGCCGCAGCAACCCGCTGACCCCACGGCCAAGCCATGTTGCAGGCCAGGGCGCTGCTCTTGCGTGGCTAAATGAAACTGCCGAACCGCTGGCCGGCACATGCACTCATGGAACCAAGAAATAGCTCATGGCCAGCCAGCGGGAACCAACGGCCGGCATTCGTCCGAGGAGCAACGCGGACCGCCTCCCGAAGGCTCGAATCGACGGGTTTGTTACGAGGACAACCCCCCTCGATCCATTAGTTTCGGCAGTTTTCTGCCACCGATCTTCCCCCGGAAAAATTTCCGGGGGATTTTTCGTCCCAGTGGCCGGGACTGCAATGTTCCCGTGGGGTCGCATTCACCGTGCTCCGCTGGGTTTTCACACCCCGTCGACGCTGGAAGATTCTCGATTCTTCGCTCGCGGCAGTGCCTTTTGTTCGCGAGCTGAAGTGTGGTCGAAGCAGGCTTAAGTCCTGTTTCCTGGATTGCTGCAAAGGTCGCCACCCGCGTCCGCTCACGCCGGGAAATCCCTGCCAAATGGCGATTGAATTGGAATAAGGTTCTAGTTTCTGTTCCCTGGATATCCCAGTCCCGCGCCGTGCTGAGCGGAACTGATTTGAGATCGGAATCAGGAATCCGTGCTCCGGTTTCCAGGTCTCCAGAAAGAATCGCATTTCTTCACTCTTGCCGTGCGGATCCGCGGAGTCCAACCTGCCGTGCAAAGAAATTTCTCCTCTTTGAAACTCCTCCGCGAGTAGCTCAAGAGCCAGCGGTGCGCAAGACGTTGACTACTTGCCGGCCGGTAAGTAATCTGGGTCACGCTCCACCGTCGTCGACGGTAAACGCCTAGTCAAAGACGAAAGGCAACCTAATGCATTTACGTTCTTCCACGGAGATCCAGTCTCTCCGCGAGGAGCTCCGCTCCTATTTCGCCGCGCTCCTCACCGATGAGGTGCGCGCAGGCTTGAAGCAAGAAGGCGAGGCCGGCGGGCCGGTCCACTCAGCGGTGCAACGCCAGATGGGCCAGGACGGATGGCTCGGCATCGGATGGCCCGTCGAGTACGGAGGCCAGGGCCGCGGCCCAGCCGCGCAGTTCGTCTTCTATGACGAGGCCTACCGTGCCGATGCCCCGATCCCGATGATCACCATGACCACCGTCGGTCCTACCCTGATGAGCCACGGCAGCCAGGAGCAGAAGGACTACTTCCTTCCCAAGATCCTCGCCGGCGAGCTGGTCGTGTCCATCGGCTACACCGAAGCCGAGGCCGGCACCGACCTGGCCTCGCTGACCACCCGCGCGGTGCGCGACGGCGACGAGTACGTGATCAACGGCTCCAAGGTCTTCACCTCCGGCGGCGACGGCGCCGACTGGATCTGGCTGGCCGCCCGCACCGATCCGGATGCCCCGAAGCACAAGGGCATCTCGCTGATCCTGGTGCCGACCACCGACCCGGGCTTCTCCGCCACCCCGATCCACACCGTGGGCGGCTTCAGCACCACCGCCACCTACTACGACAACATCCGCGTGCCGGTCACCAATGTCGTGGGCAAGGAAAACGAGGGCTGGAAGCTGATCACTACCCAGCTGAACCATGAGCGCGTGGGCCTGGCGGCCTTCAGCGGCATCTGCGAAGGCCAGCTGGACGACGTGCGCGAATGGCTCAAGGACCAGGTCACGGCCGACGGCACCCCGCTGGCCGACGAGGCCTGGGTCCGCTCGCTGCTGGCCACCTCCACCGCCCGGCTGCGCGCCATGCGCTTGATGAACTGGAAGCTCGTGGAGACCACCGCCCAGGGGTCGCTGGATCCGGGTTCGGCCTCAGCGGCCAAGGTCTTCGCCACCGAAACCGTGATCGACGTGTACCGCTCGCTGCTGGAGATCGTGGGCGGCAACGCCACCCGCATCTCGGACGCCCCGTGGAACTTCGACACCGGACGCCTGGCGCTGATGAACCTCGGCGCCCAGATCAATACCTTCGGCGGGGGAGTCGCCGAAATCCAGCGCGAAATCGTCGCCTGGACCACCCTCGGCATGGCAAGGAGCGCACGTTGAGCACCGCGAGCATGAACAACACCATCGAGGCTCCAAGCATGGAGTTCTCCCTCGACGAGGAGCAGGCGGGCCTGACCGACCTGGCCGCGCAGATCTTCTCCTCGCTGAGCACCGACGAGCTGTACGCTGCCGGGGAACAGGCCGGCGCCGCCTACGACGAAGCCCTCTGGGGCCAGGTCGTGGAATCGGGGCTGATCGACGCGCTGCTGCCAATGGGCGAAGGTGAGCCGGGACTGGGCATGGCTGGGCTGGCGCTGGTCGCCCGCGAACAGGGCCGCGCCCTGGGCCGCATCCCGTTCATCAGCACCGCCGTCGCTGCCCTGGCCATCGCCGAATTCGGCGGCCACGAGCAGCTGCTCGAGGGCATCAGCTCTGGCTCGGTGCGCATCGCCGCGCTGCAGCCGGAGGTGCGCCGCCGGGTCAACGGCACCGCCTCCGGCTCCGGCTGGATGCTGGATGGCGCCATCGAGCTGGGCTACCTGGTCCCTTCGGCCACCCACCTGATGGTGCAGTTCCACACCGGAACCGGGCAGCTGACCGCGCTGATCGAGAAGGACCGCGCGGGCATCAGCGTTCACGAGTACCGCGGGCTCTCCCGCCAGCAGCACGCCGAACTTGCCTTCACCGGCGTGCAGCTGCAGGCCTCTGACCTGATCGGCGCCGAGCAGCCTGCCGGCACGGTCTCGGCATGGATCCGTCCGCGACTGCTCACCGCGGCCGCCGCGCTGATGTCCGGCGTGGGCGCCGAAGCGCTGCGCCGCACCGCCGCCTACACCAATGAGCGCAAGCAGTTCGGGCGCGCCATCGCCACCAACCAGGGCGTGGCCCTGCGCGCGGCGGACGCGTTCATCGACACCGAAACCACCTGGCTGTCCACCATCGACGCCGCCTGGCAGCTGGATCACGACGGCGACGGGGCCGAAGCGGCCTTCGGCGCCTCCTGGCTGGCCCGCGAGGCAGGATTCCGCGTGGTGCACACCACCCAGCACCTGCATGGCGGCATGGGCGCAGACCTGGACAACCACATCCACCGCTTCTTCGTGTGGATGCGCGAACTGGACGTGCTCTGGGGCACCGCAGGGCAGGTATCCGAGGAACTCGCCGCCGTCATCCTGGACGGAGAGAAATCATGAGCGCACCGGCGGCCGCGGGCAAGGCCCGCACCCACGCCGGGCAGAGCGTGGCGGCCGTGCTGGCGATCCTGGTGATCGCCGAGGTGGTCGCGGCCTTTGAGACCTCCATGGCGGTGCAGCTGCTGTACACCCCGGGCGAGTTCTTCACCTCGGACCTCTCCCAGCTGGTCTGGGTGGTCACCTCCTACTCGCTGGTCGCGGCGCTGGCCACCAGTTTCGTCGGACGCCTGGGCGACCAGTTCGGCCGCCGCAAGATCCTGGCCTGGGTGCTGCTGCTCTCGGCCCTGGGTTCGGTCATCAGCGCCGTCGCCCCGAGTTTCGGCATCCTCGTCGCCGGCCGCGCCTTGCAGGGCGTGTCCGGTGCGGTGCTGCCGCTGGCCATCGGCATGGTCCGCTCCACCTTCCCGGAGCACAAGATCGGCACCGGCATCGCGGTGGTCTCCACCTCCGCGCTGATTGCCGGAGCCGGCGGCATGCTCGGCGGAGGCCTGTTCCTGGACTACGCCAGCTGGCACTGGATCTTCTGGACTGCGGCGATCTTCGCCTGCGTGGCAGCGGTGCTGGTGCACTTCGGCATCACCCGCGAACCGAAGTCCTCGCTGGCCTCCGCGGTACACGTGGACTGGGCGGGCGGGCTGATGTTCGGCCTGGGCATCGCCGGTGCGCTGTACGGGCTGACCCTGAGCAAGGGCCTGGGCTTCACCAGCCCGAAGGTGCTGCTGTACCTGATTGGCGGACTGGTGCTGCTGGCGCTGTGGGTCCGCTGGGAGCTGCGCACCCGCGAGCCGATGATCGATGTGCGCATGTTCACCCAGCGCAAGTTCGCCCTGGGCATGCTGGCCACCGCGCTGATCGCTATCGGCCCGATCGGCACCACGAATATCCTCACCGTGACCATCTACCGCAATCCGAACAGCATCCCGCTGGCGGACGGCAGCATCATGGAGCTGCCGGTGGGGCTGGGGCTGAGCGCCACCATGACCGGCCTGCTCGGCTTCATCACCGCCGCCGCGGCCTTCGCGATCTCCCCGCTGATCGGCCGGATCTCCAGCCGCTTCGGGGCCCGCATGGGCCTGATGATCGGCTCGCTGCTGACCATCATCGGCCTGCTGGTCGTATGCATCGATCCGAGGAGCATCGCGGTGGTCATCACCGGCATGGTCGTGGTGATCTTCGGAACCGGCTTCCTCTACTCGGGAATGCCGACCGTGATCGTCGAATGCGTGTTGCCCGAGCAGACCAGCACCGCTACGGGCGTCAATGCAGTGACCCGTACGGCCTTCCAGGCGGTTGCCGCCTCGGTCGTGGGCCTGTTGCTCGTGTTCTCGCCCGTTGCAGCAGGCGAGAACACGTTCGTCTCGATGACCGGCTTCCTGCTGGTCGTGGGCGTACTCATCGCCACCTGCCTGCTGACCATCGTCGTGGTCCTTTTCATTCCAGCGACGAAGCAGCCAGGCGCAGTCGGCGGCAAGCCACAGGTCTCCAACCTCACCCTTAAGGATTAGCAATGAACACCGTTCTCGAAACGAAACTTCAAACTACCAGAGATCTGCTTGACCTGCGAGCCGAGGACCACCACCCCGGCCTGCTCTTCGAAGGGCGCATCTGGACCTGGGCGGAAGTCGTGGCAGAATGCAAGGTCCGCGCCCACCTGATGCTCTCGCTGCACGAAGAAGGCAAGCCCTTCCACGTGGGCGTGATGCTGGAAAACGACCCGGAGTACATCTTCGCCATCGGCGGCGCGGCCTACGCCGGCGCCACCGTGGTGGGCATCAACCTCACCCGCCGCGGCGAGGAGCTGGCCCGCGACATCGCGTACACCGACGTGGAGATCCTGCTGACCACCCGCGAGCTGGAAGGCTACTTCAACTCGGTGGACTCGGGGGTGCCGGCCGCGCAGACCCGCTACATCGAGACCGCGGAATACGCCCGCGAGCTGGACTCGCTGCGCCTCCTGCCGCGCCCGGACGCCGAGGCCGCGGGGGACCCGAACACCACGCTGCTGCTGCTGTTCACCTCCGGCTCCACCGGGGATCCCAAGGCGGTCATCTGCACCACCGGGCGGCTGTTCCGCACCGCGCAATTCCAGCACATGGGCCTGGGCCGCCAGGATGTCAGCTACAACTCCATGCCGCTGTTCCACGGCAACGGCATCTTCGCCTGCTGGGCCAACCCGCTGTACACCGGCGGCACCTTCGCCCTGGCCCGCAAGTTCTCCGCCTCCGGGTTCCTGCCGGATCTGATGCGGTACAAGGCCACCTACTTCAACTACGTGGGTCGCTCGCTCTCCTACCTGCTGGCGCAGCCGGAAAAGGCCGCCGAAGCCGAAACCTGTCTGCGCTCCTGCTTCGGCACCGAAGCCAGCGAATTCGATTTGGCCGAGTTCCACCGCCGCTTCGGGGTCTGGCCGACCGAAAGCTACGGCGCCTCCGAGGGCGGGCTGACCCTGAAGCGCACCGACGACTGCCCGGCCGGCGCGCTGGGTGTTGCCCCGGAAGGCATGGACGCGGCGGTGGTCAACCCGGACACCATGGAACCGTGCCCGCCGGCGATCTTCTCCGAGAACGGGCGCATCCTGAACGCCGAGGACGCCATCGGCGAGCTGGTGAACCTCACCGGCGCCGCCCTGTTCGAGGGCTACTACAAGAACCCCGAGGCGGGGGCCGAGCGCGTGCGCGGCACCGCGTTCCTCACCGGGGACCTGGCCTACCGCGACGAGGCAGGCTTCTTCTACTTCGCCGGGCGCACCTCGGATAGGCTGCGCGTGGACAGCGAGAACTTCTCCGCCGCCCCGGTGGAACGCGTGCTCTCGCGCTACCCGGGGGTCACGCTGGCCGCCGTCTACCCGGTGCCCGATGCCCGCACCGGCGACCAGGTGATGGCCACGCTGCAGTTCGAGGACCCGGAGAGCTTCGACCCGGCGGACTTCGCCGCCTTCCTCGAGGCCCAGCCGGACCTGGGCACCAAATGGGCCCCGCGCTTCCTGTCGGTGGTGTCCGATGTGCCGGTGACCGCCACCCAGAAGATCAACAAGCCCAGCCTGCGCCGCGACGCCTGGCTGGTGAACGAGACCGTCTTCCACCGCCCCGGAAGGGATATCGCCTTCGAGGTGCTGGACGAGAACGCCCTGGCGCGGCTGGAGGCCCTGTTCGAGCAGAACGGCCGCGCCCACCTGCTGCCGCTGAAGCCAGCCGAAACCACGATTAAGGAGAAAGCATGAGCAAGGATCCCGCAGTCCTGATCGGCGAGATGATCGCCGCCGGCAACGAGCGGATCAGCGTCGCCCGCGACGAGGTCAATCGGCCGATGATCCACCACCTGTGCGACGCGATGGAGGAAACCAACCCGATCTACCTGGACCGGCAGGCGGCCCGCGCCGCCGGGCACCCGGACGTCGTGGCCCCGCCCTCGGCGCTGCAGGTCTGGAACATGATCAACCCCTCGGACCCGGACATCGAATCCGATGTGGACCGCGCCTACGCCCACCTGGCCGACTGCGGCTACCCGAAGGTCGTCGCGGTGAACTGCGACCAGGAATACGACCGCTACCTGGTTCCCGGCGACCTGCTGACCGCCAGCGAGAAGGTCGAATCCTTCGTGGGCCCCAAGCAGACGGGCCTGGGCGAGGGCTACTTCATCACCACCTTGACCACCTACACCGACCAGCAGGGCGATCGCGTGGGCACCATGCGCTTCCGCACCCTGTGGTACAACCCTGAAAAGAGGAACTCGTAATGAGCGAAACGCTGACCGAGACCGCCGCCACGGCCAAGAGCCAGGCCCTGCGTCCCCGCCCGGCCATCAACCTGGACAATGCCTTCTTCTTCGAGTCCCTGAATGAGCGCGGGGAGCTGTCCATCCAGCATTGCGAGGACTGCAACGAGCTGCGCCACCCTCCGGTGCCGATGTGCCCGGAGTGCAACTCGCTGCACTGGTCCCCGAAGACCATGTCCGGCCGCGGCATCCTGCACAGCTACGTGGTCATGTACCACCCGATCGTCCCGCCGTTCGAGCCGGGCTACATCGTGGCAGTGGTGGAGCTGGAAGAGGGCGTGCGCGTGGTGATGAACCTGGAGGGCGTGGCCCGTGAGGACGTGCAGATCGGCATGCCGGTGCATGTCACCGCAGAGCGCATGGACGCCGACCTGGTCCTCCCGGTCGCCCGTCCGGCAGGGGGCGCGGCATGAGCACCGTAGGCACCGCCGCCCGCACCGGCATCGAGGCCGGCACCCGGCTTCCCGAGCTGCGCATCCCGATCACCGCCACGCTGATCGTCACCGGGGCCATCGCCACCCGCGACTTCCAGAAGGTGCACCACGACAAGGACGTGGCCGAAGCGGCCGGCACCCCGAACGTCTTCATGAACATCCTGACCACCAACGCGCTGGTCAACCGCTACGTGGGCGAATGGGCAGGTCCGGCCGCCCGCGTGGGCCGGATCAATATCCGCCTGGGCGCCACCAACTTCCCGGGCGACGAAATGGTCTTCACCGGCACCGTCGAGTCCGTCGACGGCGAGAACGTCGTCGTGAAGGTCATCGGCACCAACTCCCTGGGCCCGCATGTGACGGGCACCGTCAACCTTACGATCCCATCGAAAGGGGAATCGGCATGAGCAACCTGCTGAACAAGGCAGTCATCGTAGGCATTGGCGCCACCGAGTTCTCCAAGAACTCCGGCCGCTCCGAGCTGCAGCTGGCCCAGGAGGCCGCCCTGGCCGCCTGCCGCGACGCCGGAGTGGACCCGCATGACGTGGATGGCATGGTCACCTACTCCATGGACACCAACCCGGCCATCGAGGTGGCCCGCGGACTGGGCTGCAAGGAGCTGAACTTCTTCAGCCACGTGGACTACGGGGGAGGCGCCGCCGCCGGCACCATCCTGCACGCGGCCATGGCGGTGGCCACCGGCGTGGCCAAGACCGTGGTCTGCTACCGCGCCTTCAACGAGCGCTCCGGCGCCCGCTTCGGCGCGGCGATGAGCACCGAGGGCATGGCCCCGGATGCCCGCGCCGCCGCCTACGCCTGGACCCTGCCCTTCGGGTTGATGACCCCTGCCTCCTGGGTGGGCATGTTCGCCCAGCGATACATGCACCTTACCGGCGCCACCTCCGAGGACTTCGGCCGTGTGGCGGTGGCTGACCGCAAGCATGCGGCCACCAACCCGAAGGCCTGGTTCTACGGGAAGCCGATCACCCTGGAAGACCACCAGAACTCGCGCTGGATCGCCGATCCGCTGCATCTGCTGGACTGCTGCCAGGAATCCGACGGCGGCCAGGCATTCGTGATCACCACCCCGGAACGCGCCAAGGACCTGCCGGGCAAGGCAGTGACCATCCGCGCCGCCGCCCAGGGCGCGGCGTATGACCAGCACACCATGGTCAGCTACTACCGCAAGGACGGCGACCGCGCGCTGCCGGAGATGGGCAACGTGGCACGCCAGCTGTGGAATGACACCGGGCTGCGCCCGGAAGATATCGACACCGCGGTGCTCTATGACCACTTCACCCCGTTTGTGCTCGCGCAGCTGGAGGAATTCGGCTTCTGCGGCCGCGGCGAGGCGAAGGACTTCATCAAGAACGGCGCCATCGAGATGGGCGGGCGCCTGCCGATCAACCCCAACGGCGGCCAGCTGGGCGAAGCCTATATCCATGGCATGAACGGCATCGCCGAGGGCGTGCGCCAGCTGCGCGGCACCGCGGTGAACCAGGTGGCCAACGCCCGCAACGTGCTGGTCACCGCCGGCACCGGCGTGCCGACGAGCGCATTGATCCTGGGCAATGACTAGGCAGGTGGCCCTGCCGAACGGCGGAACGCAGGTCCGAGCGGCCGGCGGGCAGAAGCTGCTGGATGCCGCCGGGCAGGTGCGCGAGCTGCTCGATGCGATGGTCAGGCTTCCGGTGGACACGCAGGTGGCCCAGGAACTGGGCGAACGCCTGGACGGCGTGCTCGAGCTGCTGCGCGGCGCCGTGGCCGAGGAGCGGGAAATGGTCCTGGACCCCTTCGGCGAGCGCGGCGAGGACTACATGGACCGCTCGCCGGTGTCCGGGGTGCTGAACCCGATCGCCCCGCCGATATCGATGCGCATGGATGGGCAGAGCGGGGTGCGCACCACCACCCGGCTGGGCCTGCCCTACCAGGGGCCTCCGGGCCGGGTGCACGGGGGATGGGTGGCCACGCTGCTGGATCACCTGATGGGCTTCGCCGCCGGCACCGTGGCGCAGTGGATCTTCACCCGGTCGCTGACCGTGGACTATGACCATGCGGTGCCATTGTTCGAGCAGCTGGAGCTTTCTGCCTGGGTGGAGGAAATCGACGGCCGCAAGATCTGGGTCAGGGGCCAGATCGAGGCAGGAGGCAAGGTGGTGGCCCAGGCCCGGGGGCTGTGGCTGCCGCCGCGCGATGCTCCGCCGGAGCAGGGCTGAGAAAGGCAGGCAGGCAATCGAAGCCAGTCGGGGCGGGGTGCGGGTACGGCGTAGAACGCGGTCCATGCCCCGCCCTAGACAAAAACTAGAATCTAGTTATAGTATTTCAGAAACGTGACCCGCGCCACGCGGCTGCGCAGGGTGGGGAACCGAACCGAGAAAAGAGCAAACCATGAAGATTGCAGTGCTGATCAAGCAGGTGCCGGACACCGAAGAAGGCCGCCACCTCACCTCCGGCGGACACGCAGACCGCGAGGCCAGCGACCGCGTGATCGACGAGATCACCGAACGCGCGCTGGAAGCCGCGCTGAAGCAGAAGGACGCGGACAAGTCGGTGGAAATCACCGTGGTGACCATGGGCCCGGCCGCCGCGAACGAAGCGCTGCGCAAGGCTCTGAGCATGGGCGCCGACAAGGCGGTGCACGTGCAGGACGACGCACTGGCAGGCTCCGACGCGCTGGCCACCGCCCGGGCCCTGGCCCAGGCGCTCTCCGCGCTCGATGCCGATCTGATCGTGGCAGGCAACGAATCCACCGACGGGCGCGGAGGCGTGGTCCCGGCGATGATCGCCGAACTGCTCAACCTTCCATTCCTCGGCCCGCTGGGCACCCTGGAGATCTCCGGAGGCAGCGTGCGCGGTACCCGCTTGGATGCTTCGGGCACCACCGCGCTGCGCGCCGCCACCCCGGCCGTCATCTCCGTAGCCGAAGCCATGGGCGAGGCGCGCTTCCCGAAGTTCAAGGGCATCCTGGCCGCCAAGCGCAAGCCGGTCAGCGTGCAGGGCACCGCCGAGCTCGGCCTGGGCGCACCGGAGCACGCCGCGGGCAACCTGGTGCTCTCCTCCGCCGCCCGCCCGGCCCGCACCGCCGGCGTGAAAATCATCGACGAGGGACAAGGTGCGCAGGAACTTGCCGCCTACCTGGCCGCCGAGAAGCTGATCTAAGGAATCAACGACATGACGAACATCCTGGTACACATCGAACTGGCCGAGAACGGCACCCCGACCGCCAGCGGCGCTCACCTGCTGGCCCTGGCAGCGCAGCTGGGGACCCCGGTGGCCGTGGCCGCCTCCGCGGAGCGCGATAGCACCGCCGCCGCCATCGGCGCCCAGGGCGCGCAGCAGGTCTTCATCGGCGAAACCGAGCATGCTGCCGCCCACCCGGCAGCCAGCGCCGTCGCCGCCCTGCAGGCAGCCATCGATGCCTACGCCCCGGCCGCCGTGCTCGCCTCGAATAGCGCCGTGGCCCGAGAAGTTATCGGCCGGCTCTCGGTGCGCACCGGCAACCCGGTGGTGCTCGAAGCTGTCGATCTGGCGCAGCGTGATGGCCGCATCGCCGCCTCGCACTCGGTTTTCGGCGGCACCTACGTCACCGAATCCACCGCAGGTGCCGGCATCCCGCTGATCACTGTGGCCTCCAGCGGCTCCGAGCCGTTGCCGGCCGCCATCGCACAGGTGGATTCCGCCGCCATCGAGGTGGCCACCGTCGCCTCGGCGGAAATCGAGTCCGTGACCCCGCTGGCTGCCGCCTCCTCCCGCCCGGAGCTGCGCGCCGCCAAGATCGTGGTCTCCGGTGGCCGCGGAGTGGCCTCGAAGGAGAACTTCGCGCTCATCGAGGCGCTCGCCGACTCGCTGGGTGCAGGACTGGGTGCCTCCCGCGCCGCCGTTGACTCCGGCTACATCCCGCAGAGCCACCAGGTTGGGCAGACCGGCGTCAGCGTCTCGCCGGACCTCTATGTGGCAGTGGGCATCTCCGGGGCCATCCAGCACCTGGCCGGCATGCAGACCGCCAAGCGCATCGTGGCCATCAACAAGGACGAGGACGCGCCGATCTTCGACATTGCCGACTTCGGCCTCGTGGGCGACCTCTTCGAGATCCTCCCGCAGCTCACGCAGCTGCTGGAGGCCAAGCAGCCGGTCAACGCCGGCTAGAGCAAGGAGAATCGTTTCCATGTCGCTGACAACCAAGGACGGCGCCCGCACCGCCGCGAAGGCGGGCAATCCGGCGCTGAAGAAGATCTGGATCGCCGCCGGCGTGGTGGTTGCCCTGGCCCTGCTGGTGCTGGCCGCCCGCTGGTGGCGTGGAACCGGAGCGGGGGAGCAATTCATTGCCGCCTACCCGGGGCATTCTGCGTTGCCGGAAAACGCTCCCACCGGCATCCCGGCCTGGCTGGGCTGGCAGCACTTCCTGAACGCCTTCTTCATGGTGCTGATCATCCGCTCCGGCTGGCTGATCCGCACCACCGCCAGGCCGAAGGCCTACTGGACCCGGAACAATACCGGGTTGTTCAAGACCAAAACCAAGCCGAAGAAGATCAGCCTGGAAATCTGGCTGCACCTGAGCCTGGACGTGCTGTGGATTCTCAACGGCGTGGTGTTCATCGTGCTGCTGTTCGCCACCGGCGCGTGGATGCGCATCGTGCCAACCAGCTGGGACATCTTCCCGAACGCTTTCAGCGCCGGCGTGCAGTACCTGTCGCTGGACTGGCCGAGCGAGAACGGCTGGCTGAATTACAACGCGCTGCAGGTGCTGGCCTACTTCGCGATCGTGTTCCTGGCCGCCCCGGTCTCCGCCATCACCGGGCTGCGCATGTCCCCGGCCTGGCCTGCCAAGCTGGACAAGGTCCTGCCCATGGAAGCGGCCCGCAAGGTGCACTTCCCGGCCATGTTGTTCTTCGTCGGCTTCCTGGTGATGCACGTGCTGCTGGTGCTGCTCACCGGGGCGCGGGCGAACCTGAACCACATGTTCGCCGCCCGCAGCGACGACGGCTGGATGGGCGTCATCTTGTTCCTGGTGGCCGTTGCGGCCACCGCCGGAGCCTGGTTCGCCTGCAAGCCGGTGGTCATCCGGGCCCTGGCCGGGATGTCGGGCAAGATCTCCAAGTAGCGGCTCGCCGACGGGCTACGAGCTGGATCGCCGAAACCGGCGCTGTGCAGGAATGGGCTCCTGCACAGCGCCGGTTTTTGCATGCCCCGACCGCGCGACCCGAGGTGAGCATGGTGCAATGGACAGGTGATGTTTAGGCAGTTGGAATACTTTGTTGCCCTGGCCCGGGAACAGCATTTCGTGCGGGCCGCCCAGGAGTGCCGCATTTCCCAGCCGGCGCTGTCCGAATCCATCAGGAAGCTTGAAGCCGGGCTCGGGGTGCCGCTGGTGCGCCGCGGGCACGCGTTCCAGGGGCTGACCGCGGAAGGCGAAACGGTGCTGCGCTGGGCCCAGCGCCTGCTGGCCGACCGCGATGCGCTGGCCCAGGAGGTGGCGGCGCTGCAATCCGGGCTGACCGGCACGCTGCGTCTGGGCGTGGTGCCCGCCGCGTCCTCCACGGTCGCGCAGCTGTCCGATGCCTTCGCCCGGGCCAATCCGAAAGCAGCGATCCATGTCCAGAGCAGCCTGCGCTCCACCGGCATCATTGCCCAGGTCCGCGGCTACGAACTCGATGCGGGGCTGGTCTACGCGGATCCTGCGCAGTTGGGTGGACTGCTCGCGCTGCCCTTGTACCGTGAGGAGCACGTGCTTCTCACCAAGGCAGGGATGTTCGCTGGCGAGGGGCAGCCAACCGCCGTGGACGAGGTGCTCTCGCTGCCGTTGTGCCTGCTGGATTCCTCCATGCGCGGCCGCCAGCTGCTGGACGAGGTGCTGGCATCCCACGGGCGCAGCGCCGAGCCGCGCATCGAGTGCGATTCGATGATCACGCTGCTGGCGCAGGTGGCCACCGGCCGCTGGGCGAGCGTAGTCCCGAAGCAGTGGCTCGAACCCCTGGGCGAGCTGCCGGGCCTTGCCCAGACGCCCCTTGCCGGTCCCTGCATCACCAGCCAAATCAGCTTGGTGATGACCGGGCACCAGCCGCTGCCGCTCATGTTACGCGCATTGCTCTCTGCGACGGGCGACCTGTATCCATCCGTAACAAAGGACCTTGACTTGGCTTGATAAGTTAGACCGATTGAAACATCAGAAATAATGCTTGGACATGATCAAAGTGTTGATGCAACTCTGAAGTGGCAGAACCGCTCCTTTTTGCAGGAAGCTGGACGACCCGCAAGGAGCGATCATGGCGAATTTCCGGAATGTGCCGGCCGAGCCGGCCAGAATCCCGAAAACGGGAATCCCGGCCTCGGCGTTGGCCTCCGCGGCGTGGCGGGGTCTTGTGCTGTCCCACAGCCCCGAGATCCGCCCCGCCCTGCGTGTCGGTTTCGGATTGGCGATTCCCGGCGCCGCACTGCTGTTACTGGGGCGGGTGGACCTCATGGTCTACGCGGTCTTCGGTTCGGTGGTCGGAATGTACGGCCGCAGCCCGCACCGGGTGCAGCGTCTCAAAGACCAGGCCCTGGCCGGAACCATGATGCTGTGCGCCGGCATATCCGGCATCGTCATCGCGCCGTGGGGACTTGACGGATGGGCGCTGCTCGCCGGAGGCATTTTCTGGGCCTGCACCAGTTCGCTGGCCACGGACCGCTACGGGCTCAAGCCCGGCGGCTCGTTCTTCCCGCTGTTCGCCTTCGGGGCGCTGGCCAGCCTCCCGGTGGGGCAATCGCAGTCCGTGGCGGGTTTGGCGGCGTTCGTGGTCACCGCACTGTTCAGCATCGCTGTGGGACAGACCGCCACGTTTGGAGCTGCGGCAAGCGGATATCCCGGGCATGATCCGATCGGCTGGCCGGAAGCGCTGCGCCGCGCCGCCTGCTACGCCAGCGTGGTGATGCTGGCAGGAGCCCTGGCCATCGGGCTGCACCTGGAACACCTGCAATGGGTCATGGCCGGTTCGGTGGTGCCGCTGGCGGCGGGCAACGCCCGTGGCCGCCTGGGCAGGGGACTGCACCGTATGGCCGGCACCGTGGCCGGACTGGGGGTGCTGCTGGGCATCTACCATCTGCAGCTGCCTCAGCTGGCCCTGGGGCTGGTGATCATCGTGCTGATGTTCCCCACCGAGGGCTACATGACCCGAAACTACGGGCTGGCGCTGAGCTTTTTCACTCCGCTGATCATGCTGATGCTTGAGCTCGCCGACCCGAGCGTCAATGCGGATGTCCTTTGGGAACGCGCCGCGGGCAACCTGTTGGGAGTGCTCGCTGGCATCGTCGGTGCGCAGCTCTTCGATCGCAAACCCCGCTGACGAAGTACCGGATTCGGACTGGACGTTGCATGATTAACTAGGTCAGGCGTCGAATCGGCAATCTCGCTCGCACCGGGAACGGTTTTGCGCAGGACACCATCCAATCCGTGCCCAATGGAAGATTCCACCGCCGTGAAAACACAGTTCAGTTCTCCGCGACGATTCGCCGTTTCAACTGCCAGCGCACTGCTGGCCGGTGCGCTGGCCTTGGGCGGCCTGGTGCCGGCCGGCGCTGCGCAGCCGCACCCGGTTGCACAGCAAGCTGCGTCTGCCCAGTCTTCCGCGTCGCTATCGGCCCCCGGAGCACTGCAGGTGCCTGCCGCCAACCGTGTAGTGCAGGTCAAGACCACCAGCAACCTGAACATGCGCTCCGGTTCCAGCACCAAGCACCGAGTCATCCTAACCATCCCGAAAAACAAGACGGTCACGGTCAAGTCCCAGGCTTCCAACGGCTGGTACCAGGTCACGTACAACAAGAAGACCGGGTGGATTTCCAATAAATACGCCAAGGTCACCAAGACCTCCGGCACCGGCAAGACGCCGAAGCGGGCGAAAAGCGTGAAGCTCTGGGTCACCCCGGAATCGACGATGAATATCCGCAAGGGGGCGGGAACCGGGCACAGTGTCGTCGGGAAGATCAGCAAGGGCCAGCCGGCCTACGCGACATCCAAGGCAGCCAACGGCTGGTACAAGATATCCACCCAGGGCAAGACTGGGTGGATCTCCGGCGCCTACGTCACAACCTGCTCCAAGGGATGCGCCATCGATGCCGGCCCGTACACCACCAACCGCGCAGGCCTGACGGACCGCTACTTCGCCAAAACTTCCGGCGCAGACCTGTTCGCCTCGGTCAAGGGCAAGAAGCGCATCGGCGACATCCCGAAGAACTCGATCGCCTATCGCGACAAAGCGTGGGAAAAGAAAGCCGGCCCGGTCTCCGGCTGGTACTACATGCGCACCCAAGGGGCAGATGGCTGGATGAAAGCCTCGGCACTGAAACGCAGCACCAATGCCAAGACCAGCAACACCGCGAAGACCACCCGGGCCACAGTACTGAAGCAAGCCAATGGGAAGCTGCCCTCCTCGATGCTGGTGGCCCTGCACTGGGACAAGGAGAAAACGCTGATCGCCGCCCCGGCCGCTGCAGACCTGGGCAGGTTGAACGCCGCCTTCAAGAAGAAATTCGGGAAGAACCTGGATATCGATCTGGCCTACCGCACCCTGGATACGCAGAAGCTCCTCTATCAGGAGCTCGGCCACTACATCGCGGCCAAACCGGGCACCTCGAACCACGGTTGGGGATTGGCCATCGACGTGCCTGAGACCTTCAACTACTCATTCAAGGGCAAGTACTACAAGTGGCTGAAGGCCAACTCCAAGAAACACAACTGGATTCACCGGAAAAATCTGGAAGAATTCCGCGCCAACGGAAGCAGGAATCCGTACGCCGAAGCATGGCACTTCGAATATGCGGGCAACTGAACTCAGCAGCATGAGCCATCATGACGCATTCTTGATCTTGGATGCCTGGCCAAGATCACTGCAGAATTCCGCGAAACATTTGTCCTGGATCTCGGCCCGCTCCGCTCGTTCGCTGACCACACCTGCGAGGTCTTCGGTTTCGCTTGCGTGCGTCAAACCCCAAACACAACGGATCCCCAGCCGAGGCAGATAGGCTAGGGGATATGCATCAGCTGCCTGACTACCCGAACTATCCTGTTGTTCCCCGACGCGGACAGCGTGTATTCGATGCAGGACCGTTCACCAAGGGCGACCTCTGGACCGTCATTGCCTACCTCGTCTTCTTTGTCGGCGGCGCGGCAGCCCTCATCGGCTTGATCCCCGGCTACATGAGTGCCTTCTCGACCCAGGAACAGGCGTTGTTCGGGATCAACCTGATCCTGTATGTCACCTTCTTCATTCTTGCGATGATCCAGTGCGGGGCGCAGTTCTTCGAATCGTTCAAGACCATGCGGTACTACCCCTGGGCCAAATGGCTGATGCTGCCCGGAGGCTGGTTCCTGACCATCATGGTCAACGGGATCATCGCCGCATTGACTGGCCAGGCGGTCACCAGCGAGAACCAGGCAGCCCTGGAATCCATGGCCGGAACCGTGCCGCTACCGGTCATGCTGGTAGTGACCGCGTTCTTCGGCCCCTTCGTCGAGGAATACCTGTTCCGCCATCTGCTCATCGGCAAGCTGTCGCGCAAGCTGAACGTCTGGCTGTGCGCATTGATCTCCACGGTGCTGTTCGCCAGCATCCACTTCATTGGGGCCGGCATCGGATCCTGGCTTGAAGTGGTGCCGTACT
This sequence comes from Glutamicibacter sp. HZAU, assembly GCF_004100365.1. NCBI lineage: Bacteria > Bacillati > Actinomycetota > Actinomycetes > Micrococcales > Micrococcaceae > Glutamicibacter > Glutamicibacter sp. HZAU. Next base: position 363,539 of record NZ_SCKZ01000001.1, on the reverse strand, counting down.
TCATGCTGGGCGTCATGATGGCCGTCGCCTACATCCTCAGCGGCAAGTCGCTGGCCTACTCCTACATGCTGCATGTCATCAACAACACCGTGGCGCTGCTGGTGGTCTACCTGATCTACCCGCTGCTTCCTGCCGGGGTCTAGGCAGTGGCATTTACCGGGCTCGAACCGAATACCCCCGCCTATCGCGGCATGCTGCTGGCGCTTTTTGCCGGGGGTGTCGCCACCTTCTCCCAGCTGTATGCGGTGCAGGGGCTGCTGCCCGTGATCGCCAGCTACTTCGAGATCACCTCCTCGCGAACAGCGTTGGCCGTGTCCTCGGCAACCCTGGGGCTGGCCTTGGCGGTGACTCCCTGGGCGATCATCTCCGACAGGGTCGGGCGTCGCAAGGTCATCAGCATCGCACTGGTCTCTTCGGTTGCCCTGGGAATGCTCAGCTGCCTGGCGCCAAGCTTCGAGTTCCTGGTGGCGATCCGCTTCTTCGAAGGCATCGCCCTGGCCGGAGTGCCCGGTTCGGCACTGGCCTTCCTGGTCGATGAGGTCAATCCGCGCGCCGTTGCGGTGGCCAGCGGCACCTATATTTCCGGCACCACCCTGGGCGGGCTGGCTGGCCGCCTGGTTGCCAGCTTTGTCGCAGACCCTGCGGGGTGGCGCTGGGGCATCGCTGCCGTGAGCATCATGGCCGGCCTGGCGACGCTCTTCTTCCTGCTCAAGGCTCCCAGCGCGCAGGGCTTCGCTCCCATCCGGGACCAGAACTTGGGCAGCATCGCCAAGAAATTCGCGCAGGCGTTGCGCGGCAGGATGGCGCTGGTCTATGCGCAGGGCTTCCTGCTCATGGGCGGATTCGTCGCCGTCTACAACTACCTGGCGTTTCGGCTCGAAGCACCGCCCTACTTGATTCCAGCCTCGTGGGCGGCACTGGTCTTCCTCGCCTACCTCTCGGGGACCTACACCTCGGTGGCCAGCAGCAAGCTCGTGGCCAAGGCCGGACGCCGCAATACGCTGCGCATCAGCATCCTGCTCAGCGCAGTCGGCCTGCTGCTGACGCTGGCGGGGAACCTGGTCGTCATCATCGCCGGGCTGCTGATCTTCACTGCCGGCTTCTTCGCCGCCCACGCGGTGGCCAGCGGGTGGGTGCCGGTGCTGGCAACCGGGGCCCGCGCCCAAGCCTCCAGCCTGTACAACCTGTTCTACTACGTCGGCTCATCCGTGCTGGGCTGGCTCATCGGCATCCCGTTCCTGCACTACGGGTGGGCCAGCGTGGTGCTCTGCGTGGGAGCACTGCAGGTGGTTGCCTTGATCCTGGCCTCCTTGCTGTCCAAGACGGACCCATCCCTGCGCCGGTAAATCATATTCCGCGCTCGGAATACTTTTTCTTCGCGGATGATCAGGTCAGATCGTCGAAATCTCCCGATACCCAGCGTGCGTAGCGTTCCGCCGAGAACTGGACGATCCGGTGGGCATCAGCCTGGATGCAGGAAGCGAAGTTGTTGTAGAGGCGGTCGAATCTCTCCGGTGCCAGCGTCGCGGCCAAGCGCCGAACCACCGCAGCAGAGAGCGGAATGCGGTTGGGATAGCTGCGCAAGAACGTCACATTGCCATCGGCCACGGGAAAAATCGCGTCACCGGCCAGCAGGACGCCACGGCCATCAGCGCCTGCTTCCCAGACGGCCACCGTGCTGCCCGGGAAGTGGCCGCCGAGCTGCATCAGCTTGATCCCGGGCAGCACGTCAAAGGGCTCGGACCAGGCGGTTATCACGTCAGACGAATACTGAACCCACTCCTTATCCTTCTCGGCGACGAAGATCGGCGCATCGCCCAACGCCTGGCTGTACTGCTGCTGCACCCCGTACATATGCGGATGGCTTGCCACAATCGCCGCGAGTTTCCCGCGGCTCTTGAGCCAGTCAATGATCTCGCCGGTAATCAGCCCCGGCACATCGAAGAGCAGGTTGCCCCCGGTGGTCTCCACGAGCAGCGAGCTTTGGCCAATGCCGATCTCCGGAGAGGATATGGCGTTCAGCCCCGGTTCGAGGGAGGTGATGGTCAGCTGGTGCCCGGCCGCTGCCAACTCCTCGGTGCGCACCCAGCGCTGGGTTCCGCCGGGAATGTATTGGCGTTCATCGGCGCAGATTGGACACAGGCCGGCAGGTTGCGCGCCAGGCGGGAACTCCACTGCGCAGCCTGCGCACTGCCAATGGCCGATCTGTTCTTCTCCCATGGATGAATCCGTCTTCTATTGAGGGTGATGGTTGCGTCTTTGCTTGCCATCCAACCTAGTGCCAGCCCCGGATGCAGGAAAGAGCACGGCATCTGCAATCTCCGCACCCGGGACGCAAATGGTGAAACTGCACGCCGCTTCGTAGAGTTGGGGTTGTGAATCCTTCAACCCCCATCGAATCCCCGCGGAGCATGGGCCGGCAGATCCTTGCCCTGGCCGTTCCCGCATTGGGCGCGCTGATTGCCGAGCCGCTGTTCCTGATGGCTGACTCGGCTATTGTCGGCCACCTTGGCGTGGCCGAGCTGGCCGGCGCCGCCCTGGGCACCACGGTGCTGCATACAGCGGTGGGGCTGATGATCTTTCTGGCCTACGCCACCACCCCTGCAGTGGCCCGCGCCCTGGGTGCCGGTGATCCGGGCAAGGCGATGGCCGCAGGCCGCGACGGCATGTGGTTTGCCGTCGTCCTCGGCCTGGTGCTGTCGCTGGCTGGATACTTCGGTGCCGGGGGCCTGGTGCGTTTGATGGGCGGCGAGGGGGCAACCGCGCAATTCGCCGTGGACTACATCAACTATTCGATGCCCGGCCTGACCGCGATGCTGCTGGTTCTCGCAGCCACCGGCGTGCTGCGCGGCATGCAGGACACGAAAACGCCGCTGGTCGTGGCCACCGTCGGCTTCGGATTGAATATCGTCCTGAACTTCATCCTGGTCTACTGGGCGGACATGTCGGTAGCGGGTGCCGCGCTGGGAACTTCGATTGCCCAGTGGATGATGGCGCTGGTGTATTTGTGGATGATCATGCCGCGGATCAGGGCTCAAGGGATCTCCCTGGCACCGAGCTGGTCCGGGTTCATTTCCACCGGGCAGGTCGGCTCCTGGCTGATGCTGCGCAACCTGAGCATGCGCGCGGCCTTGCTGCTCACCGTTCTGGTGGCCACCAATGCCGGCACCCAGACGCTGGCCGCGCACCAGCTGGTCTTCACCATCTTCAGCTTCCTGGCCTTCGCGCTGGACGCTTTGGCCATCGCGGCCCAGGCCCTGATTGGCCAGGAGCTGGGCCGCGGGGATGCCGAACAGGTCCGCAAGCTTACCGGCATCATGAGCCGCTGGGGCATCTACTTCGGCGTGGCCACCGGCATCCTGCTATTCGCCACGTCGTGGGTTTTCCCGATGATGTTCACGCAGGATGAGCAGATCCGCCAGCTGACCACCATCGGGCTGTGGGTGCTGGCGTTGTCCCAGCCGTTGTGCGGCCTGGTGTTCGTCCTGGACGGGGTGCTCATTGGAGCCGGCGATGCCCGCTACCTCGGCTTGGTCGGTGTGCTGAACCTCGTGGTCTACGCACCGATGCTCTGGGTGATCCATGTCTTCGCGAAGGACGCCACCTCGGCGATCTTGTGGATCTGGGTAGCCTTCGCCCTGGGCTACATGGCGGCTCGCGGTGTGACCCTGTCGTTGCGCGCCAAGAACACCGCATGGATGCGGCTGGGCAGCTGACAGCTGGCCGTGCCCAATGCCAGGTCTGGACTTTGTTCCGCTCGCTGATGGCTTCGGCATTTCTGCCCTGCTCGTCGGGTACTGTGCCGCTGTTTCCCTCAAGGAGTGCAGATCCAGCATGGACCGCAGCGAACGAGTGGAATGTAGCGTGAGCAATGCAGAATCAATTTCAATTCTTCTGGGGGCAACCAGCGACGTAAAGGAATAAAGCATGTCATCAGACCAGCTGGGCCGTAAGGTCAGCGATTATCTATCCAGGCTGCACATGGGCGAACGAACAGAGCTTGGACCTGCCGAACTGGCCGCTGGGTATTTACGCACCTATCTCACTGGTGAGGACCCATTGCTAACGGACGTTTGGCCGGCAGTAGGGCGCCATTTCAACGAGCAACTTGAGTCGAACTCCGATCCTCTGGTGATCTCTGCGTCGGATGTAGTGGCTGTCTCGTTCCTTTCCGTCAACTTGCCCGCTAAAGCTGCCTGGACGATCCTTACTGATCTACGGGCGCAACTGACCAAGACGCTGGTGAAGATCCCGGACGACCTGTTCATCGAGGATCCACGATGCAACTATGAGCTGTATGCCACGGAAGAAGCGTCGGGTGAGTTGGCGCCTCTGCAGGAGCTGTGGGACCTGCTGCGCCGTGATCCCCAAGGCCGCAAGTGGGGCATGGGAGCCACAACGACGAGCAAGCTGATGGCGCGGAAGCGTCCGGGCCTCGTGCCAGTTCAGGACTCCGTGGTGGTGAACGCGCTGGGAGCCGAGGACTCCACGTACTGGCTCATGTGGTGGCAAGCTATGCATCTCACGGACGATTCCGGCAGTGCCTTCGTGGCGAACTTCGCCCGTGCAGCGCGCGAGGCGGTGCCTGCCGCAGCGAACCTGTCACTCTTGCGCGTGCTGGACATCGTGATCTGGATGCACGCCTCGTACCAGGTTGGGCGGTACGAAGCCCGCGTTCAGGACAATTGAGGTCCCAGCATTGCGGTGCGGATGGAGCCAAGGTGTGCGCGCATTGCTTCCTCGGCAGCTTTAGCATCACTCCGGGCCACGGCATCGAAGATCGCCCGGTGCTCGGCCAGCTCGTCCGATTGGGACATGTACGGCTGCATGGAAGGCAGTACGTAGTGGGCGCGGGCGGTTTGCGCGAAGCAGTTCTCCAGGCTGGCTACCAGGCGCGAATTGCGCGAGGCCGCCGCCAGTTCGCTGTGGAAGCGCTGGGCCGCATGCATGGAGGCGATGGGATCGCTGACCGACAGCTTCTCCTGGGCCTCCAGATGACCGGCCAGGGACACGACGAGCGCCGCCGAGTGCATGCTGGCCACCTGCCCGGCCACATGCGGTTCGAGCAGGCTGCGCAGCTCTAGGACTTCGTAGACATCGTTCAGCGAAATGGCGCACACTAGATAGCCCTTCTTGGGCAGGATCTGCAGCAGGCCTTCGCTGGTGAGCTGGCGCAGGGATTCGCGTACCGGGGTTTTGGAGACGTCGAATTCCTGGGCCAGTGCCGGCTCGATGATCAGGGTGCCTGGGGCGAGCTCCCCGCGGTTGATGCGTTCGCGCAAGGTGATGGTGAGCTGTTCGGAGAGTGAGCTGGCCATGATTCTCCGATTCTCCTGCGCGTAATGTAGCTACCTGATCTAGGTGTCGCCCTGGGCAACACTCTAGTCTTGGATGAAATATATTTCAGGAATCTTACGGGAAAACTATTTCATCGCAAGGACTATGACTGTGCCGATCACCCAGAACTCAACCAGCGGGCAGCAAGCGCGCAACCGGCGTCGAGCCCTGTTCGCCTCCGTCTTCGGCACGGCCATCGAATGGTATGACTACGCGCTGTATGGCGCGGCCGCGTCGGTGGTGATCGGCCCGCTGTTCTTCTCCGGGGCCGGTGGCTCGGCGGCCTCCATCGCCTCCTTTGCCACCTTCGCGGTGGGCTTCGTGGCCCGCCCGCTGGGCGGAGTGGTCATCGGGCATCTGGGGGACAAGTTCGGCCGCCGCCCAGCGATGCTGCTCTCGGTCATCCTGATGGGCGTCGCCACCGTGGGCATCGGCCTGCTGCCCACCGCGGCCAGCTGGGGCGTATGGTCCGTGGGCCTGCTGGTGCTGCTGCGCCTGATCCAGGGCTTCGGCGCCGGCGCCGAGCTGACCGGGGCAATGACCCTGGTGGCCGAATACGTGGAGCCGAAGAAACGCGGCCTCTACACCTCGCTGGTGCTCGCCACCCCTCCGCTGGGCATTGCTCTGGCCACCGTGTGCTTCTTCCTGGTCTCGCTGGCCGGCGACGAGGCCTTGCTCGGCTGGGCCTGGCGCATTCCCTTCCTGATCTCGGCGCTGCTGTTCGTGGTGGCCATCTACATCCGCAACAAGCTGGAGGAAACCCCGGACTACGCCGCCGCCATGGCCTCGGCCCGCGCCAGCCAGCAGCAGGCCAAGCTGCCCATCGTGCAGGTGTTCGCCGGGCACTGGCGCCGGGTCATCCTGGGCTTCCTGGCCATCACCGGGCACAATGCGGTGAACTACATCCTCGCGGTCTTCGCGCTGAGCCTGATGGTCACCAGCGGCATGGAACGCAGCCAGGCGCTGCTGGCGGTCACCCTGGGCTCGCTGGTCTCCGTGGTGCTCACGCCGGTCGGCGGCTGGCTGGCTGACCGGTTCGGCGCCTCCAAGGTGCTGGCTGCCGGAAACATCTCCGGCCTGGTCCTCGCCTTCCCGATCTTCGCCATGGTCTCCACCGGCGAATTCGCCTACGGGCTATTGGGCATCGCAGCCGGCTACGCACTGGTGATTCCGTGCACCTCAGGTGCCCAGGGCGCCTTCCTCACCGAGCTGTTCCCCGTTTCGATCCGCTTCTCCGGGATTGCCCTGGCCCGCGAATTGAACGGCGCCATCGTCGCCGGACTCTCGCCGCTGATCGCGGCCGCGCTGCTGCAGGCAGGCAATGGCTCCATCGTGATGCCGGCCGGCTACCTGGCCTTGTGCTGCCTGTCCTCGGCCGTGGCGATCTTCATCGGCACCCGCGCGAGCACGCGCAACCTGTACTGAACCAACGCATTTCCACCGAAGAAGGAACAACCAATGGGTAACCTCAAGCGCCAACTGCCGGACGTCGCCGAACTGGTCAGCCTGATGAAGTTCAAGCTCCCCACCACCGATCGCCGGGCCGCCCGCCTGGCCAGCGCCGCTGACCTCTGGGATCTGCGCAAGATCGCCAAGCGCCGCACCCCCGCCGCGGCCTTCGACTATGTCGACGGCGCCGCCGGCCGCGAGATCACCGCGAGGCGCGCCCGCGAGGTATTCGACAACGTCGAGCTGCTGCCGCGCATCCTGCACGGCACCGCGCACTCGGACCTGTCCACCACCATTGCCGGTGCGCCATCGGCGCTGCCTTTCGGCATCGCGCCCACCGGCTTCACCCGCTTCATGCACTCCGAGGGAGAAATCGGCGGATCCAGGGCTGCCCAGAAGGCCGGGATTCCCTTCAGCCTGTCCACCATGGGCACCCGCTCCATCGAGGAAGTCGCCGCGGCGGCACCGGAGGGGCGCAAGTGGTTCCAGCTCTATCTGTGGAAGGACCGCGAGAAGTCCAAGGCGCTGGTGGAACGCGCGGCCGCGGCAGGCTATGACACCCTGCTGGTCACCGTGGATACCCCGGTAGCCGGCCAGCGCCACCGCGATGCCCGCAACGGCATGAAGATCCCGCCCGAGCTGACGCTGAAGACCATCTTGGATGCCTCATACCGTCCGGAGTGGTGGTACAACTTCCTGACCACCGATTCGCTGAAGTTCGCCTCGCTATCCGATACCTCGGCAGACCTGCCGACCATCATCAACTCCATGTTCGATTCCTCCTTGGACTTCGACGACCTGGAATGGATCCGCGAACTGTGGAAGGGCCAGCTGTTCGTCAAGGGCGTGCTCACCCGCGAGGACGCTTCCAAGGCCAAGGCTGCCGGTGCTGACGGCCTGGTGGTGTCCAACCATGGCGGACGCCAGCTGGACCGTGCGCCGATTGCCTTCGAAGCGCTCAGCGAGGTGCGCGCCGAAGTCGGTGAGGGCATGGAAATCATCATGGATTCGGGCATCATGTCCGGTGCGGACATTGTCGCCGCACTGTGCGCCGGAGCCGATTTCGTGCTCATTGGCCGCGCCTACCTCTACGGCCTGATGGCTGGCGGCGAGGAAGGCGTCAGCCGTGCCATCGAATTGCTGGCCAAGGAAGTGGAAGTGAATATGCAGCTGATGGGCGCTGCCAGCATCAAGGACCTGGACGAGTCGCTGATCCGCCGCCGCCGCTGATGCGATTAACCCCGGGCGAAGTGGCGGTTAGTTCTATGAGCGGTAGAATAGAGATTGTGCCTGCACCAAAAACCACCCCAGTCCAAGCTTCAGATGTCTTCCGCCCAGTGTTCCTGCGCGGCCTGGCAGCCCTGGCCTATGCCCTGATGTCGATTTTCTGGATCGGCGCAGATGAGAAGGTCGTGACCTACTCGACGGCGGCGTTCCTCGTTGTCACTGGCGTATTCATGTGGCAGTACGTATCGGTGGAAAGCGCTCCTGAGAAGTCGCGCGCCCCCTACGCACTGGGTGCTGGACTGATGCTCATGGCTGGCATCGCAACCGTCTTCGTCAGCTCGATCACCTGGGTTGGCTACGTGGCAGCGTTCGCCTTCCTGGCAGCCGGCATTGCCGAACTCGTGGTCTTCGCCAAGCTCCGCGAGGCCTTCCCGCCGTTCAGGAACCAGCTGGTGACCGGCGCGGTGGGCGTGATCTTGGCCATTTCGCTGTGCTTCAGCGGCGGCCTGGATGCACACGCATTGTTCGGCCTGATTGGCGGCGGCACCATTGTCCTCGCGGTCTTCGCGCTGATTGCAGCCTTCGGCCATCGCCATGAGATGAAGGCGGCCGCACCGGCCACGACCAATACCCCGGACCAGGACAACAACTAGTCCTCAGGTCAGCAGCAAGAGTAGAAACGGAGTTTCTGGTGGGAAACAATAAGAAGAAGCAACCGTGGAGCCAGTCAATCAAGGGCCCACTGAGCTTCTCGCTGATCTTGGGCCTTGTCTCCGGCGTCGTCGGCCTGATCAGCTCCACCGGCGGATCGCAGAATCCACTGCGCTTCGACATCGGCTTGGCCGCCTTCGGCATCGCCTTCGTCGCCAGCCTGCTGGTCATCTCGGTGTTGACCATGGCAGCCAAGGACAATGATCCGGACCTTGGCAAGGGCACCGGGGTCAACCGATCCTCTGCCAATCCGGACAAGAAGTTTGAAGACTGACAATAAAGCTTAGCCACGCGGCGTGACGCGCTGGGACTGTCCATCCACAGATAGTCCCAGCGCGTTCTCTTTTGCCGGGCCGGCTAATCGAGGCGAAACGCCTCAAGCACGCACCAAGGATTTCCAGTGAGCAGCACGAGCAAGACAGAGCAGCACAGCCATACCCCGTTGGGCAAGCAGCTGCGGCGGCGCAAGTCCATCCAGGCGATGGCCAACGATGCCGCGGACAACGCCGGCCTCGAAACGCTCAAGCGCTCGCTGGGCGTCACCCAGCTGGTCATGATCTCGGTCGGCGCCACCCTGGGCACCGGCATCCTGGTGATCCTCGGATCTGCCGTGCCGGTCGCCGGCCCGGCGATCTGGATCGCCTTCGTGCTGGCCGGCATCACTGCGCTGCTCTCGGCCGTGTCCTACGCCGAAATGGCCGGCATGGTTCCGGTATCCGGCTCCAGCTACTCCTATTCCTACGCCACCCTGGGCGAAGGCATGGCCTGGGTGTGCGGCTGGTGCCTGGTGCTGGAATACGCGGTGTCCGCGGCCGCGGTGGCGGTTGGCGCCGGGTCCTATGTGAACCAGACGCTGGAGATTTTCGGACTCGCCTTGCCGCAAGCTCTGGCCGCCGGCCCGGGCGAGGGCGGCATCATCAACCTCTCGGCACTGATTGTGGTCATCTTGGCCACCTTGCTGCTGGTCCGCGGTGCCCGCGAATCGGCCTTGGCCAACACCGTCATGGTGATCGTGAAGATCGCCATCCTCGTCTTCTTCGTTGTCGTCGCCTTCACCGCTTTCAACGCCGGAAACTTCGCGCCGCTGCTGCCCATGGGCGCCGCGGGCGTCACCGGCGCTGCCTCCATGGTCTTCTTCTCCTACATCGGCTTCGATGCCGCCTCGACCGCCGGCGAAGAAGCCAAGAACCCGCAGAAGGACCTGCCGCGGGCCATCATGATCGCCATGGTGCTGGTGACCACCATCTACGTGCTGGTTGCCGTGGCGGCCATCGGCGCCCGGGAATGGGATTGGTTCGCCGATTCGGAAGCCGCCCTGGTGCAAATCGTTTCCGAGATCACCGGGCAGAAGTGGATGGTCCTGGCCTTCGCCCTGGCCTCGGTGATCGCGATCGTCTCGGTGGTGCTCACCACCTTGTATGGCCAAACCCGCATCCTGCTGTCCATGGGCCGCGATGGCCTGATCCCGCGCTTCTTCGCCAAGGTCTCGCCGAGCACCCGCACCCCGGTCATCTGCACCTACGTCACCGGCGCGGTCGTGGCCATTGCCGCCTCGCTGATCCCCTTGGGCCAGCTGGCCGAGGCGACCAGCATCGGCACCCTGTTCGCCTTCTCGCTGGTGGGCGTCTCGGTGATGCACCTGCGCAAGACCCAGCCCGAGGCTCCGCGCACCTTCCGCGTCCCGCTGTATCCGGTGACCCCGATCCTGGGCATCGCTGCCTGCCTGTTCCTGATGCTCAACCTGGCCGGGATCACCTGGCTGGTCTTCGGAATCTGGATGGCCGTGGGTGCCGCGATCTACCTGGCCTATGGCCGGCGCAATTCGCGCCTGGGAGCCTTGGACCCCAAGGCCTATGAGGCGGAGCTGAACCTCTAAACCTTTCGTCATGCTCTGGGGTTGCGTGCGCTGAGGGCTAAGCTGTGTGGTGGACCACTATCGCAGCTCACGAAGGAAGCGACATGCACCAGGAACCGATCAGCACCGCCGACCTCTACGACCAGCACGGAGATGCGCTGCAGTCCGTCTCCTTGCAGTTCCAGGACTTCGGCGGACGGCTGTCCTTCTACGGGCCAGCACGCACCGTGAAGTGCCATGAGGACAACGGCCTGGTCAAGGAAATCCTGAACTTCCCGGGCAACGGAGCGGTGCTCGTGGTCGATGGGGGAGCGTCCCTGCGCTACGCGTTGATGGGCGACATGATTGCCGAGAGCGCTGAAGCCAATGGCTGGGCCGGGGTCATCATCAGCGGCGCCGTGCGCGACCGGGCCGCACTGGCCGAACTGGAGCTGGGCATCAAGGCGCTGGGCAGCAACCCGCGCAAAACCGTCAAGCGCTCGCATGGCTCAGTGGACGAGACCATCAGCATCGGGGACGTGAACATCCGTCCAGGCGCGATGGTGTACGCGGATATCGACGGGATCCTCGTCGAGCACTGAACGGCCACTGGCGCCGCTAGGACTTGTCGCCAGCGCCTTCCCACTCCGCCTTGAATTCGTCGGTGCTCAAGGTTTCCAAGTCTTCGCGGATCTGGACGACCAGCCGCTCGGCCTCTTCCAGGCTGGAGGTCGTAATGCGCAGGACTACCGAATCGTCCTGGCGCGAATGCACGACGACCTGCGGCTCATTCGCCTCGTATTCGGCATCGCCCAGGGCGGCCGATGCCAGGGCTACGACCCAGCGGGCGGCGGCTTTCAGCGGGCCGCTCTCAGCGGCTTCGATCCGTGCCTCGTAATCATCCGAAGCGTGGGTTTCCTGAGTCATGGCCTGCCCCTTCCAGTACTGCATTTGCCGGTGTCCCGGTTGTGTGTTCATCATATGGCCCGGGCAAGGCAAAAGGCGAGGAGCATCGCCCAACTCGATCCAGGCTGGACGCTCAGCTGGCCGGCTGCTGCTGGCCTGAGCGCTTTGAGGCCTTGCGCGCACGGTAGGCGCGCACATGCTCGCGGTTGGCGCAGTTGCCGGTATCGCAGTACAGCTTGGAGCGGTTGCGCGACAGGTCCAGCAGCGCCGCCTCGCAGTCCTCGGAGGCGCAGATCCGCAGCCGCTGCAAGCCGCCGGAACGGATCACTTCGGCCAGCGCCATGGCGGCATCCACGGCCATCCGGTCGTAGAGCGGGGTGCTGTTGGTGGTGGCGTGCAGGTGGTAGCCCAGCGATTCGCTCTTGATCAGCTGCGGCTGGGCGTTGGCATTGCGCAGGATGGCATTGACCCGGAAGACTGATTCTTCTTCGGTGCCGATCCAGATGTTCTTCAGCTGGGAACGCAGCTGGCGGATGGAACGCAGCTCCGCCTGGTTGTGCGCGCGTGAGCCGTCGAAGTTCTCCGCATCGAGGAACTCATCGAGATCAGCGACGGTGGAGAGCATATCCACGATTTGCACCTCGGTATTCAGGAGATTCACCACGGTCTTCAGCGACGCTTCGATATCTGGGGCAAAGGTCATAATTCGTTCCTGGAGGGTGGGTGGATTGACTGCCACTCAAGCCTAACCGTATCGTCATGCTCATACCCCCATTTGCCCCTGAACGGGGCATGAGATTCTGCGCGAAAGACCCTCATGAGCGACCTGCCTGCCCCCGGTGCGCCTGCAGCTTCCACCGCTGCTGCGACCCGCCAGCCCAGCCAATCGAAGGGCATTTGGATTGCGCTGGCCTCCTCGGCCGCCTTCGGGTTGTCGGGCTCCTTCGCCAAGGGGCTTTTCGAAGCCGGCTGGAGCCCTACCGCCGCGGTAGCCGCCCGCATGGCAGGTGCCGCACTGGTGTTGGCCATCCCGGCCCTGCTGGCGATGCGCGGACGGTGGGTGCTGCTGCGCACCAACTGGGTGTCGATTGTGCTCTTCGGCTTGTTCGGGGTGGGCGCCTGCCAGCTGTGCTACTTCCTGGCGGTGCAGCGATTGGACGTGGGCGTGGCCCTGCTGCTGGAGTATCTGGCGCCGGTGCTGATCGTGCTGGTGCTGTGGGCCAGGCACCAGAAGCGCCCGTCCGTGGCGACCATCGCCGGAACCCTGCTGTCGCTGGCCGGGCTGGTGGCGGTGCTCGACCTGACCGGTACGACACGTATCGACCCGATTGGCGTGCTCTGGGGACTGGGCGCGGCCATCGGGCTGACCGTCTACTTCTTCATCAGCGCCAAGGTTGATGGCGCGCTGCCGCCGATCATGCTCTCTGCCGGAGGCATGGCAGTCGGTGCGCTGACCATGCTGGCCGTGGGAGGACTGGGCATCCTTCCCATGCACTGGGCTCCTGGCACCGGCTCCTTCGCCGGCTTCGAGACCCCGTGGTGGCTGGCGCTGACCGGGCTGATCCTAATCGCCACCGTGTTCTCCTACACCACCGGCGTGATGGCCGCGAGGGAACTGGGATCCAAGGTGGCAAGCTTCATCTCATTGACCGAGGTGCTCTTCGCGGTGCTCTGGGCCTGGCTGCTGCTGGCCGAGCTGCCCGGTGCGGTGCAGCTGTTCGGCGGCCTGCTGATCGTGGGCGGGGTGGTTCTGGTCCGCATCGACGAATTGCGGGCGGCCCGGATCCGCAAATAGCCGAAGCGGTCCCAAGCGGATACTGCGCACGCGTTGCCAATTGCTGTGCGCAGGATGACAATGGAAAACCTGCTGACCTGTACAGACTGGGAGAAATACATTTCGCAGGCACCTCAAGGTGGAGGAGTTTCCATGGGCAGCAAGTCGGTCATTGTCGTCGGAGCAGGTTCAGCAGGTGCGGTCGTCGCGCGCCGGCTGGTGGACGCGGGAGCGCAGGTGACCTTGTTCGAAGCCGGATCCGAAGACACCAACCCGGCCATCCATGACCTCTCGCGCATGGGCGAACTGTGGCATAGCAAGGACGACTGGGATTACCACACGGTCCCGATGGCCGGGGCCGCCAACAAGCCGATGCACTTGCCTCGTGGCAAGGTGCTCGGCGGATCGCACGCGCTGAACGCAACCATCTGGGTGCGCTGCGCACCGCAGGACTACGACGACTGGGCCAAGGACTGCGGCGAGCAGTGGGCCTGGAAGAACGTCTTGCCGATCTACAAGGATATCGAGAACTTCTCCGGCGGCGCCAGCAAGTTCCACGGCACCGAAGGGCTGGTGCCGGTGGACAACGACTACGAGCTGGATGAAATCCACCAGTCGATCATCGACGCGGCAGTGCAGTCCGGCATCGAGTTCAACCCCGACTACAACGGCGAGCAGCTGGACGGCGTGTCCAAGGAGCAGATCAACGTCGTTGGCGGCGAACGCATCAACACCTGGAAGGCCTACCTCAAGCCGGTGCGCGAGCGTCTTGAGATCATCACCGACGCCGAAGTGCACTCGGTGATCCTGGAATCCGGCACCGTGGTGGGCGTGCGCTATCAGAAGGGCGGGCAGCTGCAGGAGATGCGTGCCGATGAGGTGGTGCTCAGCGCCGGCGCCTTGGGCTCCCCGCAGATCCTCCTGCGCTCCGGAATCGGTCCGGCGGCCGAGCTCCAGGCCGTGGGTGTCGAGCCGCTGCATGAGCTGGACCAGGTGGGCAAGAACCTGCATGACCACCTGCTCGCCCCGGTCATCGCCGAAACCACCACCCGGGACATTCCTGCCCCGCGCACCGGGGTCTCGGTCTCGCAATCGCACATGTTCTCCCGCTCCCGCGCAGACCTGGACCGCCCGGACACCCAGCCGATTTTCTTCGCCGTGCCAATGTACTCCCCGGGCATGGAACCGATCGAGGGCACCGCATTCACCCTGCACTCCGGAATCGTGACCCCGCACAGCCGTGGAGAAATCACCCTGAGCGGACCTGGACTGGAAGATCAGGTGAACATCGATTTGAATGCCCTGGATGATCCGCGGGATCTGGAGGCGTTCGTGTTCTCGATGAAGCAGTGCCGCGAGATGGTCCAGCAGGACGCCTTGGCCCAGGACTGGGGTGCCCGGGAGGTGTACCCGGGCAACGAGGTGAAGAGCGATGAGCAGCTGGGGGAGTACATCCGGAACAATGTGGTGACCTACCACCACCAGGTGGGTACCTGCCGCATGGGCACCGATGCGCAGGCAGTGGTGGATCCGCAGCTGCGCGTCCGCGGGCTGGCCGGCCTGCGCGTCATTGATGCGTCGATCATGCCGAAGATCACCACCGGCAACACCAACGCCCCGGCCATCCTCATCGGCGAGCTGGGAGCCAAATTCCTGGCAGCAGACCTGGGGCTCTGAACAGCGGGGAGGCCAAGCCAAATCGTCCACCCGTCCCGCTGGATGGTGTTTGAGCAGAACGGGTGGGCGATGATGGCCGTCATTGCCATGTGAGATTCATCGATAAAACGCTTCATTGTGAAATCGTTTCAACTCGAAATGATATTTTGGAGGAATGGCTGAACACCGGATTCCCCAGTTCCAATGGAACTCGCTGAGCTATCTCACTGCCCGCGCCGGACGCATCGGCACCCAGGAGCTGACCGAGCTGATGGAATCCGAGTCCTTGACCAGGCATCATTTCACCATCATCTGCGCGCTGGAGGAGTTCGGCGGCATCTCGCAGAATGACCTGGCGGCACGCTCGAATCTGAACCGTGGCCACCTGGTGGCCTACCTCGACCAGCTGTCCACTCGCGGCATCCTGGAACGCAACGTCGATCCGGAAGACCGCCGCCGCAACCTCATTACGCTGACCGCCGCCGGCAGAAAGTTCGCTGCCCGGGCGATGGCCGCCGCAGAGCACAGCGAGGCCAAGGTGTTTGGCGCCTTGGATGCGCAGCAGCAAGTCCAGTTGCGCACCTTGCTCCAGCTGGTCGCCACCCAGGACGGGGAAGCGCAGCAGTGAAACGCCATCTGAAGGAAGTCGTGCGGCGCAGCGTCATCGTGGCCCCGCACCGCCCGTCGCTCATCCCGGCATCCAAGGCGACGCTCAGCCTGGCCGTGCCGCTGATCCTCGTGGCAAGTGCTGGCCGGCTGGACTGGGCAATGTACGCCGCATTCGGCGCTTTCTGCGCGGTCTTCGGCCGCTTCGATGCCTATGCGCCGCGTTTCTGGCAGCAGCTCTCGGCAGGCATCGTGCAGCTGCTCGCCATGCTGCTGGGCACCTATTTCTCGCTCATCGATGCGCCGTTCCTGGTGCGCGCGCTGGTGCTGGCAGTTATCGGCTTCGGCGCCAACTACGTTTCGCATGCCGCAAGCTGGATGCCGCCAGGACCGATCTTCGCGGTCTTCGCCGGCGGGGCCTGCTTGAGCCTGCCGGCTACCGCGGACAACTTCACCGGGGTGCTGCTGGCCGGCGGCGGGACGATGGTCTTCAGCATGCTGCTGATGCTGGGCCTCTCGCTGCGCAAAGCGAACCTGCGCCACACCCTGGGCTCCGGATTCACCTGGGTTCCCAGTGCCCGGGCCATGCCGGAGTCGCTGCAGATGGGCTCGGGCGTGCTGCTCGCTGCAGTCATCGCCTGCCTGGTCGGCGACGGCCACTGGTACTGGGCCAGCCTCGGCGCGATCGCTGCGGTCACCGGCATCGATGCCTATGCGCGCGTGGCCCGCGGGCTGCAGCGCTGCGTTGGCACCTGCCTTGGCGTGGCGCTGGCCGCCGTAGTATTCGCCTTCGATTCCCCGCTCTGGGTGATCCTGGCCGCCGCGCTGGTCTCGCAGTTCATCATCGAGCTGGTGATCCTGCGCAACTATGCGGTGGGCATGGTCTTCATGACCGTCTCCGCGCTGCTGATGGTCCACCTGGTCAGCCCGGAACCGCCCTCGTCGCTGCTCATCGACCGGATTTCCATGACGGTGCTCGGCGCCGCTGTGGGTGCGGCGCAGAGCATTATCATTTCCTCGATCGTTTCCCGCCGCCAGCGCAGCTGAACGGCGGAAGCCGCTACTGATGCCCGGTGATCACCTGCGCTTCGAGCTTGCCGGCTTCGATGGAGATGTGGCGGGCCAATGCCAGCTCCGGTGCTGCGAGCTGTTCGGGCTGGTTGGGCGCCAGGCGCAGCTCCACGGTAATGATCCGCCAATCCAGATGCGGGTGCCGGTTGTCCTGCTCGGCACGCAAGCCCACCTGGACTATGAACTGCAGGGCAGTGCTGGCGGAATCGAAGCGGTAGGCCGCGCGCAGCCCCCGGTCATCACGCATCCAGTCGGGCAAGTCCGCCGGCACCTGGCCGGATTCGATGCGCGGCAATGGACCCGTTGATGCCATGGTTCTTTCCTCCTGCGGCAGCTGTTCGAAGGTAGCCAGCGCTTGCTGGCTGAACCAATGATGGCATTGATCCTGCAGGCGGCAATAGCGATCCCAGCGAGCACGCAGAAAGGCCCCGGCATCTGCTTCAGATGCCGGGGCCTGGACTGTGCAGCCGGTGCGGGCGCGGCTACTGGTGCACGTCTTCGGTAACCTTCGGGGCAGCTTCCTGCTCGTGATTGGCGAAAGACTTCGCGTCACGGTAGGCGGCCGCCTCGTAGCGTTCATGCGCCACCTTCGCCAGGTGCGCGGCGCGCAGCTGCTGGTGCTTCGGGTTGCGACGGATGTACAGGTAGCCGGCGCCCAGGACCAGGAACCAGGCCGGGGTGATCAGCAGGGCGGTGAAGGTATCGGCCTGGGTGGTCAGCGCCCAGATGATGAAGCCGAAGAAGCCGAGCACCACGTACGGCATGATAATTCCGCCTGGCACCTTGAACTTCGAGGCATCGTGCAGGTGCGGGCGGCGGGCCCGGAAGACCAGGTAGCTGAGCAGGATGATGGTCCACACGAACATGAAGCACAGGGCCGAGACGGTGGTGACCAAGGTGAAGGCGCCCATCACCGAGTCGCCGCTGTAGAGCAGGGCGACGCCGGCCAGCAGGAACATGCAGGAGAACATCAGCGCGTTCTTCGGAACCTTGCGCCCGGAGAGCTTGGCGAAGCTCTTCGGGGCATCGCCTTCCATGGACAGGCCGCGCAGCATCCGCGAGGTGGAGTAGATGCCGGAGTTGGCGCTGGAGGTGGCGGAGGTGAGCACCACGAAGTTGATGATGCCCGCGGCGCCGGCCAGGCCGGCCAGGGCGAACATGCCCACGAACGGGGAGTTCTCCGCGGAGAACAGGTTCCACGGCTCGACCATCATCAGGATCAGCAGGGCGCCGACATAGAAGAACAGGATGCGCACGGGAATCGAGTTGATCGCCTTGGGCAGGGTCTTTTCCGGATCCTTGGTCTCGGCTGCGGTGGTGCCCACCAGCTCGATGCCCACGAAGGCGAACACTGCAATCTGGAAGCCGGCGACGAAGCCCATGAAGCCGGTGGGGAACATGCCGCCGTGCGCCCACAGGTTGGCGAAGGAGGAGGTCGTGCCGTCGTGCTGGAAGCCGGTGATGATCATGACCAGGCCGACCACGATCAGGGCGCCGATGGCGACGATCTTGATCAGCGCGAACCAGAATTCGGTTTCGCCGAAGGCCTTCACGGTGGCCAGATTCAGCACCAGCAGCAGTGCGATGCAGGCCAAAGCCGGGATCCACAACGGGAGGTCGCCCCACCAGAAGGCGACATAGTGGGCGATGGCCACCACATCGGCAATGCCGGTGACCACCCAGCAGAACCAGTAGGTCCAGCCGGTGAAGAATGCCGCCCATGGGCCCAACAGGTCGCCGGCGAAATCGGCGAAAGTCTTGTATTCGAGGTTGCTCAGCAGCAGCTCGCCCATGGCGCGCATGACGAAGAAGAGCATGAAGCCGATGATCATGTAGACGAAGATGACCGACGGGCCGGCGACCGAAATCGTCTTGCCGGAGCCCATGAACAGGCCGGTGCCGATCGCGCCGCCAATGGCGATCAGCTGGATGTGTCGATTGGAGAGCCCGCGCTCGAGAGTGGGGCCAGAACTGGTGGGACTCATGCTGGTTGCCTTCCAGGAGTGTGGCGTGACGCCCCGAAGCTGATCTGCCTCCAAGCCGGGTTGGCTTGGAGTGCAGTCTCGCTTCGATGAACACTTCCGTTTCGGAGCAGTCCAGCAGGCTTGCCGGGCACGCTGCGCAAAGAGCAGGGACCAGGCCAGCCAAGGGGAGTACCTCGAATCCGGTGCGCTCGGTGCGGCACTGTTCTTGGTCCCTCCCCAATCTGTATGTCGACCTGAGAGTTTTCACTTCGGCCCGATTACTGGGCGAAGCTTGCTCCTTCGGTGAGTGCGGCCGTACCGCACTGCTTTCCAGATTTGCCTAGTCGTGGCGGTACGGGTGCCTGAGAGTTTCCCGGGGAGGAAATTGCTCCTACGGCGCCCGCCCGTGGTGTGGGCGGGTCTCTCCCGCCACGCATCAGCGGCATATGTGGTGATTGCCATCACAGTATGCGCAGAAACTTCAACGTGGCGCAAATCGCATTTTCATATTTCGCACCCCGTTAATCCGCATGGCTAGGCGATTCACGAGAAATATGAGGCGAAATATTGCGTTGGGGCTTTCGTAATGATTCGCATCCGGCGATCTCCCGCTCCGGGAATGCACAGCACGGATCTCCGCCTCCCACGCCGTAGGCCACCGGTATGACGAAGGCCATGGGCAAAACCCCTGGGACATGCAGCGCAATTTCTCACGCGGCACGCCCCAGGGGTTGTTCCCGGCTGGTGCTAGTGCTTTCCGAAACGGCGCAGCCGCAGCGAGTTGAGCACCACCAGCACGGAGCTGGCTGCCATGGCTGCACCCGCGATCATCGGGTTGAGCAGGCCCAAGGCCGCCACGGGGATGCCCGCGGTGTTGTAGGCGAAGGCCCAGAACAGGTTCATCTTGATCGTGGACAGGGTCTTGGTCGACAGGTCGATGGCCTGGGTGACCTGGTGCAGGTTATTGCCCATCAGGGTGATGTCGGCGGCCTCGATGGCCACATCGGTGCCCGAGCCCATGGCGATGCCCAGGTCAGCTTGGGCCAGTGCCGGCGCATCGTTCACGCCGTCGCCCACCATGGCCACGACCTTGCCCTGCTCCTGCAGTGAGCTGATCGCCTTGGCCTTGTCGGCTGGGAAGACGCCGGCGAAGACATCTTCGTCCTTGATGCCAACCTGCGCAGCCACCTCGGCGGCCACGGACTTGTTATCGCCGGTCAGCAGCACGACGCGCAGGCCGCGATCCTGG
The DNA here is from genome assembly GCF_004100365.1 of Glutamicibacter sp. HZAU. Taxonomy (NCBI): domain Bacteria; kingdom Bacillati; phylum Actinomycetota; class Actinomycetes; order Micrococcales; family Micrococcaceae; genus Glutamicibacter; species Glutamicibacter sp. HZAU. The sequence continues at coordinate 343,755 of NZ_SCKZ01000001.1, read as the reverse complement.
AGTTCGGCAATGGCCTTCGCGGAGCTGTCCTTGATCTTGTCTGCTACCGAGATCACTGCCTGGAACTGCCGGTCCACCGCGACCAGAATGGCGGTCGCGCCGGCCTGCTCGGCCTCGTGGAGCATCTGCCGGGCGGATTCGTCCAGCGTCACGCCCTGGGATTCGAGCCACGAGGGGCGCCCGACAACCACCAGCTGGGTGCCGACGGTGCCCTTCACGCCGCCGCCGGGATCCGAGTCGAATCCGCTCGCTTCGGGCAGCGGGCCCAGCTCGGCTGCCGCCTTGGCGATGGCCTGGGCAATGGGGTGCTCGGAGTGGTGCTCCACCGCGCCGGCCAGGGCCAGGGCCTCATTGGCATCGACGCCTTCAATGGCTTTCGTGCCCTGGTGGGCCATCACGCCGGTGGTCACGGTGCCGGTCTTGTCCAGCACGATGGTGTCCAACTTGCGGGTATCTTCCAGCACCTGCGGGCCGCGGATCAGGATGCCCATTTGCGCGCCGCGGCCGGTGCCGACCAGCAGGCCGATCGGGGTGGCCAGGCCCAAGGCGCACGGGCAGGCGATGACCAGCACGGCCACGGCGGCGGTGAAGGCCTGGTAGGTATCGCCGCTGGCGAAGAACCAGATCACGAACGTGAGCAGCGCGATGGCCAGCACGATCGGCACGAAGACCGCGGAAATCCGGTCGGCCAAGCGGGCAATCGGCGCCTTGCCCGACTGGGCTTCGGAGACCAGCCGGCCCATCTGGGCCAAGGTGGTGTCCTCGCCGACCCGGGTCGCCTCGATGACCAGCCGGCCGGAGGTGTTCAGGGTCGCGCCGGTGACCTCATCCCCGGGACCGGCTTTCTGCGGTACCGATTCGCCGGTGAGCAGCGAGGTGTCCACGGCGCTGGCGCCGTCGATGACCACGCCGTCGGTGGCGATCTTCTCGCCGGGGCGCACCACGAAATGCTCCCCGATCTGCACCTGCCCGGCAGGGATCTTCACTTCCTTGCCGTCGCGCAGCACCACCGCGTCCTTGGCGCCCAGGTTCAGCAGCGACTTCAGCGCATCGGAGGCCGAGGACTTGGCCCGGTGCTCCAGGAAGCGACCGAGCAGCAGCAGTGTGGCCACGACGCCGGCGGTTTCGAAGTAGAGCGCATGCTCGGACATCGGCATGCCGATGTGGGCGGTCATTTGCGGATCGAGGATCAGCTGCACCGCGGAGAAGAAGTAGGCGGCGAGCACGCCGAGGGACACCAGGGTGTCCATGGTCGAGGCCAGGTGCCGCGCGTTGACTGCCGCGGCCTTGTGGAAGGGCCACGCGCCGTAGAAGACCACGGGAGTGGCCAGCGCGAAGGCGGCCCAGCCCCAGTGCGGGAACTGCGCTGCGGGGATCATGGAAATGATGAACAGCGGGATGGTGAAGACCGCGGAGATGACCAGGCGGCGCAGCAGGTGGCTGGGCACCAGGTGCTCGTGCCCGCCGTGCTCATGCTCCGAAGGCCCATGTCCGCCATGTCCCTGGTGGTCCGAACCGGCTGGCTTCGGCGGGTGCTTGAGCGAGGCGGTGTAGCCGGCGGCTTGCACCGTCTCGATCAGCGTTTCATCGGTGACCTCGGCGGGCACCTGGACCTTGGCGGTTTCCAAGGGAAGGTTCACCGTGGCGCTGACGCCGGGCAGCTTGCCCAGTTTTCGTTCCACCCGGTTCACGCACGAGGCGCAGGTCATCCCTTGGATGTCCAGATCGACCGTGCGCACGTCGGGGATTGCTTCGTGCGGGGCGTGGGAAGTCATGATTTGCTACCTTGCACTTTCTTGCCGTTGCGGCGTGGTGCCTGGCTGGTGGCGGCTAGGCGTTGATTGCTTCGACGGTGTACCCGGCCTCGTCGATGGCGGCGCGAATGCTTTCTTCGCTCACGCTTGCGGTGGTGGTGACGTTGGCGGTGGATACGCCCTTGGCGTCGAGGATGACCTCGACTTCCTGCACTCCGTCAAGCTCCTTGAGTTCTTCAGTGACCGAGGAGACGCAGTGGCCGCAGGTCATGCCGGAGATCTTGATTTCCATGCGGCTGGCCAGCGGGGTGCTCTGCTCGCGCGGGATGATCTGCAGGCCCTCGTTGGAGTTCTTTTCCGAGGAGCATCCGCAATTGCAGTTGTGGCTCATGATCTTGCTCTCTTTCGATGAATTCTGTGTGAATTGGAAACTGGTGCGTTGGCGCGCGCTCAGCGCACCAGGCGGGAGATGGCGGCCGTCGCTTCGGCAATCTTGCCTTGCACGATGGACGGGTCGCCCTGCTCGATGGAGGACTTGGCCGCATCCACCACGCAGTGGCCGATGTGGTCATCGATGAGCTGCACGCTGACCTTGTGCAATGCCGCGTTGATGGCGGAGATCTGGGTCAGGATGTCGATGCAGTACTTGTCTTCATCTACCATCTTGGCCACTCCGCGCACCTGGCCTTCAATGCGCTTCAAACGTCGTTCCAAGGCGCTTTTGTCCGCGTGATAGCCGTGGTGCTCGGCTGTTTCATGTGGCGTGTGGTTGGTTTCCATACTCCGATGATACCCCCTAGGGGTATTAAGTCAAGTACCCCCTAGGGGTATCTGGCATCCCCCAATCCGGAAGGGAAGCACGGTAGGATTTCACCCGTGAGCCACAACGAACTTCATGTGCGTCCGATATCCGGTACCGAGCACTCAGCATTCCTGGAGACCGCCCACGACGTCAGCTTCCTGCAGCGTCCCGAATGGGCCCAGGTCAAGGGCGGCTGGCGGGGCGAATCCCTCGGTTTCTTCGAGGAGGACGAACTGGTCGGCGCCGCACTGGTGCTGCACCGTGCGGCCCCGGTGATCAAGAAGACCCTCGCCTACTTGCCCGATGGCCCGGTCATCGACTTCAGCACCTACGCGCCGGAAGCGGTCATCCGCCCGCTGGCCTCCTACCTGAAGAACCGCGGCGCCTTCCAGCTGAAGATGGGCCCGGGACTTGCAGTGCGCACCTGGGGCGCCGCCGCCGTGCGCAAGAACCTGGGCAAGGAAGGCTTCACCCAGCTGAACGACCTGGAAACCAAGAGCACGTCGAGCACCGCGCTGGCACTGAATGACGCGCTGGCAGATCTGGGGTTCACCAAGGAAGACGTGGGCCTGGACTTCGCCGCCGGCCAGCCCGAATACGTGGCCCGCGTGGCGCTGCAGGATGATGAGGGCAACCAGCTGGATGCCGAGCAGGTCATGGCCAGCTACTCCTCGACCACCCGCAACGAGACCCGCAAGGCGCTGAAGAGCACCCTGGAAGTCGAGATCGGCGCAACCAAGGACATGGCCCGCTTCCATGCCCTGTACAACCACACCGCCGACCGCCAGGAGTTCACCGGCCGACCGCTGAGCTACTTCGAGAAGATGCACACCGTGCTCAACAAAGCGGTGCCCGGCTCCTGCACCCTGTACATTGCCAGCAATGAAGGCGTGGACCTCGCGGCCGCCATTGTCATCCGCTCCTCGAACCTTGCCTGGTACCTCTACGGCGCCTCCTCCTCGGAGCAGCGCAAGCTGTTCGCCCCGAAAGCGATCATGCACCATATGGTCAGCGACTCCATCGACGCCGGCTGCCGCTACCTGGACCAGGGCGGCGTGAGCGCAACCCTGGACAAGGAGCACCACCTGTCCGGGCTGACCAAGTTCAAGACCAACACCGGCTGCGACATCGTGCAGACCAGCGGCGAATGGGACCTGGCGCTGAACAAGCCGCTGGCCTGGGCCTTCGAAAAGTACATGAACTGGCGCAAGAAGTAGGGAAAGCACCACTGTGGCAATCGATCCAACCCAGCCCTTCGTCCCCGTCATCCTCGGCGGAGACATCGGCACCTACACCCTGGCGCGCGAATTCTACGAAGCCTACGGCGTGCGCTCGGTGGTCCTGCCGGCCGCCGGCAACGGCGTCATCGAGCACTCGGTCGCCATCGAGCTGCGCCCCATCGGCTCCATGGCCGACGAGGGGCGCGTGGTCGCGGCCTTGGCCGAGCTGGCCGATGAGCTGAAAGCCGAGGGGAACCGGCCGCTGATGCTCTTCGGCTCGCTGGACTTCCACATCATGCTGATCGCCAAGCACCGTGCGCAGCTGGAAAGCCAGTACGTCATCCCGTACCCCGAGCTGGAAACCATCGAGGGCGCGGCGCTGAAGGAGAACTTCTACGCGCTCGCCGAGAAGCTGGGCATCGCCCACCCGCGCACCGCCGTGCACTACCCGGGAGCCGAGCTGGAATCCCTGGTCGGCTCCTTCGACTACCCGGTCATCGGCAAGCCCTCGAGCTCCGCTGAATGGATTGCCGCCAAGTTCGAGGGAAAGCAGAAGATCCACACCATCAACAGCCGTGCAGAGCTTGAAGCGCTGCTGGCAAAGATCGATGGCAGCGGGTACGACGCGGGCTACATCCTGCAGGAATACATTCCCGGGGGCGATGACGCGATGCGCCTGTGCACCTATTTCGCCACCCAGGAAGAAAAGGTCATCTTCGCCGGATACGGCGAAGTGGTGATCGAGGAGCATGCCCCGCTGGTGCTGGGCAACTCCGCCGCCATCGTGACCGGGCGCAATGATCAAATGGCCGCGGATGGCGCGCGCATGCTCGAAGAGCTGGGCTGGCGCGGAATTGCCATGATCGATGCCAAATATGACCACCGCGATGGCCAGATCAAGTTCTTCGAGATCAACCCCCGTCTGGGCCGCAACCACTTCTACCTGACCGCTGCCGGGGTGAATCCCGCCCGTTTCTACGTCACCGAGTTCCTCGGTGCCCAGTTCGATGATTCGGATCCGGAAACCGACGCCGTGGTGGAGACCGGGGCAGGGGTGCTGCAGCTGTCGCGCCAGCGGCTGTTCACCGTGCTGCCGCACCATCTGCTGCGCCGCTTCTTCGATAGCGACACCGGCCGCAAGGCCGAGGCGCTGCTCAAGGCTGGCAAGGTGTCGAACCCGTTGAAGTTCTCCGCCGAGAAGCATCCCCGCCGCAAGCTCTACCTGCTGCTGAACGCGGTCAACCACTACCGCAAGTACAAGGCATTCCCGCCACGCGAGCAGTAGGCGGCCTCGCCTAGGGCCTAGGGCCTTGGCCGGGCAGGGGATTGCTGGGCGAAAGCGTCGGATGGAACTGTCCACCCGTCGCGGGCCTGGACCCATGGGCTCTGCGTGATCCGCGCGCCATCCAGGATGTCAAGGGTTGTGGGCTGGCCGTCGACGGCCGGTGCGAGCTCGACCGGTGTCATGCCCCTGGCCGCGGCAATGCCCAGCGTAACGGTTTCATCCGGATCCAGGGATGTCGACATGGCATTCCACTCCAAAGTCGAGATCACCGCTTCGCCCGCAGGAATGGTGACGCGTTCAAGGAGGATGCCCGGTTCGGGCTGCAGCTGGACATCCGGTTGGGCTTCCCCCTCCGCGTTGAGGAAAGCGATCTGCGGGTAGGAGCGCAGCGCGCACGGGCCGGCAGAAGTGTTCTTGGCAAACACCGGCAGGTACCGGGAACCGGCAGCCGCGTCGGGTGTTCCCAAAGCAGTGTCCAGCTCATCCTCCGCACACCATGGGGCCGACGGGTCTTGCGGCCAGCTGGTGACGTTATCGGGGAGAACCACCGGTCGGGGAATGAGCGACTCGGGTTTCTTGCCGCCAACCCAGCCTTCGGCAAGGACCTCGTATCCAGCCGAGAACAGCTTGTAGGGCATGGCCTCGTCAAATGCTTCATGCTGCTCCAGCCACACGTGGGTTTCCTGCTCGGCTGCTGCTGGCGCCTGGTTGCCAAGGGTCAGGTTCAACCCGGAATTATCAATGCTGGCGTTCTGGAAGATCCCCCGCTTGGCTGCATCGGCAAGGAGCTGGAGCTCGGACATATCGGTGCGATCCGTGGCCGAATAGCGCACGCTGTGATCGGCGAGGACCAGCTCGGCCGGGTGCTTGGCTTGGGCCGTGAATTCTCCCAGCTTCAGCAGCTGCTCCAGATTGTCCGCCGTGGCCGAGCCATTGATCACGCTGGCCGCGCCATGGTGGCGCAGGCCGAAGGCGAAGGCTGCCTTCTCGCCAAGCAAGGCAGGTTTCGCTTGTTCGTCAGCGGCGGCGGGGGAGATAATTTCGCTGACTTTCAACGGGTAGGCCTTGGTCTTCGACCCCTGGATTTTCCGCGAGGGGCCGGCAACGAAAGACAGGTGGATTTCATTCATGTCCAGAGCCGGGGCTCCGGCCTGGATGTCTTGGGCCATCTGGGTGACGGCTTCTCTGGCTTGCCCGGGGGCGAGCTGATCTGAGAGCTCGAATTGCACGTCAACTGACAACTCCGGTGCGGCCAAGGCATCGCGCTCCGACACCCTGGAGGACACCTGGGAGCCCAAGACGCCATCTCGATCCGCGACGGTTGCCAGGAAATCGCACACGTCATCCGGAGCATCGCAGGAGTCCCATGGCTTCCAGACCATCAGGAGAACTGCGATCAGCGCCAGCGCGGCAACGATGGCGCCAGCGCGCAGTGGTTTCATCTGGTCACTGTATCAAAAGCGTGTCCGTGCATCCGGGATGGCCCAGTGGAAAACAGCGTGGAAGCTATGCGAGTAAAATTTCAAGCACACGAAGTGAAAGGCAGTTCCCATGAGTTTGAAAGATCGCCTGCGCGATGACAGCATCGTCCACCTGAAGGCCGGCAACGAGCTGGAGAAGACGACCCTGCGCAATATCCTCAGCGCCATCGGCACCAAGGAGAAATCCGGGAAGAACCCCACGGAACTGAACGACCAGGACGTGGAGAACCTGCTGCGCAAGGAAGTCAGCAACCGCGAGGAAACCGCTGCCCTGGCTGCCAAGGACGGGCGTGCCGAACATGCCGAACGCGAGCTGGCCGAAGCCGCCTTCATCTCCACCTACCTGCCGAAGGCGCTGGGCGAAGCAGAAGCCCAGGAGATTGTCGACCGGGTCATGGCCGAGCTGGCGGCAGACCATGAGCTGACCATGAAGGACATGGGCCAGGCGATGAAGCTGGTTGGCGCCGAAATCGCTGGCCGCTTCGACGGCAAGGCGCTCTCACAGATGGTGCGCGCCAAGCTGGGCTAATCCGCTGGGGTTTGCGCTGCGCCACGAGGCCGTCCCGTTTATCGGGGCGGTCTTTTTGCGTAGTGAAGGCAACGGATATGTGTTCCGTGAATTGAAGCGGATAGTCTGTGGATACCATGCCTGACTTCCCGAAAAACCACGCCACCCTGTCCAAGGGTTTTGGCGCCTTGCTGATCCTCGCGATCATCCTGGCCTCGCTGAATCTGCGGCCGGCCGTCACCTCCCTGGGATCTCTGCTCGATCTGGTGATCGAGGACCTGCAGATGAATGGCTTCGTGGCCGGCATGATCACCGGCATCCCCCCGTTGTGCTTTGCGCTGATGGGCCCCTTGGCTCCGCGGCTGGCTGGCAAGCGCGGCCCGGAACTGGTGGTGGCCGCGGCCATGGCAGCCGTGCTGCTGGGCATCGCCCTGCGCGCGGCCGCGCCGGGGACCGGGTTCTTCCTGCTGTGCACCGCTTTGGCTCTGGCCGGCATCGCGGTCGGCAATATCCTGATGCCGGTGCTGGTCAAGCGCTGGTTCCCGGGAAAGATCGGGATTGTCACCGGCGCCTACACCACGGCGGTCGCCTTGGGTGCTTCCGGGGTGGCTGGGATTGCCGTGCCGGTGAACCAGATGCTTGGCGGGAACTGGCGCCTGGGCCTGGGCTTCTGGGCAATCTTGGCCTTGCTGGCGTTGGTGCTGTGGCTGCTGGTGTACTTCGGCATGCGCAACCAGATCGCGGCCCAGCAGCAGCTGGCCGGCAGTTCAACTGACGGGGCAGGCATCGGGCCGATGCGCAAGAATGCCACCGCGTGGTGGGTGGCCTTGTTCTTCGGCGGCCAGTCTGCCGTGGCCTATATCTTCATGGGGTGGCTGCCCAAGATCTTCATCGACTTCGGAGTCTCGCCGGCGTTTGCCGGATCCCTGCTGGCGATCCTGCTGGGTGTGGGTGTCCCATTGTCCTTCGTGATGCCGGCGCTGGCTGCCAAATTCTCGAATCAGGCTCCGCTGGTGATCTTCAACGGGGTGGTGGGCATCATCGCGATCATCGGCATGCTGCTGGCCCCGGTTCAAGGCGCGGTGCTCTGGGCTGTGCTGCTGGGCATCTGCGGTTCGAACTTCCCGCTGGCGCTGACCATGATCGGGTTGAAGGCCCGTACTGCGGCCGGGGTGTCGAAGCTGTCCACCTTCGGCCAATCGGCCGGCTACCTGATGGCCTTTCCCGGACCGTTCCTGGTCGGGGTGCTGCATGAAACCTCGGGTTCATGGGTTGCCCCGATCTGGCTGATCGCCGGCTTGATCGTCTTCCAGACCCTGGTCGGGATCATGGCCGGGCGTCCGCGCTACATCGAGGACACCCAGCTTCGGGAAGTGCGCTAGCTGGCGACCTCGCCCGGGGAGGCCGAGTCGACGTGCTTGCCGAAACCGAGATCCGCCTTGAATCCTGCCACGCGTCCGGCCAATGAGGCATTGGCGCTGCCGGAGGCGGCGCGGTTCCGGCTGCGGCGCAGGAACGGGTAGTTGCTGCTGACGTAGTCGTCCACCTGCTCCTTGCGGCTGGCCAGGACGAGTTCGGTGCCGCTGCCGTTCTGCTCGCTTTCTTCCTGGTACAGGTTGGCGATGCGCGAGGCGACCTGCAGGTAGAAGCTGCGCTGGAATTCGCGGCGCTCGATGGTCTTCTCGGAGTCGGTGTACCAGTTCGTGTAGAGCCTTCCCTCCTGCGCCCACCAGTGGGCCATGGCGGCGGTGGCCTGGACAACCAGGGAAGCGAAGAGGTTCTTGACCGTGGCGACATCCGATTCGTGGCCGATGATGTACAGCCGGCAGGAGTTCGAGTAGTTGCTTTGCAGCATCGACACCGTGCGGAAGGCCCGTCCCACCGCGGACAGTCCGTCGCGCTGGCCCAGCCGGTAGACGCCGCGCATATCGAAGTGCTCCTCGATGATGGGTTCCTTCTTCTTGCCCCGGTCGGCCGAATCCGCGTCCAGCTCGGCGCGGCCGATGCCGTAGCGCACCATGAGCCGTTCGGCATGCTCCTGGAACGCCTGCGCTTCATGCGGGAAATTGGTGTTCTCCGCCTTGTTCAGCAACAGGGTGATGCGTTCCTTCAAGCGGTGCAGCTTCTGCTCTGAGGTGCTCATGGCTTCTTCCTTGGTAGCGGTCCTGCGGTGGTGAAACGGTGGTCTCCGGTTCTCTGCCCTAGTTTGCCACGAGGTGGCCGAGCCTGCTGGCGGGGCTGTGGGTAACCGCTTGCGGCAGACCCTAGCCGGTTGTGCGTTCGGCGCGTAGAGTGAAGGCACCAAGCAGGTCCAGCAGGCCGTGAACCTCGCTTCGCGGCTGGTCATCGGGAGGTTGTGATGGGTGATTTTCGGGCATACACCATGGAAGAGCGGTCCACGTACCTGGCTCCTTCGTGCGAGCGCTGCGGGCAGCATCGCCACATCGTGTGGGAACAGGTAGAGGGAACCGACACCTACCTTCCACGCGATGCAGGGTGCTCCAATGAGGCTTGTACCGCGTAGCTAGCGCAGCCAGCCAGCCGGCGCCGCGTCAGGAGCGGACGCCAAGGCTTGCCGAGATGCGCGCCGACGCGGCCGCGAGCACGTCAGCAATATGGTTGTGGTCGCGTTCCAGTGGCGGGTAGATCACGGCAATCGCCGCCGGCTTGCCCTGCGGAAGCAGCAGCGGAACGGCAATCGAACTCAGCCCCGGGATCACCTCGTCATGGCTGAATTCGAAGTCCTTGGGTGGATATCCGTCGGGATTGAGCATGGAGCGGATGACCCGTCCCGGTGCGCCGTTGTCGATTGGGTGGCGGGTGCCCGGGCGCTGGGCCACGGTGGCATCGGCCAGCCGGGGTTCGGCGGTGCTCAGCGTGACAGCCGCTTCGCCGTCGAAGACTACCAGCAGCGCGGTCATCTGCAGCTCATCGGAGACGGTGGCCAAATGCGGTGCGGCCGCGGCCTGCAGGGACTTGGCGACATTGCGCGCCAGCGCGCCCAGGCGTGCTCCCAATTCAAGCTCGCCTGCCGGGTTGCGTTCCACGAAGCCGTACTGCTCGAAGGTCTTGACCAGCCGGTAGGCCATGGAGCGGTGCACACCCAGCAGCCCTGCGAGTTCCGAGACGCTTAGCGGCGCCGCGGATTCCCCGATCAGGGTCAGTGCTTCCAGCCCGCGGCCCAGGGTCTGCGAACCGCCTTCGGTGGTTTTGCTCATGGTCCAATCATTTCATCTGGCATGCGCGGATGCTTCCAGCGCTGTTTCCGGTGTGACGTACGTCTTGCCTCCAGCCTACGTGAAAGCTACGATTGTTTCTATAGTTACAACAGTGTCGCAACTATAGAGACAATAGAGGGTGGCGGCACAGCACAAGGAGCCAGATAATGCAGATTCACCACAGGGGATACGTCTCCGGAGACCCGCGCGTCAAGGAAGCCGCCGGCTACGGTATCAACCGCGCCGAGGAAATCCCCGATGAAATGGATGTGCTGATCGTTGGCACCGGTCCGGCCGCCGCCGTGGTGACCGCGCAGCTCTCGCGCTTCCCGAGCATCAACGCCCGCGCCATCGAGATGCGCCCGGGCCGCCTGGAAGTAGGCCAGGCCGACGGCATCCAGGCCCGCTCGGTGGAGACCTTCCAGGCCTTCGGCTTCGCCAACGAGGTCATCGAAGAGGCGTACCGCAATGTGGAGATGTGCTTCTGGACCCCGGACCCGGAAAACCCGGCCAACATCAAGCGCCACTCCCGCGCCGCGGACGACTCAACCGGCATGAGTGAATTCCCGCACATCTACGTGAACCAGTCGCGCATCCTCGACTACTTCCTGCGCGACGCCGAACGCGCACCGGGCAAGATCACCCCGGACTACGGCGTTGAATACGTCGGCTGCGAGATCGACCCGTCCGCCGAATACCCAGTCTCCGCGCACATCAAGTACGTGGCCGGGCCGCGTGCCGGCGAAGAACGCACCGTGAAGGCCAAGTACCTGGTCGGCGGCGACGGCGCGCGCAGCCAGGTGCGCCGCTCGCTGGGCCACAAGCTGCACGGCGATGCCGCGCTGCACGCCTGGGGCGTCATGGACGTCATGGTCAACACGGACTTCCCGGACATCCAGGTCAAGTGCTCCATCCAGTCCCACGACCAGGGCAATATCCTGCTTATCCCGCGCGAAGGCGGCTACCTGGTCCGCTTCTACGTGGACCTGGGCGAAACCACTGCGGAAGACGCAGGCGCCATCCGCGACACCCCGGTCGAGCAGATCGTGGACACGGCCAACCGGATTATCCACCCGTACACCATGGACGTGAAGAACGTCGCCTGGTTCTCGGTCTACGAGGTGGCGCACCGCATCACCGACGGTTTCGACGACGTCCCGGACGAACAGCGCGGCACCCGCAGCCCGCATGCCTTCATCATGGGCGATGCCTGCCACACCCACTCGGCCAAGGCCGGCCAGGGCATGAACGTGTCCATCCAGGATGGCTTCAACCTGGGCTGGAAGCTGGCCGCTGTGCTCGAGGGCCGCGCCCCCGAGTCGCTGCTGGACACCTACGCCGAGGAACGCAAGGTCATCGCGCAGAACCTGATCGACTTCGACAAGGAATGGTCCACGCTGATGGCCAAGTCCGTCGAGGACTGGACAGACCCGGACGAGCTGGAGAAGTACTACACCCAGACCCAGGAGTTCCCTGCCGGATTCATGACCCAGTACACCGCTTCCTCGATCACTACCGGCCTGGAGCACCAGGATCTGGCCCCGGGCTTCCCGGTGGGCAAGCGCTTCAAGTCCGCCGAGGTCATCCGCCGTTCGGATAACCGCTGGCGCCACCTGGGCCACTTCCACGAGGCCGATGGCCGCTGGCGCGTCTACGTCTTCGCCGACGCGGCCGCCCCTGCGCTCGAAGGCACCAAGATGGCAGACTTCGCCGCTTGGTGGGCCGAGGACGCCAGCTCGCCGCGCAACCTGTACACCCCGGCTGGCGGCGACGAGGATGCAGTCTTCGATACCAAGGCCATCTACCAGCAGGACTACACCGAGGTGGAGCTGCATGACGTGCCCAAGGCCTTCCAGCCGCTGAAAGTCCCGTACGGCCTGCACGACATCAACCAGGTGTTCGCCGCCGGCCACGGCCGCGACATCTTCCGCGACCGCGAGGTCAGCACCGACGGCGCCATCGTGGTGGTCCGCCCGGACCAGTACGTCGCAGGCATCTTCCCGCTGGATGCGCGTGATGAGATCGCCGGATTCTTCGCCGGGAACATGCTGCCGGTCAACCGCTAGGAAACCGCTTGGGCCCGGTGGCCGCACCCTGCCCATGCAGTGGCGCGGCCCCGGGGCCCAGTGCTGTTCTGCGGGTGCCGGGCTGTCGCAGGCTGCTGATAGCCTCAGATTCATGAGCGCACCTTTCGACACGTGGCCGGTTCGCCGGATCACCGAGCATCCCAAGGCACCCATGGATCGCTCGGACTGGGCCGCCCGGATCCCGGCCGTGCGCCAGCTGCTGGACGAGGGGCTGGAACTTGGCCAGCTGACTGTGCTGGTCGGCGAGAACGGCGCCGGAAAATCGACGCTCGTCGAAGCAATCGCCGCGGCTTTCGGGCTGAATGCCGAGGGTGGAACCAATCACAGCATGCACCAGACGCAGTCCACCGAATCCGGGCTGTCCTCGCATCTGCAATTGGAACGCGGAGCCGGGGCATCCAAGGCAGGAGTGTTCCTGCGCGCGGAAACCATGCATGGGCACTTCGCCTACTTGGGATCCATCGGCTCGCACGGAAAGCACAATTTCCAGAGCCACGGCGAATCATTCATCGAATTCTTCACCGAACGCTCCGCGGTGAACGGATTGTGGGTCTTCGACGAAGCAGAATCAGCCCTGTCCTTCAACGGCTGCCTGATGCTGCTCTCGCATATTGCCGATCTGCTGCGTGCCGGGTCCCAGGTGATCCTCTCCACCCACTCGCCAATTCTCGCTTCCCTGCCGGAGGCGAAAATCTACGAAATCGGGGAATGGGGAATCCGCGAATCGGGCTATGACGACTTGGACATGGTGCGCAACTGGCGGCTGTTCCTGGATGCGCCGGGGCGCTTCCTGCGCCATTTGTCTTAGGCGGCTTCCCGACGCAGAAGGATCTCTGGTTAGAGCGCCACCGCTAATTCCCCTAAGCTTTAAGCAACGGAAGACGAAGGGACGCACTATGGCCAAGAAGCGCTCAATTTGGGCTCGAATTTTCGGTATCGGCAAGGCTAACGCCAACGCTGCCTTGGATGCCCTGGAGGATCCGAAGAAGATGCTGGACCAGACGGTCCGCGATTACACCAACAACATTGCCCAGGCCGAGCAAGCAGTCGCCCAGACCATCGGCAACCTGCGCATGGCCGAGGATGACCACGCCAAGTTCCTGCAGGAAGCCAAGGACTGGGGCGGCAAGGCGCTGGCCGCGTCGAACAAGGCTGATGAATATGCCGCCGCCGGCGATTCCGCTAACCAGCAGAAGTTCAACCAGCTGGCCACCGTGGCGATTCAGCGCCAGATGGACGCCGAGAAGCGGGCCAAGAGCCTGGAATCCACCATCTCCACCCAGCGCGAAGTCGTGGACAAGCTGAAGACCGGCCTGAACACCATGCAGACCAAGCGCCAGGAACTGGTGGCCAAGCGCGATGAGCTGGTAGCCCGCGCACGGAATGCCAAGACCCAGAACCAGATGATGGACACCCTCAAGGCCTTGGACATCAACGACCCAACCAGCGAGATCAGCCGCTTCGAGCAGAAGATCCGCCAGGACGAAGCCAAGGTCCGCGGTGCGCAGGAACTGGCAGCATCTTCCCTTGATGCGCAGTTCGCGCAGCTCGACGACCTCGGTGCTGCCACCGAAGTCGATGCGCGCTTGGCGGCATTGAAGGCCAGCAACGCTCCGCAGGACATCCTGGAGGAAGCCAACGGCGCAGCACAGATCGAAGCCGGCGAACCGCAGGTTTCCGAGATCGAAGCACGCCTGGCCGCCCTGAAGAAGCAACAAGGCTAACGGCGCCACTGGGCAGGTAAATGGTCTGCTAGGCAGAAACCCCGCTGTTGACTCGAAAGCCGATTTATCAGAGATCGCTCGTGCTAAATGAGAACACAGGGAGTGTAAAGGGGCAGTACGCCGAAGAATAAGATTCCCGCATGATTCCTGTTGCGACATGCCAACTCCTCCAGGACTCTTGCCCTTGAAGCCGGTATGTGTTGACGCACATAATATGAAAGCAATGGTTTCGAAGAGGGGGATGCAAAGTGCCGACATTGTCCTATGGCCAGGAAATCGCCAAGCGCCGCGAAAAGTGGTCGGCTGAGACTACGGATCTGTCCTCGCGCATGGGCGAACATCTGGAGGCTGAGGTTGATCGATCGCTGAAGCTTGGTCGAAGCATTGCACGAGCGCGTACCGAAGCTAAATTAACTCAACCGGAGCTTGCAGCTCGCGCAGGCGTTCAGCAGGCCGATATCAGCCGCATTGAACGAGGGTTGGGAAATCCGACACGTGAAACGTTGATCCGTTTGGCGTCATCCTTAGGGATGGAACTGACCCTTGCTCCAATATCCGGTCCCGCCGAAACAGTCTCACGGTAGGCTGGCAGCACTTCTTGCCAACGAACGAAAGGGACAGCTTCACGTGAGAGAAGCTGTCCCTTTCGCTGTTATCAGGCAGAGACCTCGGCGCCCATGATCGCTTCTAAGGTCTTCGATGCGCCGTGGGCGTGCAAGGACTCCAGTGCCCGCAGGTAGGGCGCGGTGAATCGCTCGTCCTCGACAAGATCCCCGAAGAGGTCGGGCTGACGCAGGAAAGCCAGGGGGTCCTCGGCCTGGCGCGCTGCGGCGGCGCGCACCTGGTCGGCCAGGCGGTCCACCACCTCAATCGGCTCGCCGTTTTCATCGACGCCTTCGGCGTAGCGAGCCCAGCTGGCAACAATCGCGGCGGACAGGGCCACCTCGCCACCGGTGGCGAGGTTCTCCCGGATCACCGGCACCAGCCACTTCGGGATGCGGTCAGAGGAATCCGCGCACAGCCGTGCAATGGTATCGGCCACGTGCTCGTTGCTGTAGCGGGCAATGAGCTTGTTTTGATAGGCATTCAGATCCACGCCAGGCAGGGGGCGCAAGGTCGGCGCTGCCTCGGTCTTCATGTAGCGCAGAAGGAACTGCGCGAACAGCGGGTTGCGGGCCGCATCGTGCACGGCACGGTAGCCGGCCAGGTGCCCGAAGTAGCACAGGCCCTGGTGGGTGGCGTTCAGCAGACGCAGCTTCATCAGCTCGTAGGGGACCACATCATCTACCAGCTGGACCCCGGCCTCTTCGAAAGGTGGCCGGCCGCTGGTGAACTTGTCCTCCAGGACCCATTGCGCGAAGTCCTCGCAGACCACCGGCCAAGCATCGACGATGCCGTAGCGTTCTGAAACCTCGGCGCGATCGGCCTCGGTCGTCACTGGGGTGATGCGGTCCACCATGGAGTTGGGGAACGGGACATGCCGCTGAACCCAAGCGCCGAGCTCCTGGTCAGACGCGGAGGCGAAGGCGCCGAACATCTTGCGTGCGACCTCGCCGTTGCCCTGGATGTTGTCGCAGCTCATCACGGTGAACGGAGCAATGCCCCGTTCGCGGCGCAGCTTCAGTGCCGCGCAGATCAGCCCGAAGGTGGTCCGCGGCTGATCGGGGTTGGCCAGGTCATCGAGGATGGCCTGATTTTGCTGGTCGAACTCGCCGGTGACCGGATTGACGTTGTAGCCGCCCTCGGTGACGGTCAAGGACACGATGCGGATCTGCGGGTCTGCCAGCTGCTCAATGGCCCGCTGCAGGTCATCCGGGGCGTAGATGAAGTCCAGGATGGAACCAATGACGCGGCCCTTGACGCTGCCGTCGGGGTTCTTCACCATGAGGGTGTACAGCCCGTCGCTCTCGGCAAGGACATCGCGCATGCGCGCATCCGAAGGCATGACGCCCATGCCGATGATGCCCCAGTCAAGGGCCTTTCCCTCGTTCATGAGCTGATCGAGGTACATTGCCTGGTGCGCTCGATGGAATCCGCCTACTCCGAAGTGCACGATGCCTGCGCGCAGCTTGCTGCGGTCGTAGCGGGGGAGCTCGGCGTCGGTCTGGAGGTTGGCCAGTGCGTTATTGGACAGTTTCACGGTTTCACAACTCCTAGGAAGTGGGAGGTCGGGGGATGCTTAGGCGCGCTGGGCGGCTTCGCTGAGTGGCGCAGCTTCCGCACGGGGCTGGGTTCCGCGCAGGCTATGGGACATCAGGGCTGCCACCAGGTAAAGGGCCGCGAAGAGGTACACCATGCCGGCAGCGCCCAGCAGGTTGTAGAGCATGGCGACCAGCAGTGGACCGGCGAAGACTGCAGCACCGATGCCCAAGTTGTAGGAAGCCATGGCAGCGCCGGGGTTCTGCGGCGCGAGGGAGACCGCGATGGCTGACAGCGGCACGAATCCGGCCAGCCCAATGCCGAACACTGCACCGCACAACAAGGTCAGTCCGTAGGCGAAGTCCAGGCCGTTGTCCACGGCCCATGCCGGCACCAGGTAGAGCGAGAGCATGGAGATGGCGCACAGCACCGCGCCGAACCACACCACGGTCTTGGACCAGCCGAGCTTGTCGCCCAGCGCCCCGAAGACCAAATTGAAGGGGATGTTCACCGCATAGATCACGGTGGTCAGGATGAGGAACTGGCCAACACTCCAGCCGAACCGGTCAACGAACAACGCCGGGAAGAAGATTGCCATGCCGTAGGTTGGCACGGAATTAATGGTGCGGGTGAGCATCACCATCATGGCCTTGCGGTTGGTGACCAGCAGGCGCAAGCCGAAGCTCATGGTCTGCCAGACCTGTTCGGGGTTGTCGACCAGCGGTGCGCGTCCGGTTTTCTCCTTGACTCCGATCAAGGCGACCGCGGCACCGATGACCACCAGGGCCAAGGACAGCCACAGGGTCTGGTAGTAGCCCAACCCGAACAAATCGATGGATGCGCTGGCGGTCAGTGCACCCAGCGTTGGCAAGCCGGCGCTGAAGGCCACGTAGAACCAGCCGATGGCCACAGCCAGGCGCTTGGCATTCGCCGTCGCGGAGATCCACACCAGAAAACCGTAAGCGAAGAACGGATAGCCGAAACCGCGCAAGCCGTAGGTGATGAAGACCAGCACGGTGCTGGACGAGTTCAGTGCAACCCCGAGGAACAGCACTTCGAATACGATCCATGTGGCCGCGCCGATCAGCATGACCTTGCGCGGGCCCCATAGATCCGAGAGCGAAGCGGACAGGAATGCGGCCGCGGCCACCGCCACGCCGTAGACCGTGACCAGGGTGCCGGCCAGCGGGATGGAGAAGCCGTGCTCGCCGGTCAGGTACGGCGCGAGGATATTGGTTTCGACGCCATCGCCGATCATGAAGATCATCAGGCCGACGAATCCCCACAGCAGGGGACGGGGCAATCCCATTCGATCCAGCAAGGATTCCCGGGGCGAAACGCCTCCCGGTGCGGTGGACTGGGGGATGGACATCGTATGCGCTCCTTTGCGGCCGGACTGCCTTCTCTGCTTTGTGCTGGAATTAATCTAACACCAAAAAACACAAACTCAACATGAAAAGTGTTAAATTATTTGTCTGAGGTTCGGTCTTTTGCGACTCAGCGCACAGGACATATCATCGAAATTGTGAAAAATGGGGAATCCAGAGTGGGAACAGCTGCTGCCGAAGATGTCGCGGGATTGTCTCCTGACGACCGGCGTGATGAGATCACCGGCTACGTCAACCGCATGCAGCGAACGCGCGTCGAGGAGCTGGCCGAGATTTTCGGCGTCAGCGCAATGACGATCCACCGGGACCTTGACCACCTGGCCAAGGACGGCCGGCTGGAACGCATCCGCGGCGGAGCGCGGGCAATTACCGCACGCCTTGCTGAGCGGGACGTGAAACTGCGCCGGCACCTGCATGCCGAGATCAAGCAGGAGCTGGCCGCCACGGCCGCAACGCTGATCGAGCCGGACGCTGTCATAGCCTTGGACGACTCCACTACCGTGGGGGCACTGGGCGCGCACCTTGAAGCCCGGCAGCCATCCACCGTGATCACGCACTCGCTCGCGCTGATGGGGATCGTTTCCTCGCTGCCGAACATCGCCCTGGTCGGCCTGGGCGGGCAGTACTACCAGGAAACCGACTCGTTCCTCGGATCCATCGTGGTCGAGCAGGCGCAGCGCCTCACCGCTGACGCGGTCTTCGTGTCCACTACCGCGATCAAGAACCATGCGCTGCTGCACCCGGACGCGGAAGCCGCCCTGACCAAGCGAAGCCTGCTGAAAATGGGCGGGCGCAAGATCCTGGTCGTCGATTCCACCAAATTCGAATCTTCGGGCATGTACCATGTGATGGATCTCGGCGAATTCGACGACATTGTGGTCGATGACGGGCTCGACGCCGCAACGCGCACCGAGCTGCAGCGCCTGGGCCCGCGCATCCATATTGCCACTACCTCGACGAAGGCCAACTCATGACCCCTACCCATGTCCTTGGAATCGATTCCTCGACGCAATCGTGCAAGGCGCTGCTTGTCGACGCAGCCACCGGCGAGATAGTGGCAAGCAGCCGCCAGCCGCATCTGCCGGGCACCCAGATCAATCCCGAACGATGGATCGAAGCCTTGGAAGCCAGCGCTGGCGGATTGATCGACCGGGCCGCTGCGTTGTCCGTGGCCGGGCAGCAGCACGGGATGGTGGCTCTAGATGCCCGGAACGAGCCGGTGCGCGATGCGATGCTCTGGAATGACGTGTCATCGGCACCGCAGGCCGCGCAGCTGGGCGGTGAACTGGGAGGTGCCCAAGCTACCGCCGACAAGGTCGGCAGCGTCTTGGTGGCGTCGCTGACGATCACCAAGCTGCGCTGGCTGCGCGAACACGAACCGGCGAACGCCCGGCGCACTGCCCGCGTGGTGCTTCCCCACGACTACCTCACCTGGCACCTGGGCGGGCGCAAGGAATTCGTCACGGATCACGGAGATGCCTCCGGGACCGGCTATTACTCGACGGCCGAGCGGCGGTTCCTGCCCGAGCTGGCGGAGCAGGCCCTGGGGCATCCTGTTCAGCTCCCGCGGCTTGCCGCCGCCAATGAACTGGTCGGGCAGACCGCGCAGGGAGCCAGGATCGCGGCCGGAACCGGTGACAACATGGCTGCCGCATTGGGGCTGGACTTGCAGCCGGGCGATGTGTGCGTGTCCATGGGCACCTCGGGCGTGGCTTCCGCGCTGGTCGAGCGCAGCGTGCATGACGGCAGCGGCATGGTTAGCGGCTTCGTGGCGGCCGGCGCGAACTACCTGCCGCTGGCCTGCACGCTCAATGGCGCGCCGGTGCTGGATTTCGGTGCGCGCATGCTGGGCGTGACCCAGCAGGAATTCTCCGATCTTGCCCTGGGTACCGAACCCGGATCCGGCGGTGTCACCCTGCTGCCGTATTTCGGCGGCGAACGGACCCCCAACAGGCCCGAATCCACGGGCGTGCTGCGGGGGCTGCGCACGGGCACCACACGCAATGAGATGGCCCGCGCCTACGTGGAAGGCCTGCTGTGCTCGATGAAGGATGCGGTGGCAGCCCTTGAAAATGCCACCGGGGTGGCGACCCGCAGGATCCTGCTGATTGGCGGCGGCGCCCAATCCGAAGCCGTGCGGCGAATTGCCCCGCAGGTCTTCGGCGTCGCCGTGGACGTTCCGCAGCCCGCGGAATACGTGGCGCTGGGAGCCGCCCGGCAAGCGGCCTGGGCACTGAGCGGCAAGGAGGAGCCTCCGCACTGGGATATTGCCGCGCCGACTCGTTTCGAGGCGCAGCCGCGTCCGGAAATCTATGCCCGCTATGCAGAACTGCGCGAGGCGACGGACGGCTGGACCTAACGGGCAGCATCTTCGGCCGGTCCGCACGCCGGGGTCTGGCCACTGCCAGCAGAACGAAACAGCGTCCCTTCCTACGATCAGTTCACGCTGATCGCAGGAAGGGACGCTGTTGCTTGTCCGGGAAAACCGGAACTAGCGGTCAATCGATTCCTTATCGGTGCCTTCCGGGTACAGGATGGCATTGCCGGCAGCCACCTGGATGGTGATCTTGTGCGGCGAGTTCGGATCGGTGGCAAGCTGGTTCTCAACCGAACCGGCGGCCGTATTCTGCCGCAGGTCGTAGGTGGTTTCGGGCAGCTGCAGCTCCAGCGAGCCGGCGCTGACGCTGCCGTCGATGCTCTTGGGCGCCTCGCCCGACAGTTCGCCGATCAGTTCGCCGGCCGAGATGTCGAACCGTGCGCTCTTGACATTTTCCAGGCGGACTGTTGCTTCGCCGGCACCCAGATCCACATCGGCGGTTTGCGCGCTGCCGGTGAGGTTCAGCTCCCCGGCGCCGACCTCCACCACGATGTTCTTGTAGTCGCCAACGGCGTTGAAGGATCCGGCGGACAAATCGAAGTCGGCATCCAGGGTTCCGTTATTCAGGGATTCCGGAAGCACCAGCGTTGCCTCATTTTCGTCGAATCCGCAGCCGAAGAAGCAGAAATTGTCCCAGGCGTTCGGGGCATCGACAACGAGCCGGTTGCCTTCGCGGTGCAGCTTCCAGCTGGCGGCCTTGGCGCTTCGGACTTCAAGGGCTGCCTTCTCGGTGTCTGCGAAGACCAGATCGAAGCGTCCCGAGCTGGCCGAAACTTCCAAGGCGGTCACCCCGGAGACCTCGGCTTCGTGGATCGAATGCTCCCGGGACACCGAAGCGAAAGCGCTGCGTGCCGTGGCGATGACCAGGGTGAGAATGACCAGCCCGCCTAGCAACGCGAGGATGATGTTCAGCGGCTTGCCGTTGTTGGAGGGGGCCGGAGGGGTTGGGGGTAGCGGCATGGTGTGCGTGGAAGTCATGATCCTGTCCTGTCTGTGCGGTTGGTGCCCAGGGTTTCGATATGGGCCAGGGCTGCCAGCACGCGCCGGTTGCCCGTTCCGTCGGCTTCCAAGCCGAGTTTCTGGAAGATGGAAGTGATGTACTTTTCAACGCTGGCTTCCGAGAGGAAGAGCAGCGCGGCGATGGCCTGGTTGGATTTTCCTTCGGCCAATGCGGCCAGGACTGTGCGTTCCCGGTCGGTCAGGTTCTGCATGCGGTCATCGTGATTTCGCCGGGTCAACAGCTGTGCCACCACTTCCTGGTCCAGGATTGTTCCGCCACCTGCAATCTGCTCCAGCGAAGCAATGAACTCGCTGACATCCGCAACACGGTCTTTGAGCAGGTAGCCGATCGCTGAGGACTGGGTGGAGATCAGTTCAGAGGCGTAGCGTTCCTCCACGTACTGGGAGAGCACCAGCACCGGCAGATCCGGATACTTCTTGCGCAGTTCCAGCGCCGCGCGGATGCCTTCATCCGTGTAGGTCGGCGGGAGCCGGACATCAAGGATGTAGATCTGCGGGAATTCCTCCGCAGGGGCGGTCTCCAGGAAATCCATCAGCCCGCTGGCCTCTGGCAGATCCGCGACCACCTGGTGGCCGCTGTGCGCCAGCAATCTGACAAGTCCTTCGCGCAGCAGGACCGAGTCTTCGCATATCAGTACGCGCATGGCACGTTCACCTCCACTGCAGTTGGCCCGCCGGCCGGGCTGTCCAGGGTCAGGGTGCCGCCGGCGGCGAGAACCCGATTGTTGATTCCATCCAGGCCTCCACCGGGGGTGATGCGCGCCCCGCCGGTGCCGTTGTCCTCGATGCGGGCCCACAGGCTTTGCTGGCCTTCGAGCTCGCGCACCCTCACGGTGACCTGGCAGCGCTGGGCCCGCGAATGCTTGGCCGCGTTGGTCAGCGCCTCGGCGATGGCGAAGTACACCGCCGCCTCCGCCACCCGCGGGTAGCGGCCGTTGAGCTGGACATCCAGTCCCACCGGGATGTGCGAGCGGCCTGCGATGGCCGAGAGCGCCGCATCCAGTCCGCGGTCATCGAGCACCGAGGCGTAGATGCCGCGGGTGAGCTGGCGCAGTTCGGTGATTGCCGACTTGGTCGAAGCGTGGGCTTCGGCCACCAGTGCCTTGGCCTGCTGCGGATCGGAGTCGATCTGCTGATGCGCAAGGCCGAGGGTCATGGCCACGGAAACCAGGCGGGGCTGGACCCCGTCGTGCAGGTCTCGTTCGATGCGGGTGCGCTCCACCTCTGCAGCGCGCACGGCTCCTTCGCGCTGCACCGCGGTGGTGCGAACGCGTTCCACCAGTGCGGTCTCGCGGGCAATCGAGCCGACTATTCCCACGGTGACCATGCGGTGCAAGAAGACGAGGCCGACAACTACTGCCAGTCCCAGCAGGGTAGCCAGTAGCAGCCACGGAGCCTGGCCAACCGGGATCTGGAAGCCCCACAGCCCTGGAACGCTCGCCAGCGGATCAGCCTGACCCGATTGCAGGAACGGAGCGAAGGCGACGATGCCGGTGCGGACTGCCAGCTGCAATGCGCTGAGCATCAGCGAACCGGCCAGGCAGGAGAAGAGCAAGCTTCCCAGCAGGGCCCACATGCGTCCGTTGGCCAGGTTGCGCCCCAGCGAGCGGACGTATTCGCCGAAACCCTCGCGGCGGCGGGGCCGCCAGATCAGCGCAGTGACGTCCATGTCGTAGAGGTTGCTGACTCGCATCAGCTCGAAGCGGGCGATGCCGAAGAGTGCATAGACCAGGCCGGCCAGGAAGAGCAGGCCCAGGCCGAGCAGCGGGGTCAGCGCGATGCCGAGCGAGAGCCATCCGAGCAAAAGCGAAAACATGATCAGGCCGGCGGAACCGAGCAACGCCATCTGCAGCAACGTCATGCCTAATCTCAGCGGGGGACGGTCCGGTGCGGTGCCCGGTGAAACCTTAGGTGTCGAAGTCATACCTCAACACTAGAGCGCGCAGGTCAGCGCCAACACCGAGGGAACCGGAGTTCTTCATTATGGAAAACCCGAAGAATATTCCGCCGGGGGTGCCATTGCAGCCGTTCGAAGCGCAGGATGGACAGATGGAAACGAATCAGGATCCGCAAGCCAAAGGAACAGCGCCCATCGTGGTCAAGCCCCTGACCGAGGAGCGTATGGAAGACTTCGCCACGGTAGTGAATCCGAACCATCGCGAGAATCACTGCTGGTGCTTGTCGCACCGGCTCAGCGCCAACGAAATCAGGGAACGCGGCGCAGGGGACCGGTTCGAAGCCATGCGCTCGCTGAGCGCCGAGCCGATTGCCCCGGGCGTCATCGCTTATCGCGGCGGTGAACCGGTAGGCTGGTGCAGCATCTCCCCGCGCTCGCAGATCCCGCTGCTGGCGAAGTCCAAGCTCATCAGGCCCGTGGATGAGCTGGAAGTCTGGAGCATCATCTGCATGGTGGTGCGCAGCGGCCACCGCCGCCAGGGCGTGAACCGGGCCATGCTCCACGGTGCAGTGGAATATGCGCGCGACCTCGGAGCACCAGCGGTCGAGGCCTACCCGGTGGGTCCTGCAGGACGCATGGACTTGACCATGGCCTTCGTGGGAACGCGGAAGATGTTCGAGCAGGTAGGGTTCGAGATCGTTGGAGTCAGCGACGCCCAAGCCAGCAAGATGCCGCGGCTGATCATGCGCAAGGTTTTCTGAACCGCCAGCGTTTGCCAGAAATTCAACAGCAAGCTTCCTGCTAGGCACTTTCGGCTTCTAGCGTCGGTAGCATGGGGCGGCTGTTTATGGCGATCGGGGATTCCTTCACCGAAGGCGTGGGGGACTGGGAACCCAGGCTGCCCAACGGGGTGCGTGGCTGGGCTGACCGCGTGGCCAAGCAGCTGTCCAAGTCGGATCCCGAATGGCAGTACGTGAATCTGGGCATCCGCAGCCGCCGGCTCAAATCGATCATCGACGAGCAGATCCCCGTTGCTTTGGAGCTCAAGCCGGAGGTGATTACCTTCTATGCCGGAGGCAACGATATCCTCGAATTCCGAAAGGACATGAAGGAGTTCCTGGCGCAGTATGCCCGAGCCGTCGACGCTCTGGTCTCCACTGGCGCCAAGGTTTTGCTGTTCACCGGGTTCGATATCCCGGTGCACCCGGTGCTCGCCCCGTTCAAGCGGCGCAACTGGCGCTTCAACGAGTGCGTGCGCCAGCTGGCCGAACGCTACCCGGATTCGGTGGTGCTCGTTGATTACTGGAACTGGGATGCCTACCGGGACAAGCGCATGTGGGATATCGACAAGCTGCATATGAACCGTGCAGGCCATCGTTATATGGCCATCCGGATCCTGGAGATCCTCGGATATCCGCACCAGCTGGTTTTCGATCCCTTTGGCGCCGCGGACCGGGTCGGGTTCTGGCAGGCCACCCAGCGAGATGTGGAATGGCTGAGGCAATGGGTGCTGCCGATGTTCGGGCGGCGCATGCGCGGCATTACCTTAGGCGACCAGCTGCAACCTCGCTGGCCTGAGCCGATATATCCGGCACAGGGGATGAAAAAGCAGTTCCGCAGGCGCCGTAAATCAGAAGAGTCGCGGCACCTGCGGAATTCCGAGCTTGGCTAGCAGGTCAGCCGGTAGGGTTTTCCATTGCTTCGGGGCTCATCCACGCGATTTCCCAGACGTGCCCGTCCGGGTCCTGGACGGCTGCCTGGTACATGCCCGGGAAGGGCTCATCCGCCGGGCGGTAGACGTTGCCGCCGCCGGCCTCGGCACGTGCGACAAAATCGTCGACGCCTTCGCGAGTTTCCGCAGAGATGGCATTGAGCGTTTCGCGCACGCCATTTCCGAGTGCCGGTTGATCGCCATTGACCAGGAAGCTGGAGAAGAACTCCTGGCGCAGCACCATCACGAAGATGTTCTCGTCGATGATCCAGGAGGTGGCGTTCTCATCGGAGAACGTGGGGTTCTTGGTAAAGCCCAGAGCCTCGTAGAACTTGTCGGCTCTTGCTAGATCTGCGGTCGGCAGGTTGACGAAAATCATTTGTCCCATGGGTGGCTCGCTTCTGCGTAGGCGGGAATTCCTCGGTGCAGAATCAACTTTGCTGGACGCAAGAACCCAGTGCAAGAGCTTGGGGTGAATTGCCTGCAAATAAAGCAAGGTCCCGCCGGGGCACGCAACGAGGTGCGGCCGAGCGGGACCTTGAATCTAACCCTTGGTTTAGTGAGGGCTTCGGGCAATCGAACAGAGGCTAGATCAGAGCCTTGGTGATTTCCAGCGGGATGCGATCGCGGGTGTAGGTGATCTGGTCGTAGCCGTGAGGCTGGGGCTTGCCGTCCGTGCCCATGTTCACGAACACCAGCTTTTCGATGGTCAGGATCGATTCCTGGGTGAAGATGTTGCGCACCTCTGCGCGCAGGGTGATCGAGGTCCGGCCGAAGTCGATGGCGGTCAGGCCCATCTCGATCAAATCGCCTTCCTTTGCGGAAGCGATGAAGTTGATCTCGGACATGAACTTGGTGACAACGTGCTTGTTGCCCAGCTGGATGATCGAATAGATCGCAGCTTCTTCATCGATCCAGCGCAACAGGCTGCCGCCGAACAGCGTGCCGTTTGCGTTCAAGTCTTCTGGGCGGACCCACTTGCGCGTATGAAAAG
This sequence comes from Glutamicibacter sp. HZAU, assembly GCF_004100365.1. Lineage (NCBI taxonomy): Bacteria > Bacillati > Actinomycetota > Actinomycetes > Micrococcales > Micrococcaceae > Glutamicibacter > Glutamicibacter sp. HZAU. The sequence continues at coordinate 318,150 of NZ_SCKZ01000001.1, read as the reverse complement.
TAATACCCTTAGCCATGCACAAAATGCTAAGTCAGGCGGAGGACTTTGCGCTGTTAGTTGCTCCACAATGTCGGGGAAAACACAGGGGATTCTCGAGTTGGAGGTCCTCGGCGAGCGTGATTCTGTCCGCTTCGAGCTTGACGCGAGGTGCCAAGCGCCGGAGCTGTTGATAAGGTCAAACCAAGCAGCATGGATCAATGGACTCAGGATCAGAGGCAGGTGAGAATGACCTATCCTTCGGAAGGGAATAACGAGACTATTCCTACCGACTTCGACGATGTCGTTCAGCAGGTTTCCACCGGTGAGCTGGAGCATAATCGCATCGACTCCTTGCTCAAGGAAGCCCATGAGCGCTACGCGGATGTCGATGATGGACTGCTGGCCCACTACATTCCGATCCTGGGCCAAGCCGATCCCGACCTCTTTGGCATCGCCATGTCCCACGTGGGCGGCTCGGTCCACACGGTGGGCGATTGCAGCCATCTCTTTTCGATCCAGTCGATCTCGAAGATGTTCGTCTATGCGCTGGTAGTCCAGGAGCACGGCCGCGAAGTCGTCCGGGACCGCATCGGAGTGAATAACACCGGCATGTCGTTCAATTCGGTCATGGCAGTGGAATTGAACAACGGGTTGCCGATGAATCCGATGGTCAATGCCGGTGCCATCGCCACCACCTCGCTGATGCCGGGGAAGACCGCTGCCAAGAAATGGGAGAACGTGCGCGAAGGACTCTCCGCCTTCGCCGGCCGGTCGCTGAGCCTGGATGACGAGGTCTACCATTCCGAGTCGTTGGCCAACGAGCGGAACAAGGCCCTGGGGCATTTGCTCAAGAGCTACGGCCGGTTGGATGGCGACCCCTATGATGCTGTGGATGTCTACACCAAGCAGTGCTCGCTGAACATCAACGCGCACGATTTGGCCATCATGGGAGCGACACTGGCTGACGGCGGCGTGAACCCGGTGACCGGACAGCGCGTTGTGGATGCTGATGTTTGCCGCGACACCTTGGCGACGGTTGCCTCCAATGGCTTGTACGAGCGCTCGGGTGAATGGCTGTTTGAAATCGGTATCCCGGCGAAATCAGGTGTTTCCGGCGGTATCGTCGCGGTGGCTCCCGGCAAGGGTGCCATCGGCGCGTTCTCGCCGCCATTGGACATGGCCGGGAACTCGGTGCGTGCGCAGCTTGCCATTGGGCAGCTTTCGCGCGCCATGGGCCTGAACCTCTTTGCCTCGGCCCCGGACCGGGACAGCTGATTCCGGGAATTTCGCAGTTTATCCAATAAGGTGGAATGATTCGCTAACTAGCTAAAGTTTGCTAGACAAGCGGTTAGGTCTTGCTGACTTGTTTCCGCCATCCGGTGCATGGGTATTGCAAGGTCTGGAAAAGTCCTGTTAGAAAGAGTGTCCCACCTGCTGGTTAGGAAAAATTGACAGCACTCTGAGTGCACCTCTGCGCAATAGTTGTAGTGCGTCATTTCGAGGGACCTGACGGTTGTCACGGCATGTGAAGTGCCGGGGTTGAAAAACCTACTAAACAAGCTTTACTTAAAGTGTGTGTCACTGGGGGCACGTGAACTTTGAGGATGCGTATTTCATGAAGAAAGTAACCAAGGCAACCATCGCCGCAGTCGCTGCCGGAGCGCTGCTCCTCGGCGGAGCAGGAACCATCGCACTTTGGCAGCAGTCCGAAACTGTTGACGCAGGGACGGTAAATACTGGCCACCTGGCGCTCACCGTAGACAACAACGGCGTCTGGACCGACATCAGCGACGGCGGTGCGGGTGTGCCATTCGATCCGGCCACCGAGCAAATCGTTCCGGGCGATGTCGTAGCCTACACGCAGACAGTGCAGATCGATGCCGAAGGCAAGAACATCCAGGGTGCCCTGTCGGTAGGTACGCTGCAGGCGCTGCCGCCGGAGCTCCAGGACGAAATCGAACTTGGCCTTGAAATCGATGCAACGGCTGAAGGATTGACCAAGGAAGGCAACGTCATTTCCTTTGCAGAGCAGGGAAGTTACGATGTGCCGGTGAAAATCACCGTGACCTTCCCAACCGGAACCGCTGCATCTACGCCAAACGACACCATGGACAAGGCGATTGACCTGAACGCGCTGACCCTGACACTGGACCAGGTTCGCAGCTAGCGGTTGGCGGATTCTCGAAGCGGCATGCCAAAAGCCCTGAAGTTCGCAGCGACGGCGGCCGTGGTGCTGGTGCTCGGAGTCAGCGCCCAAACCACGGTCGCTGCTTGGCGCGCCGAAGAGCGAATTGATGCCGGGGCGGTCCAGACAGGTTCGCTGAGCTTGTTGGCAGGAAACAGCAACAGCGCAAAGAAGGACTACGTCTTCTCCGAATTGAAAACAGAGAACCTGCTGCCGGGTTCATTCGTGCAGGCACCATTGACGATTTCCAACGCCGGCACGACGTCATTGACCTACGGGCTCGCTGGAATCACGACAGGAACCGATAACGGAAACGCCCAGGATAAAGCTTTGGCCGCGGCTGGAACGGTCAGTATCTATGCGGCCGTGCCGCCCGCAAGCTGTATGGGAACGCAGCAGTTCACAGGACAACTGCTCTACTCCGGCTCCTTGAGTGCGGGGGCAGCATTCAGCAACCCTCGCGATCTTGCAGCTGCAGGATCACCATTGGCCTCCGAAGCACTGTGCATCCGGTTGAGTCTTCCGGCCGGGACTCCACAGACCGCCGCCGGAGGCAAGATGGCGCCGACCTTCAGATTCACTGGACAACAGAAATGACGGTATTGACGCGGGCCCAACGACGCCGTGAAGAACAGAAAACTGGTCCATTTTGGTGGGTCGGCCAGATCTTCTCGTGGCTGGCGCTGTTCATCGTGCTTACCTTGCTGGTCGTCATGGTAGTTATTCCCAAGCTGGGCGGGGCCACCGCCTACACAGTGCTGACTGGATCCATGCGACCTGACTACCCTCCAGGGCAACTGATTGTGGTCAAACCGGTTCCGGTTGAACAGATCGAGGTGGGAGATGTGCTCACCTATCAACTGGAGTCAGGAAAGCCCGAGGTGGTGACCCACCGGGTAGCCGCGGTGCACTCGACGCTGTCGGGTGAAAAGCAATTCGTACTGCGCGGCGATGCGAATAACACCGATGATGCGCCGATTGTCGCGGAACAGGTTCGTGGCAAGCTCTGGTACTCGCTGCCGTGGCTCGGATACCTGAATTCAGCGCTCAGCTCTTCGCAACGAACCTGGCTGACCTGGCTGGCCATTGGAGGACTGCTGTCCTATTCGCTGGTGATGTTCGCAGGCGCATGGCGTGACCACCGCAGGGAGAGTGCATCATGACGTTCGGCATACCGTCAAAGGTCATGTTGTCCATCGCGCTCGCCGCCGGTTTGCTGAATGCCGGCAGCTTCGAAGCTCACGGTTCCGCAACGGACGCGGGAGGACTGAGCTATAGCGTCAATGGTGGTGACTTCCGTGCGAGTCCAGGCGAACTGTTTGGCGGCGAGTTTCAGCTGGTTCCGGGGGACCGACTGACTGAAAAAATCACCATTCGCAATGAGCGTCCACATCCAATCGCGGTCACGCTAAGGCCCACGGTTGCTGAACCTGCCAACGGGCTGCAGTTCGTGGTGGCGGGTGACTCCATGGCCCGGCTGGACCCGAAACAGAATGCTGATTTTGAGTTAGAAGCCCGATTGCCGGCTTCTGCAGGAAATTCTTCGGAGGATCTGGTGAGATCACTGAGCCTGGAAATCAGCGCTGTCGAGGTTACCGGCGGAAACCTGCAGGAACCTGAATCGCCGGAAAGTCCGCCGTATCAGGAGCGTCCAGATCCCCCGGAAGCGGACGGAAAACATCCACCCGATGAGCTGAAATCCACGGGCTTCAGCAGCTGGGCCATACCGCTCGCACTGGGCATGGCCGGGGCCGGCGTTGCGCTTTATCTACGTTCGAAGCGGATCAGCGTCCACGCACAGACCTATCAAGGAGATTCTCAATGAGCAGACGATCGGTACAGATCAAAGCAATCCTGTCGATGGGAATACTGGTGGGTCTTGGTGCGGTATCCACGCTGGCAGCCTGGACAGGAACTGCCACGGCAACCTCCAGCATCACCGCTGCGAAGGTGTCGCTTGGCGTCGGCGCGACGGCTTCCGGTGCAACCAGCGCAAGCTACACCGTGCCGCTCTCCTCAGTGAACTGGTATCCGAAAGTCAGCGCTGCGGCGATAGTTGTCGTGAAGAACACCAGCTCGGTTTCACTTCCGTATTCCATCAAGGGAAGCATTACCGAAAGCGACGGCGCGGAACTGGGCAAGGCCATGGAAGTAGTGGTGAAAACTGGCTCAAGCGTCAGCGGTACCGTACCGAATGCCACGTGCTCCGGCTCCGCAAAAACGCTTGAGAAGTCCCCCGGCTCAGCGTTCAGTGCAGATGCCAAATCTCTGGGGGAATTGGCAGCGGGTGCCACAGAAACTTTCTGCGTGCAGTACTCTCTGCCAGAAAACGCAGCCAACAACCTTCAAGGTGCTACGACGAAGGTGGACTTGGTCTTCACTGGAACGGTGGGTACTTAAAGTGGCGAATCGAAAGCGAAACGGGCTTGGCGCGCGTCAACGCTATTGGGTTCAGAACGTCGCCCTGAATACCGGGGCGATCCTCGGTTCGCTGTGCCTGCTCATGACACTTGCAGCCTTGCTGTTCGGGCTGAAGCCGCTGGTTTTCACCAGTGGTTCAATGGGCCCAGAAATCCCCACTGGTTCTTTAGGGCTGGCTGTTCCCACCCCGGTTGGGGATATCGCCGTAGGCGATGTGGTTTCGGTGGTGACCAGCGACGAAGTCAGGGTGACGCACAGGGTTGCCGAGAAGACAGAAGCTGGGCTGATCCTCAAGGGTGATGCCAACCCTGTCGCAGACCTGCAGCCGTTTGCGGTAGACAGTGTCGACAAGCTGCTGGCCAGTGTGCCGATTCTGGGGTACGTCGTCACGTGGCTGTCCCAGCCGTGGGCCTATTTCCTCGGCGGACTGCTGTGCGCATACCTGCTTTATGTCGCGTTTCTCAAGAATGACCGCATCGCGAAGGGGCCGGAGAATTCTGAGGGCTCTGTGCGCGAAGAGCAGTTGTCTGAAAAGCCGATTCGGAAATTGCTTCGAGGCCCATCGGTTCTTTCGATTATTCTTTCGTTCGGGTTAGTCAGTGGCTTGGCGGTGCATCCTGTCGTGTTTTTGACGACTCAGGCTGCTTTCAGCGGTTCAGCCACCGCGACGACGGGCGCGCAGACGGCCCGAAGCATGCCAAAAGTCCCCGGGACGCTGCACTGCACCACTACAGGTGGCATTCTTGGTGCAGCGACTAGTGCAGAAGTCGTTTGGAATCCCGCCCCGAACCTGCCCCCGCGAGCTAAGTATGCCGTCAGAGTCCAGTCTGTTGCAGGCGAAGTTCGATACCTGAGCGTAAATTCAGGGAACGAGAAAATAAGCTTTGATGGCGGTCTCAGCCTCCTGGGACTCCTGTTCGGTAAGGCTCAAACCTTTGAAGTACGAATCCTGACGGTCATTACCACTGATGGTGCTGCGGTGAATGAACAAGGCACGAATATTGGCTGGTCTTCATTAGTCAGTAGTGCGCCTAAAATCGCGATCGACTACAAGCCAGGCGTGCTTATTCTTGACAGCTACTCATGTCCCAAGGCCTGACTGCCCAACGGACATTCGTTGAGGAAGAATCAGCGTTCTCAAGCTGATCGATACAACATCCAATCTGAGCAGCAATCCACTTTCCGTTCAGATGGTGTCGCTTAGCCCGTCCGGCAAGGCCTTTTGAAAACTGGAGAAGAACCGACGTCCGAACACCAGACGGCCGACGGTGTAGCTGAACCGAGCGCAGATCCGAGCACGAAGGAATCGATGATTGCGATCGCCTGCGGGCGCCGTTTCGGATCCAATCCTGCTTGTTCCAGTACCTCTGCCGAGGCATCATAGATCCGCAAGGTAGCGAAGCCATGCACGGCATGGCTGGTGAGCAGCGGGATCAGCCTTCGGTGCGTTGAGCACGACTCCCAGTAGGACATGGCAATTTGCCGCACGGACTCCTGCCAGTCGCCGGTAACTTCATCCGGCAGGCTGATCGTGGACGTGGCGCACTTTCTCGTCAACTCTAGGTTGAGTTCGGAAGACAAGGCATGTGCCATGGCACCCGTGGCATCACCCAACAGCTTCCCTCAGCCGCACTCAAATAGGCGGCTAGCTAATGCCGGTCGCGCGGCGGCGCTGCAGGAAGACTGGCTTCGCCACCGTGCGGTTCGCCGAGAACTTCGGTTCGGCCGTGCGCCGGCCCAAGGCCAGCTCGGCCAGGTGCTCGCCGATGGCGGGCACGAACTTGAAGCCGTGGCCGCTGAACCCTGCGCCGACGGTGATCGGGCCGAGCGAGTCGAGGATGAAGTGCTCGTCCTCGGTATTGGCGTAGGTGCAGGACACCGTCTCATAGCGCGAGGGATCGACCCCTGGAAGCCAGCGTTCCGCGTAGTCCTGCAGCCCGCGCAGCTGCTCCCCGCTGGCTTGGTGCGGGCGGTGCTCTGGATCGATGATCTGCCCTGAGCCGTGCCAGCCCACCTTGATGCCTTCGCCGGGGGTGCGCATCCCGTAGACGGGACCGAAGATCCGTGAACCGATTTCCCGGTTCGGGTCCAGGATGTGGTTGAATCCGGGCCAGTGCGCAGGCAGGTCCTTTTGCGCAAAATGCACCGGATGTTCTTCGGTGACGTGGATAGCCGGCAGCCTGAGCGCATCGCCGAGCAGCGACCGGGTCCAAGCGCCCGCGGCGACAATGGCATGGCGGGCCCGGATGGTCGAACTGGTTCCCCGGTGCTGGACCTGGACCTCAACACAGTCATCGGCAAGCACCTGAACGCTTGCCACCTGGTGCCCATGCTCCACGGACGCACCCTCGGCAACTGCCAGCTGCTGCAGGGAGGAAACTGCGAGGTCGGCGTTGATCTGGCCGCCGGAAGGGATATGCAGGACTTCGGTCTCGAACTTCATGCCGGCGAAACGCTCTTCCGCAGCTTCAATGGACAACAGCTCGCTGTCGAAACCTGCCTGGCCTAGCACCTCGTGCATGGCGCGCTGAGCTTCAACGATTCCGTGATTGACCAATCCGGTGCGCGTCAGCAGCGCAGTGCCGCAACGCTGCGAGATCTCATCCCACAGGGTGTTGGAGCGCTGCAGCAGGCGCAGGTACTCGGGTTCGGCATAGGCCGGATTGAAATTGCGGGTGGCCCCGTGCGATGCGCCTTCCTGATGTCCCGGAGCGAAGCGTTCAAGCAGCAGCACCTCGTGTCCGCCGGCGGCCAGGGACCACGCGGCTGCCGAGCCCATCGCCCCGCCGCCAATTACCAGGAAATCCACGTCATTGCGCATTCCTACAGCGTAGAACTCCAGCCGAAGCCTGCTCCATTCAAATGACTCATTGGCCGTGGACTAACGTAATAGTGGACAGCGACGAGGGATACCGGAGGCAGCGTGGAGCAGGGCGTGCAATTTGCGGCGATCATCGGCTTGGCGGCCGCAGTCTTCGTGGGTGCCTCCACACAGCGTATTTCCGGCATGGGATTCGCACTGGTTTCCTCGCCCTTCCTGGTGATGGTGCTGGGGCCGCACGAAGGTGTCATGCTGGTCAACTTGCTCGGCGCCTGCAGCAGCCTGCTGATCTTTGCGCAGGTCTTTCGGCAAGTCGAATACCGGAAAGTCGCTTTCATGCTCATCCCCGCCATGCTCATGACCATTCCCGGGGCGTGGGTGGCGAACTCGCTGGATGGGCCATGGCTGAACATCGGCATTTCCTTCATGGTGATCCTCGCGCTGTGCTCCAGCTTCATGATCCGGAACCTCGCCATGGCCCAAAGCAGGGGACTGGCTATTGGCGCAGGGGCTGTCTCCGGATTCATGTCCGTGACTGCCGGGGTCTCCGGTCCGGCCATTGCCGGATATGCGGTAGCCAGCCGCTGGCCGCAAGCCCAATTCGCCATCTCCGTGCAGCTCTATTTCCTGGTGCTGTCCTTGACGTCGCTGATCGCCAAGGGCGGCATGCCGCAGCTGCATTGGCAGCAATGGGGTGCCTGCTTCGGCGCGATGGTGCTGGGCATCGTGCTGGGCAATTTTCTGGCCCCGAGGATTCCGCAGAAGTTCAGCCGCGCCTTCGTGGTGCTGATTGCCTTCAGCGGTGCGGTGAGCCTGATGGCCAGCGGCTTGCTCGCGTTGTCCTCGAACTAGCGCAAAGACCTGTTCCGCGGAGGATGGCCGGGCCGCGGACGGTACACGTTCTTCAATGAAAATGAGAGAATGTACTACGTGCATTCCCAATATCCCGATGTCACTCTCAGCAGGCGAGTCACCGAACTGGACATCGAGCGCCGTGCCCTATGGGCCGGCCTGATCTGTTCCCTCTTCGGGCTGGTTGTCGGGCTCATCATCTTCGCCGGTGAACGTCCGCCGCTCTTTGGCGATCTGTCGGTAGGCATTGTTTCAGCCGTCTGCGGTGCCGTCTCGGCCGGAACCAGCAGCGCCTATGCGTTCCGCACCATGCTCCGGGCCCGCGAGACGTGGCTGAAGAAGATTCCCGCATGGCGCCGGATGGTTACTGCCCTTGGCCTCGTCTTGGTGCACGTAGCCAGCACCATCATGATCATGCTGGTCGTGTTCCACCTGCTCCAGCAGGCTTTCTACGGGCTGCATCTGGACGTGCTCGCAGGGGCTCTGGCAGTCAGCGTTGCCACGGGCATCAGCGCTTACCTGTCCCTGGAAGCCACCGCGCGGATTAATGCGGAGTCCCTGTCAGTGGTGCTGGGGATCTTCATGAGCGCCGGTGTGCTGATCAGCATGCTGCTGGCCGAAGACCAGAACTGGTGGCGGAGCATGTTCTCGTCGCTGGGGACCACGCAAGCCGGCATGGGGTCCTTCTGGACCTTCAATCTCACCCTGGTGATTTCCGGCTTGGTGCTCGCTGCCTTCACCGAGTTCCTGACTCGCGACCTGGTCCGTTTGGCACAGACCTACCGTTGCCGCCCTGCGTTGGAACGCTACAAGATTGCACGCATGGTGCGTCCTCGTCCGAAGCTGGTGCGCTGGTGCCTGCTGCTTGTCTCCGTGGGAATTATCGGCATCGGCTTGGTTCCCTTCGACGTGGCCATGGAGGTGCATTCGGCCTTCGTGCAGACGGTCTCGGTGGCCATGATCTTCCTGCTGCTGGGCACTATCGTGCTGCTGCCGGGCTACCCGGTGGTGTTCCATCTGCTGTCCTATGCCGCTATCGGCGCGATCTGGGGCGCCTTCCAGCTGTGGACCAAATGGTCCTATTACAACCTGACCGGTTTCGAGCTGTCGGTGGTGGCCATCATGTTCAGCTGGATCTCGGTCTTCATCCGCACCACCTCGGCCATGACGCAGGATCGCTCCGAACCCCGGACCACCCATTCGCCATCCGAGCTGGCCAAGGCGAAGAAGAAACCAGCGGTCAAGGGCGACTGAGCCTGAATATCCGTCGCAAGGCTGAAGAATTCCTCCAGTGCGGGCCGGTAGCCTGAGAATATGTTGATCGCAGAAAAGCTCTACTTGCTCATGGCCGATGACTCCGAGAAACCAGAAGCAGTTGTATCAGCTACGGGATACGGCATGAACGCCGCCATCATCACCGACCTGATGATTGCCGGGCGTGTGGCGCTCAGCGAGGATGAGCAGCGGCAGATCCAGCTCATCGGTGCCGGCCCCTGCCCGGATCCAGTGCTTGCCGCGCCATTGGAGCAGCTGGAAAGGCGGGGCAGCCTGAGCCTGGATGACGCGGTGAAGATCAATTCCCTGTGCGATGTCCGGTTGCTGACCGATTCCCTGGCCAAGGGCGGAATTATCGAATATGGCGAACGCACGATGCTGGGCTTGGGCAAGCAGCGGGTGCGCATCATCAACCAGCAGATCCAGCGCCAGATCAGAACCGACCTGCACGGTGCCCTTCACGGACAGAAAGTCCCGGGAACCAGCGATACCACCGTGCTCGCGATCCTTCAGGCGGTAGGCCTGGTGCACCCTGTGCTGGAAGATGAGCTTGCGCCGATGACGGCAGCGCAGGCGCAGTCCCGGATTGCCGAACTCGCGCAGGATTCACCGGCAGCGGACTCGGCGCAGAGAGCAGTGGCGGCGATGAACGCCGCGATTGTCAGTGAGCGCGTCATTCCGCCTGCGCCAGGCAAGAAATAGCCGAACGGCGCACGCCTTTCAGCGCAGGGTGCTCAACCCAGCATCAATGACCACCTGGACGGTGGAACGGTAATGGTTCCCGAGCAGCTCTCCGAGCAGGCCGGCATCGCGAGCCAGAGCGGCATCCAGGATTTCCTGGTGCTCCTTCTCGACGTTGCGCTTGCCTGCCGCCTTCGACGGGGCGGCCCAGCGCCGGTAGAGCTCGGTGAAGTTCGCCAGGTCGGCGGATAGCTTGAGCATCGGCTGGCAATCGCAAGGCACCAGCAATGCATGGTGGAATTCGCGGTGCGCTTCGGACCACGCAGGGTTGAGTGTGCCGGGTTCCTCCGGCAAGCGCCGTGGGGTGCGCGAGAGCTTGTGGTGGGCCGCGATCACCTTGGATTCCCACGCGACGTCTCCGCGTTCAACTGCCAGGCGGGCGGCCAGCGCTTCGGTGGAGCAACGCAGCTCGGTGATATCCGCCAGTTCGCGCAAATCGAGATCCGGTACGAAGAACCCGCGGTTCGGGCGGATGACCACCAGGTTTTCCCCTGCTAGCCGGGTCAGTGATTCGCGGATCACCGTCGTGCTGGTTTCGAACTGCACTGCCAATGCGGTCGGCTGCAGGCGATCGCCTGGGGACCAGAAGCCATCAAGGATGGTCCGGCGGATACCCTCCAAGGAATGAACTGATGCCTTTGCCACGGGGCCTCTTCCTGCGCGATCGATTAAATCTGACGTTAATAACAATAATCATATTCTTCGCCGAGGATAGATAATCCACACGCGGAGGGCAACGGATCATCGGGAGAATGCTGGCAATTCGCCGAAGCTGTTTACCATCGCTGGCAACGGCCCTAGGCTCGGGGCATGCCAGTGAAGATCCGCACGATCCAGACCGCAGTTCCCGCGACGCAACTTGCTCAGGACGAAATCCGTGATGTTTTCGCCAGCCAGCCGAATCTGAGCCGGCTGGGCGAACGGCTCATCGCCACTTCCTTCAACTCCGCAGCGATCAGCACCAGATACAGCTGCGTCGACGAATTCGACCTCACCCTGCCACAGCCGGAACAGCCGATGTTCTATGACCGGGCCGCCGGACTCCTGCTCTCCCCGAGCACCGCGGAGCGCAATAACGTGTACGCCAAGCAGGCAGGCATGCTCTTCACGGAGACCGCGAAGAAGGCGCTGGATGCCTGCGAGGACCTGGCGCCGGAAGACATCACCCACGTCATCACCGTCTCCTGCACCGGGTTCTACAACCCCGGCCCGGAGTACCAGATCGTGCGGGCGCTGGGGCTTGCCCCGAGCACCGTACGCCATCACCTGGGATTCATGGGCTGCTATGCCGCCTTCCCCGCATTGCGCGCGGCCCGCGACTTCTGCCTGGCCGACCCGGACGCCACGGTGCTGGTGGTCTGCGCAGAGCTGTGCACCTTGCATGTGCACAGCTCGAATGACCCGGACACCATCATGGGCTCGGCTATCTTCGCCGACGGGGCGGCCGCGGTGATCGTTTCGGCAAAGGGCAGCGGGCCGCTGCAGATGGACGGCTTCGAGACCGTGCTCACCCCGGTAGGCGAAGAAGCGATGGCGTGGAATATCGGTGATCACGGATTCGAGATGGTGCTGGGCACCTACGTCCCGCACATCATCGACGAGCACATCACCGCGGCATTGCAACCGCTCCTGGACAAGGACACCGACTCGGAACTCTCGGTTGAGAAGATCCAGCACTGGGGACTGCATCCCGGCGGCCGGGCCATCCTGGACCGGGTGCAAAACCGGCTGGGCCTGGATGACCGGCAGCTTCAGCCGGCCCGCGCGATCCTGGATCGCTATGGAAACATGTCCAGCGCCACGGTGCTTTTCGTGCTCAAGGAAATCCTGGATTCCGCGGCAGCGGACAGCGGGGATCGAGTCTGCTCCATGGCTTTCGGCCCGGGGCTGACCGTTGAAACCGGGCTGTTCACCGTATCCAGGAGGGAATGATGCTCCGGCTGGCGAGGGCCACGGAAGCCATCGAGGAAATGGACCGCCCGGATTGCGATCCGGTGCTGCTGCGCCGCACCTACGCCCAGTTCCCGCTGGTGAACCGGGTGGTGGCGGGCTGGCGGAGCAACTACCTGGAATGCATCCGCCCGTTGCTGGTGCACCGGGCACGGGCCAAAATCCTGGATGTGGGCTGCGGCGGCGGGGATATTGCGGCGAATCTGGCCCGGTGGGCGCTCGTCGATGGGTTCGAGGTTGCAGTGCATGGCATCGACCCGGATCCGCGGGCGATCGGCTACGCCCGGCAAGCGCTGCACCGCAGCAAGCTGCCTGCAGGGGCACTGGAATTCCGCGAGACCACCAGCACCCGGCTGGCCGCCGCCGGCGAGCAGTACGACCTGGTGCTCTCCAACCACCTGCTGCACCACCTGTCACCGGATGAGCTGCAGCAGCTGCAGGAAGACACCGAGCAGTTGTGCACCGGTCTCGGGGTGCACAGCGATATCCGGCGCTCGCCGATGGCGCTGGGACTCTTCGGCCTGGCGACCCTGCCCTTGGCCGGCAGCTCGCTGATCCGCCGCGACGGCCTGACCTCCATCAGGCGCAGCTATGTGCCCGAGGAGCTGGAACAACTGCTCCGGACCGGGTGGGAAGTGCGCACGCAGCGCCCGTACCGCAACCTGCTGTGCTGGGATGCTGGACGCCATGGATGACGTCGCGATCATCGGTGCCGGACCGGTGGGCTTGGCCTTGGCCATCCTGCTCGCCCAGCACGGGCGCAGCGTCCGGGTCTTCGAGCAGCGCAGTGCGCCGGCAGCCCACTCGCGGGCCTTTGGCCTGCACCCTCCGGCACAGCAGGTCCTGGATCAGCTCGGAGTGGGGGAGGCCGCGCAGCGCCACGGCGTGCAGATCCGCGGCGGGCTGGGGATCTCGCGCGGGATGAGCATCGCCGCGATGGATTTCGCCACGATTGGCGGACCTTACCCCTATGTGCTGTCCTTGCCGCAGCAATCCACCGAGCATTTGCTGCGCGAGCGGCTGGAGCGGTTGGCACCGGGTTCGCTGATGCCCGGTCGCGCTTTCGAGAAGGTACTGGGGCAGTCCGAGCAATCCGTGGAGTTCCTATCCGGCGGCACCGCTTACCGGGCCCGATGGCTGGCCGGTGCCGACGGGGTCCGCTCCGCAGTCCGCACGGATCTCGGGATGGACTTTGCAGGAGCAAACCATCGTGACAGGTATCTGATGGGTGACTTTCCCGATACCACTGGACTGGTGCATGCTGCGGCGCTGTTCCTGCACCAGCAGGGGATTGTCGAATCCTTTCCGTTGCCCGGTGCATGGCGGCGCTGGGTGGTGCGCGTCGAACAGAAGCTGGACAATGATTCGCCGGGAATCTTGACCGAAATGATCATGGACCGGACCGGATACCTGCTTGACCCCGGGGCCTGCACCATGACCAGCTATTTCGGCACTGCTACCCGGATGGTGTCCTCGATGGTCCACGGGCGGGTGGTGCTGCTCGGGGACGCGGCCCATCAGATCAGCCCCATCGGCGGGCAGGGGCTGAGCTTGGGGCTGGCTGATGCGCAGGCAATAGCCGACCTCATTGCCGCCGGTGCACCAGCTGGTTCACTGGATGATCTGCGGCTCGCGGCCGCCCGCAGTGCTGCCCGGCGTGCGCAGGTCAACATGCTGCTGGGGCGGGCCCTGCCGAGCTGGTCCGTCCCACTGCGGGATACGGCGATTTCAGCATTGGCTGCCAGCGGCTGGTTGAAGCAGAAGGTCGCGCGCAGTTTCACGATGACTTCGCCCGGGCAGAGGACTATTCCCGTTGCATGACGAAATGGCAACGCTTCGGTTGCTGGTTGCGTGATTGCATCAATCAGTGCGATACCCGGTGGCGAGGACAGCGCAGGTCGTGGCAGAAGCGTGACGGCCTGGCCGGATCTGTTGCCTGCGAGCATGCATTGAGCTCAGATAACTTTTATGTCCATCTGTTGAATTAACGGGCTGGGTGACTGCACACTGGTCGGGTTCACTTGCGCATGCAGCGAGGCATGCGCAGCGGAAAGGACCCATCATGAGGAAAACGACCAGTGCCGTGCTATGCGGCGCAAGTACCGCCCTTCTGGCGCTCACTGCGCTTGTCCCCGCTTCGGCGGCGCCCCCGGAAAAGACCGACAGCATCTGGCTCTCGGGCGAGGTGGCCCATGTCGGCGAGCTTGACGGTTTTGCCGGCAACGCACACCTGATCAGCTTCTTCGCACGCACCACTGGTTCGGGTGATGCAGCTGTGGTGAACTTCGACTGCCCGGCAGGCGAACTGCCGTCGTGGGATCCGGACAGCGGATGCGAGACGCTGGACATCGTGGGAATGTACGGTGACGCGCTTGAAGTGCATATCGACAAGCAGCTGAAGAACGGCTCGGTCAGCGGATCAGTCAGGGCATACCAGGGCGAAGACGAAAACGGCGAGCCGATCTGGGGCGATACCTACCAGCTGGAGGCGGTCATGGCTGGCACCGGTGACGCGGTGATCACCCGCGAGCACCAGGAAGGATTCCGCCACTGGAGCAAGGACCGCCCTGCAGCTGCCACCAGCGGGCAGCTGGGGGGGGGGCATGGACCTGGCCGGGGCAGTGGGCAACATTGGCCACCTGAAGGAATCCTTCAAGTACTGAATACCCGTATGCAGCAGTGCCGTACCGCAGGTAGATTGGCGGTGCGGCACTGCTTGCGCGTGCCCAAACTCACCGCCAAACTCTCGCGGATACATGAAACAATAGGTAGCAATGACTTCCATCGATTCCACCCCACTTTCCGCTGAAGAACGCAAGGCGCTGCGCAACGAGCAGGCCGCGGCCCAGCGCGCCCAGCAGCTGCGCATCTCCAAGTCCCGAGCCGAAGCCGAAGGCCGTGCCCAGGTCGTGCCGACCGCCGAAGGCTGGAAGCAGGAGATGGGTGCCGATGGCCGTCCGGAGCTGCAGTTCTCCACCAAGCGCCGCGTCTCCCAGCCGCCAACGCACCTTGCCGACCTGTCCCTGGCCGAACGCCAGGCCAAGCTGAAGGAACTGGGACTGCCGGGCTTCCGCGCCAAGCAGCTCTCCGTGCACTACTTCCAGCACTACACCACCGACCCGGCGCAGATGAGCGACCTGCCGAAGAACGGCCGCGAGGAACTCGCCGAGGCGATGTTCCCGAAGCTGCTAACCGAGGTCAAGCGACTGGAAACCGATGACGGCAAGACCATCAAGTTCCTCTGGCGCCTGTTCGACGGCTCGCTGGTCGAGTCGGTCTTGATGCGCTACCCGGGCCGCATCACCCTGTGCATTTCCTCGCAGTGCGGCTGCGGCATGAACTGCCCGTTCTGCGCCACCGGCCAGGCGGGTTTGACCCGCAACATGTCCACTGCTGAAATCCTTGACCAGATCGTCCAGGCCAACCGAGTGATCGCCGAGGGCGGACTGGGCGGACGCCAGCACCCTGATGAGCGCGTGGGCAACATCGTGTTCATGGGCATGGGCGAACCACTGGCCAACTACAAGCGCGTGATGAACGCCGTGCACCGCATGGTTGCCGAGGCCCCGGAAGGCCTGGGCATGAGCGCCCGTGGCATTACCGTTTCCACCGTCGGCTTGGTTCCGGCGATCCGCAAGCTGGCCGACGAGAACGTCCAGGTCACCTTCGCCCTGTCGCTGCACGCCCCGGATGACGAGCTGCGCGACGAACTGATCCCGGTGAACTCGCGCTGGAAGGTCGACGAGGCGCTGGATGCGGCCTACGACTACTACGTGAAGACCGGACGCCGCGTCTCCATCGAATACGCGCTGATCAAGGACATGAACGACCACGAGTGGCGCGCGGAAATGCTGGCCAAGAAGCTCAACGCCCGCGGTCGCGGCTGGGTGCACGTGAACCCGATCCCGCTGAACCCGGTGCCGGGCTCCATCTGGACCCGCAGCGAACCTGACATCACGTCCAAGTTCGTGCGCCGCCTGGACGAGCTGGGCGTGCCGACCACGCTGCGAGATACCCGCGGCAAGGAAATCGACGGCGCCTGCGGCCAGCTCGCAGCCGACGGCGACAAGTAGCAAACTTCGTGGAGACCAGCTTTCGCTGGTCTCCACGGTTCTTTAACCGGATGCCTTCAAGCAGGAGGGCTGCACGTCGATGTATGGTTCAACTATGGCCGTTTCAGACCCGATGTTCCTCGACAAGACCAATCCTGAGCTATGGAACTCGATTGGCCGATTCTCCAAAGATGTCGCCAAGTCCTACCGCGCCGCCGGAATCAGCGACCGCACCGCCGAACTGGTCAACCTGCGCGTATCGCAGATCAATGGCTGCGCCTTCTGCCTGGACCTGCATGCTCGCAAGGCGCTGGAGGCCGGCGAAAGCCTGCAGCGGATCACCCTGCTGCGCACCTGGGATGAATGCGGAGGGCTGTTCACCGAAGAAGAATGCGCCGCATTGGCCATCGCCGAAGCAGCCACCGACCTGCCGATACCCGATGAGCGCATTGCAGCGGTGGCCTCGGCCCGGCTGGTGCTGAGCGATGAGCAGGTGGCCGCGATCCAGTGGATCGCCATCGCCATGAACGCTTTCAACCGGATTTCCATCCTTTCGCGCCACCCGGTCAAGGAACGCGAACTGGGCACCACGGGCAAATAGCCAAAGGCCGCCGTATTTCGCTTGGGGATACGGCGGCCTTTGCATCGGATGCGCGCTGGGCGTTCTGCCTACAGCTTTTCCTGCGGGCTGGTTGCGCGCACGGCTGCGGTGAAGCGGCGCTCGAATTCTCCAGCGGAAACCAGTTCGCGCTCTACGCGGAACGAGGATTCCTCGATGCCCAGCACCGCTGCGATCAAGGAGCGGGTGTAGAGGGAGATCTTGCGGGACTTGCGGGTGGAAGTCACATGATCCAATTCGGGAACCCAGATGTTCCACCAGCCGGCTTCCTTGGCGACTACTGCCTTGAAAACGCGCTGTTCACTCATGTCTCGTCCTGCTCCCTGCGCTGCTGCGCTCAGTGGCCTTTGCTCACTTCAATAGTCCACTACCTGCAGCCATGGCGACAAGTCGCCTGCTCCGCCAGCGCTACTTCGCCAGCGGCGCCCCGTCCTTGCCGACCGCGAAGCGCACGACATCGTCATAGGCCCGCCGCTCGGTCTTCTCCAGCTGGTACTGCGAATCCAGCAGCGGGAAGATATGCACAGGGGTCAAGGTCAGCTCGGCGCCCTGCGCGGTATTGGCCACATCGATCAGCAGGTGCCCGTAATGCAAGCCGCCGGAGACCAGTTGCGGAACACCGTTGGCATCCTCGGCCCAGGTTTCCGGCTCATCGGCCGGGGCCGACCACTGCGAATGCGAGTTGAAACGCAACGGCTCGTACTCGCCTTCGGCATTGCGCACCAGCTTCTCGCCGCGCAGGCCATCGGCTGCCACTCCGACGTCATAGGAGAGGAAGCCGCGTCCGTCGCCGTTCTCATCCACCCAGGAGCGCTCGAACATCTCATCGTGGCCGGAGATCACCGCTGCCACGCCGTGCTCCTCGAACACCGGAGTGTAGGCGCGCATTGCGGTACCCGACTCGTTATCCGGGTGCTCATGGTTGGGCGGGGTGCCGTGCACGCCGTTGGGGTAGGCCGCGTGGTGGAACTGGACCAGCACGATCTGGCCCTTGGCGCGGGCATCGGCCAGCTGCTTCTCGGCCCAAGCCCACTGCGCCGAAGCGGCATCCATGTTCGGCAGGTCCACGTCCTTATCGATGGATCCGGGGAACAGCTCCTTGAAGCCCTGGACGTAGGACTCGAAGGTGAACTCGCCCTGGGTATCGGTGGACAGCTTCCCTGCGTCCATATTCGTGTCATCGCCCGAGAACTCCTGACCGGAGAGCTGGCCGGTCTTGGTGTTCTCATCCGGGCGGCCGTTGGTGGAATCCAAGGTCAGCACGGTGACCGGCCCGTGATCCACCCGGTAGTAGGAGCCGTTGTACTCGGGGTGCTGCGGATCCCGCGGCAGTGAGAAGTAATCCAGGAAGCGGTTGCGCGAAATGACCGCCGGGGTGCGGCCGGCATCCGTGCCGTAGCCGCCGTTCAGCGCGGCATAGGTTTCCCAGTTGCCCAGCGCCGGAAGCAGCGGGACATTGGAGGCCAGGTCCGAATGCTCCCCGGCCACATGGCCGAAGAACTCATCCCAGGCCGGCTGGTAGCCCGAACCCTGGGTGAGGTCGCCGGCCATCATGACCAGGTCCGGATCGGCGGCTTGGATGTGCTTGAGATTCTCAATGAAGGCGGTGGACTGGTCCAGCGGGTAGCGCAGGGTCGGCTCGCCGTAGCGGGTGGTCATGCCGAATTTCTGGTCCCAGGCGGACCCGGCACCCGGGCGCTGCAGCCAATCCGCGGTGTAGCCGTTGACCGGGGAGAGTTCCCATTCGCGATGCTCGGTGCGTCCGCGCGGCTCGGTTTCGGAATCGGAGAACGCAATGATGCGCACGTTCTTCCAGGCCTCGCCCTTCGGCGCCGTCTTGAAAGCCGCGCTGTGGGTTTCGCCGGACTGGGTCACCGTGTAGTTGCAGGTCTTTCCCGGCTTGAGATCCTCGAAGGTCACCGAGTGCTTGTAATTCGAATTCGACTTCAGCCACGAGCCCTGCTCCAAGCCAGCGATCTGCTCATCGAGTTCGGCCTGGGTGTATTCCATGAGATCCAGGTATGCCGGCGCGCTGCTCTGCTGGCCGGACTTGCCCAGGCCCGGTCCGCTCATGCTGATGGTGCCCGGCTCATCGGTTTCGCTGATCCAGTTGATGGTCATCGAGGTGGAAGAAGGAGCTTGCAGATATGGCAATACGCGGAACCCCGGTGCGGGGTCCTTGGCAACTGCCGCCGGAAGGGCGGCAGCCGCGGTTGCAGGCGAGGCTGCCGCTCCGGCGGTTGGCGCCAGGGCCAGGGGGAGCAATACTGCGGCGGCCAGGGCGGCCGAGAATGGCTTGTTCATGGTTCGTTCTCCTGTGCGAGGTGTCGCCTGCAATAGGCGGATGCCTCGAGGATGCTCGGGGCGAATGCCCCAACGGTGGACGGGAGGCAAACGGAGGGGGAACCGGGGCAGTGAGCCTGCTCACCGGCTTCCGGTGGGCGCAATGCCACGCTGGAGCCGATAGCCTTGAAGCAGATAGCGCAGAAGGCCGCGGCGAGGATGCCGCGGTTCTTCGATGCCTGCGGAAAGAAGGACAAACAGTGCAAGCTTCCCAGCGTTCCAAGGTAGCTCCCTTTGAAGTGATGCAGATCGTTGACCAGGTCGCCACGATGCGTGCCGCGGGGCACGACGTGATCTCCTTGTGCGTCGGAGAACCCGGCGGCGGCGCGCCAGCTGCGGTCAATGAGCTGGCCGCCCAGCTGCATGCCGGGCACGCAGACTTCGGGTATACCTCCACCGCGGGCCTGCTCGAAACCCGCCAAGCCCTGTCCCAGCACTACCTCGGTACTTATGGGGTGCAGATCCCGGCCAAGAACTTCGTGATGACCACCGGGTCCTCCGGAGCCTTCCAGCTCTCGTTCCTGGCGGCCTTCGATGCCGGAGACGTGGTGGCGCTGGCCCGCCCCGGCTACCCGGCCTACGCAAACATCCTCGGTGCCCTGGGACTGGAAGTGGTGGACCTGCCCACCGGCGCGGCACAGCGTTTCCAGCCCACCGTCCAGCTGCTCGAAGCGGCCAAGAAGCAGCACGGCCGCCTGGATGGTCTGGTGATCGCCTCGCCGAATAATCCCACCGGAACCATGTTCAGCGCCCAGGAGCTCTCGGAGTTGGCCAGCTGGTGCGAAGCCAATGACGTGCGGCTGGTCAGCGACGAAATCTACCACGGTATCGAGTTCGTCCCGGAGCGCAAGGGCCACACCTCGTGGGAGTTCTCCCGCACCTCCATCGTGGTCTCCTCTTTCTCCAAATACTGGGGGATGACTGGCTGGCGTCTGGGCTGGATGATCGTGCCCGATGACCTGGTGGCCACCGTTGACGCGCTGGCTTCGAACCTTGCGCTGTGCGCTCCGGCACCTGCGCAGCGTGCGGTGGTGGCAGCCTTCGAGCAGCGGAGCCTGGATGAGGCCAATGAGCGCGTGGCCGAGTTCGCCCGCACCCGGGCCCACGTGCTGGAGCACCTGGGCAGCCTGGGGATCAGCGAGGCGGCACCCGCCGATGGGGCCTTCTACCTCTATGGCCGGTTGGCCCCCGAAGTCCTGGAGCATTTCGGTTCCGCGGGCCAGTACTGCCAATCAGTCTTGGAACACGCGCACGTGGCGCTGACCCCGGGAGGCGACTTCGATCCGTTCGAAGGGCACCTGTTCATCCGCTTGTCGTTCGCGGCCGGATACGAGCGTGTGGCAGAAGCCGTGGAACGGGTGGCTGCGTTCCTCCGCGAGAGCCTGGCAGGCAGCTGATTATCCACAGCTGGCGAGCTTGGCGCGGTGCGCGGTGCTTGAACCACGGACAGTTGAAGGCAGTAGCGAAACGCTACTGCCTTCAACTGCTTTTAGGAGCCACCCATGCCCGCGGTACTTGAACCCGTCGACCACGAATGCCTTGCCTGCTTCCTCTATCGCTCCCTGAGCGCGCAAGGATGCGACGGGACCCATCTGTTCCTGCTGGCCTATCGCGACGCGAGTGCGCCGCGGGCTACCGCAGTGGAACGGAAGATGCAGCTGCTGGGCGGTTACTGCGATTGCGAAGTGCTGGCCAATGCCCTCCGCCCGATCACGCGCGAGGCAAGCAACGCCTTGGAAGACGAGGTGGATCTTGTCTGCAAAGGAGTACGCCGCGGCACAACCCAACCTTGTGAACATTGGTTGATGCGCCGCGGCGTACAGTGGGGTGGCGGACAATTCCGCCGGAGAAGTGCTTGAAAATCAGTCTTCGATGGTCTTGCTCTTCGGCTTGCGTGCCTTGAGCAGTTCGACACCGATGGGGATGACCGAGATGAGGACGATCAGGATGAAGATCAGGTCGATGTTCTCTTCGATCCACGTGAACTGTCCCAGCCAGTAGCCCAGCAAGGTGACACCGATACCCCACAGGGCTGCGCCGATCAGGTTGTAGAAGACGAAGGTCTTGTGGTTCATCTTCGCAACGCCAGCGATTACCGGGACGAAGGTGCGGACGATCGGCACGAAGCGTGCAAGGATCACCGCGCGGCCGCCGAACTTCTCGAAGAACTCGTGGGCGCGTTCAACGTTCTGCTGCGAGAAGAAGCGGGAATCCGGCTTCTTGAAGATGGCAGGACCAGTTTTCTTGCCAATGATGTAACCGGTCTGGTCGCCGGCGAAGGCGCAGACGAAAATCGCGGCGCAGAAGAGCCACAGCGGGATGTGGATGGTGCCGGTGGCGATGAGCATGCCAACGGTGAAGAGCATCGAATCACCAGGCAGGAAGAATCCCACCAGCAAGCCGGTCTCAGCGAAGACAATGGCGCACACCAGCAGCAGAACCCATGGGCCGAGCGCAGGGTTGTTCAGGAAGACGGCAGGGTTCAACCAGTCGGGCAGGAATGCCGCGCCCATGGTCGGGGCCGCGTAATCGGTCACAAGGGAAAGAAACGAAGAATGATCTAGCACAGCAAAAATCCTACGGGAATACGCTGTGAGTTTCCCAGAGAGGAATCCGTAAAGCCTGATGCGGGATAACCCGACCACAGGGGGGAAATCTCCAATTTGTTCGTTGACCCGGTGGATCATGGCTTTTCGCAAGGCCTGCATCATGTGGCCAGGGCGCATCGCGCAGCGGCGAGTTGCCAAGCTCACAGCAGTTTTCCGAGCAATGATCAGCATAGTTGCGTCGAGCAACTGGTATTGGTCCATGACAACGGTCATGGGCAACCCATGACTTTCTGCTCTTCTGCCTACCTGGCAAACGGAGAAAACTGGGAGTCATGGAAACGCTGACTAAAACCAATGCAGTTTCGCTCAGCGGCTTGAAGAAGACCTTCTCAACGCCGCGCAGCAAGGTCGAAGCCGTCAAGGGCATCGACCTGCAGATCCAGACCGGTCAGATCGTGGCCTTCTTGGGGCCCAACGGAGCCGGCAAGACAACAACCGTGGACATGATCCTCGGCCTGACCCAGCCCACCGAGGGATCGGCTCAAATCCTCGGCTTGGACCCGCGCCAGGCGGTCCTGGCTGGCAGGGTCTCGGCAGTGCTGCAAACCGGCGGGCTGCTGCGCGACATGACCGTCAAGGAAACGGTGTCGGTCATCGCCCACATGCATGAGCAGGCAGATCGCATTGGTGAGGTCATGGAACGCACCGGACTGGACAAGATCGCCAAGCGGCGCGTGGGCAAATGCTCGGGCGGCGAGCAGCAGCGCATCAAGTTCGCGTTGGCGTTGCTGCCGGATCCGGATGTGCTGATCCTCGATGAGCCTACTGCAGGGATGGACGTGATGGCCCGCCGGGATTTCTGGGCCGCAATGCGCGTCGAAGCCACCGAAGGACGCACCGTCATCTTCGCCACGCACTATTTGGAAGAAGCGCAGAACTTCGCAGAACGCACCGTGCTGATGAACCACGGGCTCATCGTCGCCGACGGCGCCACCGAGGATCTGCGCAAGCTCATCTCCGGACGCACCGTCAGCGCTTCCTTCCCCTCGGCCGAGCATGCCGAACGGGCCGCCGCCTCCAGCGATTCGGTGCAGGTGGCTGAACGCAATGGCTTGCGCTTCGCCTTCCGCAGCTCCGACTCCGACAGCTTCGCAGCCGCCCTGCTGACCGAGTACCAAGGCTACGACCTGGAAATTTCCTCGCCGAGCCTCGAGGACGCCTTCATCCAACTGACCAAGGACCCATCATGATGAGCACCTACATCCGCGTGGAATTCGCGCGGCACTTCCGCGATGGATACAACCTGATCTTTGCCCTGCTGCTGCCCGCGGCAATGTACATCCTGTTCGGCAGCATCCCCAGCTACACCGAGTTCGAGCTGGGAGCCGGTAATGTGAAGTTCTATCTGATGATTTCTATGGCGGCCTACGGAGCGGCAGTCAGCACCGTGGCCATCGCTGGCACCGTGGCCACCGAGACGATGCAGGGGTGGGGCCGGCAAATTTCGCTGACAAAAATGCCGCCGAGCATGTTCGTCAGCAGCAAGATGATCGTCGCGGCCACCGTTGCCGGCGCCTCGGCAGCGCTCGTCTTCGCCTTGGGCGCCGCCACCGGAGCCGAAGCGCATGAAGGCTGGATCTGGGCCGCGAGCTACCTGATCATCCTGCTCGGTGCCATGATCTTCGCCTGCTACGGGATCGGGGTGGGCATGGCGTTCAAATCCGAATCGGCCCTGGGCCTGGCCTCGGGACTGATGGTGTTCTTCGCCTTCTTCGGCAACGTGTTCATGCCTCTGGAAGGAGGCATGCTCGACGCGGCCCGCTTCACCCCGATGTATGGCTACGTCGCGCTGGCCCGCTACCCATTGCTCAAGGACATGCCTGCCGGGGTCGATATGGCACCGGATGCGTTGTGGATCCCAACCGCTAACCTAGTGGCATGGGCACTCATCTTCGTTCTCTTCGCGGTCTTCGCCACCCGCAAGGCCAAGGCGCGCCAGTGAGCCCACGCCAGCCTGGCTCCGCGCCGGTGGACGACCCGCTCTGCGGCCTCGACGAAGACCAGAAATTCTGGGATCGCCGAGGCTGGCTGGTGGCCGGGGTCTGGGTGATCTTCCTGGTCTTCCCGGTGCTGGACCTGCTCGTCGAGGACTATTCGCTGCCCACCCGGATCATCGGCTTGGCGCTGATTGCCCTCTTCGCCGCCGTGTACTTGCAGTCCTATTCGAAATTCTCATCCAAGATTGGCCAAGGCGGAACCAGCGCTCGCCGGGCGCACGTGAACTTCCTGGTGCTCTGCGCGATTATTGTGCTGGGCATCCCGGTCGTCGGGTTGACCACCATGGGGCTTTTCCCTTTCATCACCTCCTTCGCGATCTTCCTGCTGGGCAGGAGGTGGGCCATCGCGGCCTACTCGGCGGTGCTGGTGCTCAGCTTCGCGTTGCCAATCATCTACGGCCAGTTCATGGACGCGATCTTCCTGATCGGCCTGAACCTCGTGCTGATGGTGGTGTATGCGATCACCGTGGCGGCCATCCGGCGCTCGACCGAAGCCGAAAAGATGCGCAGCGACTACCTGCTGGTCGCCGAACAGGAACGCGTTGCCCGGGACGTGCATGATGGGATCGGCCATTCGCTCACCGCATTGAACCTGAAGGCGCAGCTGGCCCTGCGCCTGCTGGACCAGGAGCAGTACGCCCAGGCCCGCGGCGAACTGGAACAGCTCAGCGCCTTGGCCGTCGATGCGCTGGACTCCGTTCGCACCACGGTGCAGGGGCTTAGCCGCCAGGACCTGGCCGCGGAATTGGCTGAGCTGAGGCAGGCCTGCAACGACAACAACCTCGAATTCACGGTGGCCGGATCCGCCGAGCAGGTCCCGATGCAGCTGCGTTCGCATGTGGCATGGATCCTGCGCGAAGCGGTCACCAATGTACTGCGCCATGCGCACGCCAGCAGGATCGTGCTGCAGCTGGAACCCGAACACGTCAGCATCGAAGATGACGGCGACGGGCTGCAGGCCAGCACGCCCGGCCACGGGATCCGCGGAATGCAGGAGCGTGCCAAGCAGTTCGGCGCCAGGTGCACGGTGGGGGCCTCGCGGCTGGGCGGAACCAGCGTGCAGGTAGCCTTTGCGGCAGACGGGAACGCCCGATGATCCGGATACTCATTGCACATGACCAGCATCTGGTGCGCGGCGCGCTGGCAGCCTTGCTGAACCTCGAAGAGGACATCGAGGTCGTTGCGCAATGCGCCGACGGAGACGAAGTTGCCGCGGCGCTGGATGCGCATCGGGCCGATATTGCATTGCTTGATGTGCAGATGCCGCGGCAGGACGGGCTGAGCACCGCGGCAGAACTGAAGGACAGCCACCCCGAGGTAAAGGTGCTGATCCTGACCACCTTTGACCGTCCCGGGTACTTCCGCCAGGCTTTCGAAGCCGGAGCTCATGGTTTCCTGGTCAAGGATTCTCCGCCTGCCGAGCTGATTGCCGCCATCCGCAGGGTCTATGGCGGGGACAAGGTGGTGGATCCGCAGCGTGCGATGCTCAGCGTGGAGAGCCGCAGCAACCCGCTGACCGGGCGCGAACGCGAGATCCTGGCCTTGGCCGCGTCCGGTGCGCCGGTCTCGCAGATCGCCTCGACGGTGCACCTGTCGGTGGGAACCGTGCGCAACCATCTGTCCAATGCGATCGGCAAGACCAGCACGGCCAACCGCATCGAGGCCGCGCGCTACGCCAGGGAGATGGGCTGGATCTAGTGCATCACGAAGTGCATGATCATGCCGATGACCCAGATGGAAGACGCCAGCAGCACGCAGCCGAATTCCACCACGATGCCCAAGCCCATGGCCTTCAGCGCAGCCCAGGATGAGCCGAACGCCCCGGAGACCTCGCGGCGGCGCACGCTTTCACCGGCGAACAGGCCCACCGCGAAACCGATGAACATGCCGACGACCGGGATGATGAACGCGCCGGCGATGGCACCGATAACCGCGAAGAGAATGGATCCCTTGGGGATCTGATGTTCCTTGAGCTTCTTGCCGGTCAGGATTGCTGAGGCCGACCAGCCCAGCAGGGCGATCGCCATGCCCAGTCCGGCCGCCCACCAGGAGGCGCCGGATCCCAGCAGCCAGCCCCAGGCCAGGAGCGTGCCGATGGTCAGCAAGGACCCGGGCAGCACCGGGAAAATAGTGCCCAACGCCGAGACGACGAGCAGCAGCCCGGCGATGATGGTGTAAATAATCTGTGCATCCACACGCCCAGTTTCGCACACGTTTCCATCTGCCCGGAGGCAAGCGGAGCGTGGAGAGGTTCCGCAGGCTGGCCGATTCGCGATAGATTGCCTAGGACGCATGATGAATCGGGGAGGATCCTGATGGGCAAGGACAATAATGCACGGGTCGGCGTAGGGATTGCCGGGTCCACCGCCGTGGTGCGGCTGGAGAATCCGGGCCAGTTCAATGCGCTCACCAAGGACATGTGCCTGCAGCTGGTGGGTGCCTTTGCCGGTCTGGCGACCAATGACGAGGTCGCTTCCATTGTGGTGCGCGGTGCCGGAGGGAACTTTTGCGCCGGGATTGCCATCGATGAAATGGACCAGGTGCTCTTCGACCGGGATGAGAACGGGGAACTGATCAACCACTTCGATCTGCTCGACAAGATCATCGTGGGCTGTCCGAAGCCCACCATTGCGGTGGTGGAAGGCAATTGCTTCGGCGGGGCCTGGCAGCTGGCTTCGGCCTGCGACATCCAGCTGGCCTCGGACAATGTGCGCATCGCGATCACCCCGGCAAGAATCGGCCTGGTGTTCCCGCGCCCGGGCATCGAGCGGCTGGTGCGTGCCGTGGGGGAGCACCGGGCCAAGTACCTGCTGCTCTCCGGAGCGGAGGTGTCCATTGCCGAAGCCGAACGCTGGGGCATGTTCACCAAGGTGGTTTCCCATGGGCAGCTCGAAGAGCAGCTGGACGCCTTGCTGGGCCAGCTGGCGGCGAACTCGCCGTATTCCATTGCGCGCACCAAGGAAGCGATCAACCTGGTGAGCGCTGGGGAAGCCACCGACAGCTGGTGGGAAACGCTGTGGGAAGAGAACGGGGCGAACGCGGACCTGGCCGAAGGCAGATCCGCGTTCCTGGCACGCCGTACCCCGGACTACAGTGGGCTGCGCAAATAGTGCCAGCTAGCGCTGCTCGGCGGTGAATTGGGCGACCAGTTCGCGCTTGAGGATTTTCCCGCTGGGACCCAGCGGGAACTCGGTGACGATCTCGATCAGCCGCGGGTACTTGTATGCGGCCATCTGCTCGCTGGCCCACGCCACCAGGTCCTGCGCGCCTAGTGTGGAGCCTGCCTCCAGGGTCACCGAGGCGGCGATCTCCTGCCCGTGGGTTTCATGCGGCACCCCGTATACTGCGGCATTGGAAATCTCCGGATGGGACACCAGCACCTCCTCGATTTCGCGCGGGTACACGTTGTAGCCGTTGCGCAGGATCATGTCCTTGGTCCGGTCCAGGATGCGCAGGTAGCCATCCTCGTCCTTCGTCCCCAGGTCCCCGGTGCGGAACCAGCCATCGACCACCGCTTCGGCTGTGGCCTCGGGCCGGTTCAGGTAGCCGGAGAACAGGTTATGCCCGCGGACCACCAGTTCGCCCAGCTCGCCGCGCGGCAGCAGCTGGATCTTCTCCGGGCTGGCCGGGTCCGCGATTTCCACATCCACTCCCCAGACCGGGGTGCCGACGGTGCCGGGCCGCGGTTCGACACCCACATGGTTGAAGCAGGCCACCGGAGAGGTCTCGGTCAGCCCGTAGCCTTCGTGGATCCGCGCGCCGAAGCGCTGCTCGAAGGCGGTCAGGATGGATACCGGAAGCGACGCTCCGCCGGAAATGGCGTAGCGCAGCTTCTGGGGCGTCTGTGTGCGGTGCTTGCCCGCTTCGAGCAGGGCCACATACATGGTCGGCACCCCGAAGAAGACATCGATGCCCGCGTCCAGCAGCAGCTCCAGGGCGCCTTCGGCGGTGAACTTGGGCAGCAGCATCAATTCGGCGCCCACCCGCAGCCCGGTATTGAGCACGCAGGTCTGGCCGAAGGTGTGGAAGAGCGGCAGCCCGCCGAAAAGCCTGTCGCCGCGGCGCAAATCCATGGTGTTCAGCAGCGTGGTGTGGGTCTGCTCAATCAAGGCAAGGTGCGTGCCCAGCGCACCCTTGGGCTTGCCGGTGGTGCCCGAGGTATACAGGATCGTGGCCAGGTCCTCCGGGCGCCGCGGCAGGTAGGTGGCAATCGGCGAAGCCTGCCGGGCCAGGTCTTCGAGCCGGTCGGTGCCCGAGTCTTCTGGCGCCAGCACGCTGAGCACCGGGACGCCTGAAGCGGTGGCTCCGGCAGCACCCTCGGCGAGCAGCGGCGCGGCGCAGATCATCAGCTTGGCCTCGGAGTCCTCCAAGATGTAGGAGATTTCGCGGGCCTTGAGCAGTGCGTGCACCGGCACCACCACGGCACCCAGGGCCAGAACCGCGTAGTAGGCGCGGGCGAAGTCCGCGACATTGGGGATGAGCAGAGCCACCCGATCACCCGCCGTGATGCCATGGGCCTGCAACGCCCCGGCATAGTTCCGCGTCTCATCCCATAGCTGCCTATAAGTTGTGCTGTGGCCATCGACGGTGATGGCGTTCAGTTCGCCGTAGCGGGTGGCCCCTTCTGCGAGGATTGCTGCTACTGAAACTGTGAGATTGGACGTGGGAACGCTCATGGTGAACTCCTCGGGTGAACCTACAATGCTATGTGCCCTGTGTCACATTAAAACATAATGAAACCGCGGTTCATCGCAAGGCATCCAGTTCCGTAATATCTTGGGTGGCAGCAAATTTTCCGTTGCTGATCTGGACGAAAAGGACATAGACTCAGGCCAAGCGAGCTGGATATATTGTGGAATGGGGAAGCGATGCCGGCACCAAGGGATCCACGAGCCGAACCCTGCTGGGTCGATCTGCTCACCAGCGACATGGAAGGCTCCGCCCAGTTCTATGCGCAGCTATTCGGATGGGAAATGCGCCGGAACGCGCCAGGCACGGACGAAGGATATGCCGAGGTCTATCTCAACGGGTCGATGGTCACCGACTTCATTGCCAATGACCCGGACTCCGAGGTTCCGGACTGCTGGACCACCTACCTGAATGTCACCGATGTGCACGCTGCCGCCTACGCCACCAAGCTGCACGGCGGCAAGGTCTATCTCAAGCCCATCGAGGTTCCCGGACAGGGAACCATGGCCATCATCGGGGATCCAGCCGGCGCCGGCGTGGGACTCTTCCAAGCCTTCGCGCCAGCGGGAACGGCCACGAGCCGCGCACCGGGCACACGGATCTGGAATGAACTGCACACCAAGCACTTCGAGCCGGTGGCCCGCTTCTACCGCGAGGCCCTGGGCTGGAACTTGTCCCCGGTCTCGGACACGGACGAGTTCCGCTACCACACCTATGGCCAAGGGCCCGAGGCGGTGGCGGGCATCTTCGACATTTCCGGCTACCCGGACTCGAAGTCCGGCTGGCGCGCCTACTTCGCGGTGGCGGACACCGATGAAACCGTGGCGCTCGCCGAGCGGCTCGGCGGCACGGTTATCCATGAACCGCATGACTCCTACTTCGGCCGCATGGCAGTGCTCGGCGATGTCACCGGAGCCGAATTCGCGGTCATCTGCCCGCCGAAAGGCTAGCTGGAAGCGGCTAGCTTCCGGTTGCCGCGCGCTTCCAAATGTAAGGGGTCGTAGTGGAAACCTTCACCAGGCCCTGGCGTTCAAGGATCGGACGGGAATACTCTGTGCTGTCGCTGTGCACGTACTTGCAACCCATGGCGATCGCGCTGCGTGCCCGGGCATCAACCAGGGCCCGGTAGACACCTCGTCCGCGGTATTCAGGCAGCACGCCGCCTCCCCAGAGGCCTGCGAATTCGGTGCCGGCCACCGGCTCCAGACGGCCCGCACCCGCCATTCGCCCCTCCAGCCAGGCGACCCACAGCTCCATGCCGTCATTGCGTCCCATGCGTGAAATCAGGGCTTGGGCGGTGGCTGGGTCGTAGGGTTCGCCGAAGGCCTGGTCGACCATGCGGCACATTTCCTCAATTTCTTCTGCAGCGCTCACACGCCGCAGTTCCAGCCCAGCCGGACCGGGGTCGCCACTGAGCAATGCCTGCAGCGGTCCGATCATGATTGATTCGCCCTCCTCGGCATTGAATCCCAATGCTTGCAAGCGCTCGGGCAGGCCGGGTGCATGGTCGTGTCCGCGGGTCTTGAATTCCACCTCGGTGATCTGCGGCTGCGCCGCAAAATGCTCCAGTGCTGCTCCAGCCAGCTGGGCCAAGGTTTGCGGTTCTTTTCCGTTGAAATGCGGATAGGTGATGAAACCGCGCCCATTGGCGTAGGTGGCCAGGCGCAGCGGACCGAGCCGGGTGATGGACTGGGCGCCCGGAGTCTCGGCATCGGTGCGCAGCTGCTGATCGTAGAGCCTGAGGAAGCGGTCGCGGTGGTTATCCATCTGCATAGTTTACGGCCAGGGCCCTTCCGCTTTGCCTCCTCTGGCCAAGGGTGCCACACTCAGGGGAGAAGAGCAGCAGGCAGGAGAAGCACATGGGCCGCAAGATCGCGCGCCGCCGCATCGTCAGGGCAACGCTGGAGGGCTCGCGCGTGCGCGAGGAGAAGCTGGCCGGCGAGGAGCCGCTGGAGATCCGCTTCGGCCACACTTCCTACACTACCTCCATGCGCACGCCGGGCGACGACTTCGACATGGTCGCCGGCTTCCTGGTGGGCGAGGGCATCATTTCCGTCCCCGAGCACCTGGTTTCCCTGCGCTATTGCGCCGGCACCGACGAAGCGGGCAACCAGACCTACAACGTCATTGAGGTGCAGCTGGGTCCGGGAGCAAAGCACCCCGATCTGCTGGCCGCCCGCAATGTGGTCACCAGTTCCGCCTGCGGGATCTGCGGGACCAACTCCA
Source organism: Glutamicibacter sp. HZAU (assembly GCF_004100365.1). Lineage (NCBI taxonomy): Bacteria > Bacillati > Actinomycetota > Actinomycetes > Micrococcales > Micrococcaceae > Glutamicibacter > Glutamicibacter sp. HZAU. The sequence goes on along the minus strand of NZ_SCKZ01000001.1, from coordinate 287,391 downwards.
TCGACGAGGTGCGCAAGAAAGCCGCCTTCGCGCCGGCTCTGGACGCCGGGCAGGTGGAGCTGGAAACCCTGCTGGGCCTGCCCGACACCCTGCGCGAATCGCAGCAGCTGTTCTCCGCCACCGGGGGTGTTCATGCGGCCGGGTTGTTCTCCGCCTCCGGGGAGCTGCTGATCCTGCGCGAGGACGTAGGGCGTCATAATGCGGTGGACAAGGTCATCGGGGCTGCCCTGCGCGAGGGGTTGCTGCCGCTGGGCGACGCCGTACTGCAGGTTTCCGGACGCGCCTCCTTCGAGCTGGTGCAGAAGGCCGCGATGGCCGGAATTCCGGTGCTGTCGGCGGTCAGCGCGCCCTCGTCGCTGGCCGCGGATTTGGCCGAGGAATCAGGCCTGACGCTCGCTGCGTTCTCCCGCGGACGCAGCGTGAATATTTATACACATGCGCATCGGGTGATCACAGCGTAGCCTTGTAATATGTGAGCTGGATATCAGTCCTGCCCGCGCCACCAACCAGGAGGGTCTCATGCATCGCTCGGCACCCAAGAAAGACATCAATGAAGATGAGCTGAAGGTCAGCGAACCAAAGCACGCCGCCGCCGGCCTCAAAGCCGTGATGGTGTCCATGGAGCGCGGTTTCGCCGAAGCCGGCCCGTCGCGCACCCTTCGCTCGATGCTGCGCGTCAACCAGCACGACGGTTTCGACTGCCCGGGGTGCGCCTGGCCCGAATCCATCACCGGCAAGCGCAAGCCCGCCGAATTCTGCGAGAACGGCGCCAAGGCCATCGCCGAGGAAGCCAGCGCCCGCACCGTCACCCCGGAATGGTTCGCGCAGCACTCCATCGAGGACTTGCGCGATAAGACCGAATACTGGCTGGGCTCGCAGGGCCGGATCACCACCCCGATGATCATCCGCGAAGGGGACACCCACTACTCGCCGATCAGCTGGGCCGAGGCCTTCTCGACCATTGGCGCGCACGTCAATGCGACCACCCCGGACAAGTGCGTGTTCTACACCTCCGGGCGCACCGCGAACGAGACCGCGTTCATGTACCAGCTGCTGGCCCGCAGCCTGGGCACCAACAACCTGCCCGACTGCTCGAACATGTGCCACGAGTCCTCCGGAACGGCGCTGAACCCGACCATCGGCATCGGCAAGGGCACCGTGTCGCTGGAAGACTTCGAGCATACGGATCTGATCTTCGTGGTGGGGCAGAACCCCGGCACCAACCACCCGCGCATGCTCTCCGCACTGGCCGACGCGCGCAAGCGCGGCGCCCGCGTGGTCGCGGTGAACCCGCTGCCGGAAGCCGGCTTCTTCGGCTTCAAGGACCCGCAGACCGTGGGCGGCATGCTGGGCAAGGCGGACCCGATTTCCAGCGACTTCCTGCAGATCAAGGTCGGCGGCGACCTGGCCCTGTTCCAGGCCTTCGGCCACCTGCTGCTGGAAGAAGAGAAGAAGCATCCGGGCACGGTGGTGGACCACGAGTTCATCGCCGCGGTGACCGACGGCTTCGAAGCCTACAAGGACGCGCGCGCCACCTTGGACTGGGACGCCACGGAAAAGGCCACCGGCCTGACCCGCACCCAGATCACCGAGATCGCAATGCTGCTGGCCAAGTCCAAGGCCACCATCATCTGCTGGGCGCTGGGGTTGACCCAGCAGCCGCACTCGGTGCCGACGCTGAAGGAAATCATCAACCTGCTGCTGCTCCAGGGCAACTTCGGCAAGCCCGGCGCCGGCGCCTGCCCGGTGCGCGGCCACTCGAATGTGCAGGGCGACCGCACCATGGGAATCTGGGAGAAGCCCACCGAGCAGCTGCTCGCCGCCTTGGATGCCGAATTCGGCATCGAATCCCCGCGCGCCCATGGCTACGATTCCACCGAAGCGCTGCACGCCTTCGAAAAGGACGAGGTGGATGTGTTCGTGTCCATGGGCGGCAACTTCGCCCTGGCCAACTCGGATACCGAAGCCCTGGAAGCCGGAATGCAGCGCGCCAAGCTGACCGTGCACATTTCCACCAAGCCCAACCGCTCGCATGTGGTGCACGGCAAGACCTCGCTGATCCTGCCGACCCTGGGACGCACCGACAAGGACGACAAGCACCCCACCGGTGCGCAGTTCCTCTCCGTGGAGGACTCCATGTCGGTGATCAAGTCCACCCGCGGCCGGCTCACCCCTGTCTCGGACCACCTGCTGGCCGAACCGGTCATCGTCGCGCGCATGGCCCAGGCCATCCTGGGGGATAACCACCCGGTGAACTGGCGGGCGATGGCCGAGGACTATGACGTGATCCGCGACCACATCGAACGGGTGCTGCCCGGCTTCGAGGACTTCAACCGCCGGGTGCGCGACAAGAACGGCTTCGTGCTGCCCAACCCGCCGCGCGACACCCGCTCCTTCGCCACCGATATCGGCAAGGGCCGCTTCACGGTTTCGGAATTCGAGGCCTTGGAAGCACCCGAGGGACACCTGATCCTGCAGACCATGCGCAGCCATGACCAGTACAACACCACGTTCTACGGGCTGGATGACCGCTATCGCGGGATCAAGGACGGCCGCCGCGTCATCCTGATCAACCCGGAGGACCTGGCCGAGACCGGATTCAGCGACCGCGACCTGGTGGACGTGATTTCCACCTTCGCCGGAACCGAGCGCCGAGCCAACCGTTTCCGCCTGGTGTCCTACCCGACCGCCAAGGGATGCGTGGCCGCCTACTACCCGGAAGCCAACGCGCTGGTGCACCGAGATCTGGTGGCACGCGAGTCCAATACGCCGGGCTTCAAAGCGATGATGGTGCGCTTCGTCGAGCACACCCAGCAGCCCGGGCGCACGCTGGACAGCTAGTTTCAAAGTGGTGAAGTCACGGTCGGGGAAATCCGTCCCGGCCGTGGCTTCATTCAGTTCAGGCGCTGTCGCCAATTCTTCTTGCGGCTCAGAGCAGTGCCGAGCCAATGGTCGGGCATTTGGATATCCGGCTGGAAATTCTGCGTCCAGCAACGCTCGTAATTGATGGTCGTTTCGGATTCATCTGGTAATCCTGCGACAAGATGTTCCGAGGGAATAAGCGGGACAGTGAGTTCAAGATGGACTGCCAGCATCAGCAGCAGCGGTAACGCCGCGCGGCCCACTGGCAATGCAAGCTGCATCACATCAAGCGCTTGCCATAAGCGCTTGGATTTCTTATTGCGACACAATATAAAGTGTTCGGCGCCCTGACCAAGGTGCGCCAATCCGCAGTCCACCGAAGAGGAAATCCCCCATGAGTGCTGCCCGCAGCAATGCCGCTGAGAGCATCAGACCCGAAGACGAACGCCTGCCCGCTGCGAAAACCGTGGCCTACGGTTTCCAGCATGTGCTGACCATGTACGGCGGCATCATCGCCCCGCCACTGGTGATGGGCGGCGCCGCGGGCATGGACACGGCCGAAATGGGCGTGCTCGTTGCCAGCTGCCTGTTCATCGGCGGCCTGGCCACCATCCTGCAAACCCTGGGCGTGCCGTTCTTCGGTGCCCAGCTGCCGCTGGTCCAGGGCACGTCCTTCTCCGGCGTGGCCACCATGATCGCCATCCTCAACGGTGGGGGAGGCATGCCGGCAGTGTTCGGAGCGGTGCTTGCCTCGGGCGCCATCGGCATCATCATCGCCCCGTTCTTCGCCAAGCTGCTGCGCTTCTTCCCGCCGGTGGTCACCGGCGTGGTGATCACGATCATCGGCGTTTCGCTCTTCCCGGTCACCGCCGACTGGGCCATGGGCGGCGCCGGCGCCGGGGATTCCTACGGTTCGCTGGAGAACATCGCCCTGGCCGCCATCACCCTGCTGATCCTGCTGGCCTTGTCCAAGTCGGGCGTCCCTGCGCTTTCGCGCCTGTCGATCCTGCTGTCCATTGCGCTAGGCACCCTGGTGGCAGTGTTCATGGGCATGGCTGATTTCTCCCAGGTGCTCACCGGAGACATCTTTGCGGTGCCGACGCCTTTCGCCTTCGGCCTGCCGGTCTTCGAGATCGGTGCCATCATCTCAATGATGATTGTCATCCTGGTGACCTACACCGAAACCACCGCGGACATGCTCGCCGTGGCCGAGGTGACCGGGTCCAAAGTGGATTCGCGGCGCATCGCCAACGGCCTGCGCGCCGACATGCTCTCCTCCACGGTCGCCCCGGTCTTCAACACCTTCACCCAGTCGGCCTTCGCGCAGAATGTGGGACTGGTGGCGATTACCGGTGTGAAGAGCCGCTTCGTGGTGGCCGCCGGCGGCGGCATCCTGGTGGTCCTCGGCCTGCTGCCGGTGCTCGGCCGCGTGGTCGCCTCGATCCCTTCGCCGGTGCTGGGTGGTGCCGGCGTGGTGCTGTTCGGCTCCGTGGCCGCGGCAGGCATCCGCACCCTGTCCAAGGCCAAGGATGACAACATGAACATGCTGATCATCGCGACCTCGCTGGCCTTCGGCTGCATCCCGATGGTCAAGCCTGATTTCTACGCCGAATTCCCTGCATGGGTGAGCACCATCTTCCAGTCAAGCATCTCCTCCGCCACCATCATGGCCGTGCTGCTGAACATCATCTTCAATGAGCTGAACTGGGGCAAGAAGGAAACCTCGCTGCGTACTGTCTACAAGTACCAGCTGGCCGGGCTCGAAGACGGCGACCGCCTGATCGACGGGAAGCTGTACGACTCGAAGGGCCTGGAAATCCAGGTCATCTCGGAGCAGCCGGGCCACGCCGGCGACCGTCCGATGCCGCAAGGCTAGCGGAAGGACCCAGCCTAGAGAGCCAAACGCCCCGGTTCAATGAACTGGGGCGTTTGGACGTGAAAGGCTTTACTGGCTGGAGTCCTTCTGCTTGTCACCGGTCATGGTGATTGGCTGGACGCCTGAGTTGGGGAAGCAGCCAATGGGGCTCTGGCCGGACTCGGCGACGATATCCAGGCACTTGGACGTCAAGGTCTCCGGGGTCAGCGAGCGTTCTAGGATCTTGTTGGCTTCGGCTTCGGCTTCGCTGGTCTGCTTGCGCTGCTGGGCCACGCGGGTCTTGGCGGTTTCCGCCTGCAGCTCGTTGATGCGGTTCTGCGTAGGCTCATCGAAATTGATGATCGGCAGGGTAACCGAGCGGATCTCGATCTGGGTCTTGACCTTGGCCTGCATCTTTTCCTGCACCGACTTCGCCAGTCCCTCCAGGTCCTGGCCGCCGCTGGCGGGTTCGCCGTATTCCAGCGGATCGTAGGTGGCCATGACCTCGTTCAGCGCCGCACGGAAGTTGCGGTCGACCAAGTTGGACTGGATGCCCTCGAAGGTGCGGTAATCCAGGAAAACGTCCATGGCATCATCGGTTTTCAGCTGCCACTGGATGGAGGCATCCACATCGGCGCGGCCGTTGTTGCCCAGGCGGACCGGGATGGCGCTCTCGGAGGAGTAGACATCATTCTGCACCGAGCCGTCCAGCTTCTCGACCTTTTCCCATGGCCACTTCAGGTGGAAGCCGTTGCTGACCACGGAGGTCGGCTTGCCCAGCGCGACCTTCACGCCGACGGTGCGTGGCTGCACGATGGTGGTGGACATGATGGCCAAGACGATCAGGGACACGACGAAAACGGTGATTCCAGTGAAGCGCGTGGCAGCACGGTTCTTGTTTTCCGGCTTCATGGCCTTGCCGGCAAGCAGGACAAGCAATCCTGCGATGGCGCAAAGGATGGTAATGATGGTGGGGAACATGATCTCCTCGATGACGTGATGGTATTCAATATTCTATCGTTTAGATAATTGAGAACCGTTGTGGACACGGCAACGCGTCGAAGGAGATTTTGCCATCCCAGGGAAATCGTGCTGCGCAAACTAGAATTGTTGGCATGCAACAACGAGAACTTGGACGTACCCACCGCAACGTATCGGCCATTGGCCTGGGCACCTGGCAGCTCGGCGCCGACTGGGGGTCAGTCGATGAAGCCGACGCTCTGGCCGTGCTTGATGCCGCCTATGACGCCGGGGTGAACTTCTTCGACACCGCCGACGTGTACGGGGATGGCCGCAGCGAGCAGCTGATCGGCACCTGGCTGAAGGCCAACCCGGATGCGGACATTACCGTCGCCACCAAGATGGGCCGCCGCGTGGAGCAGGTGCCCGAGAACTACAACCTGGACGCCTTCCGCGCGTGGAACGACCGTTCCCGCAAGAACCTCGGCGTGGACACACTGGACCTGGTCCAGCTGCACTGCCCGCCCACCCCGGTGTACTCCAGCGATGAGATTTACGATGCGCTGGACAGCATGGTGGATGAGGGCCGGGTGGCGAACTACGGCGTTTCGGTGGAAACCGTGGACGAGGCGCTGACGGCGATTGCGCGCCCGAACATCGCTACCGTGCAGATCATCATCAACGCCTTCCGCCACAAGCCGCTGGACACCGTACTGCCGGCAGCCCGCGAGGCCGGGGTAGGCATCATTGCCCGCGTGCCGCTGGCCAGTGGACTGCTGACCAACCGCTACACGCTGCAGACCGAGTTCGCCAAGGATGACCACCGCAACTTCAACCGCGACGGCTCCTCCTTCGACGTCGGCGAGACCTTCTCAGGCGTGGACTATGCCACAGGGCTTGAAGCAGCTGGCGAGTTCGCGAAGCTGGCCGCCGTCGAGGCGCCCGAGGCAACCAGTGCGCAGGTGGCTTTGGCCTGGCTGGCCGCCCACGACGGGGTGAGCACCATCATTCCCGGCGCCCGCAATGCGCAGCAGGCCCGCGCCAATGCGGCAGCCGGTTCGATGCAGATCTCCGAGGGTTTCAACGCCTCGGTCCGCGATCTCTACGACGCCAAGCTGCGCGAGCAGATCCACCCACGCTGGTAGCAGCGCGGGTGGGAAACAGCTCCTAGTTTCGCGGCGCCCCGACGGGAATGCTGGCACCTAGTGCCACCGGCTCGGCGGGGCGCTGCTGCCCCCGCTCCGAAATGTATTCCAGCGCGGTATCCGGAGCTGCGGTGTTCACGAAGGAGCGGAAGCGCTTGAGCTTCACCGGGTCGGCCAGGGTCGCCGCCCACTCGTCCTCGTAGTTTGCCACATGGGCTTCCATCGCAGCTTCCAGCTCCTGAGCCAACCCCAGCGAATCCTCGATCACCACCTGCTTGGCGCGCTCCAGACCGCCATCCAGGTCCTGGAGCCAATGCGCGGTCCGCTGCAGCTTGTCCGCGGTGCGGATGTAGTACATCAGGTAGCGGTCGATGTACTTGAACAGCGTCTGCTCATCCAGGCCGCCGGCGAGCAGCTGGGCGTGCGCCGGGTTGGCGCCGCCATTGCCGCCCACATACAGGTTCCAGCCATCGGTGGTGGCGATGACGCCAATGTCCTTGGCGCGGGCCTCGGCGCATTCGCGGGCGCAGCCGGAGACGCCCATCTTCAGCTTGTGCGGTGCGCGCAGGCCGCGGTAGCGCAGCTCCATCTCGATGCCCAGGGCGGTGGAATCGAGCATGCCGTACCGGCACCAGGATGAACCCACGCAGGTCTTCACATTGCGCAGCGACTTGCCGTAGGCCTGGCCGGATTCGAAACCGGCATCCACCAGCTCGCGCCAGATCTCCGGCAGCTGCTCCAGCCGGGCGCCGAACATGTCGATGCGCAGGCCGCCGGTGAGCTTCGTGTACAAGCCGTACTTCTGCGCCACCGCCGCAATCACGCCCAGCTTTTCCGGGGTGATCTCCCCGCCCGGGATGCGCGGGACCACCGAGTAGGTGCCGTCCTTCTGCATGTTTGCCAGCACGCGGTCGTTGGTGTCCTGGGCACCGGCAAGTCCTGCATCCATCGGGTGCACGCTGGTCTGCGAGGAAAGGATGTTGGCGATGACCGGCTTGCAGATATCGCAGCCCTTGCCGGTGCCGAAACGCTCCATCACCTCGGTGAAGGTCTGCAACCCGGCCACGCGGATGGCTTCGTAGAGTTCCGGGCGGGAGAAGGAAATATGCTCGCACAGGGCGGTGGATACTTCAGCTCCGTCCTTGAGCATCTGCGCTTCCATGAGCTTCTTGAGCATCGGAACGCAGGATCCGCACTGGGTGCCGGCACGGGTGCACGCCTTCAGCCCGGAAACGGTAGTCACCGGAGCCTCGCCCTCGAAGCAGCCGCAACCGGAGACGGCATCGCGAATGGTGCCGGCGGTGACCGAATTGCAGGAGCACAGCACCGCGTCATCGGGCAGTTCGCCCTCCGGCGCCTCGCCGCCCAATGCGCTCAGGTAAGCGCCTGGCTCGCCGGGCAGTTCCCGGCCGAGCAGCGGACGCAATGACTGGTACGGGGTGGCATCTCCCACGAAGATGCCGCCGAGCAGGGTCTTGGCGTCGGAGGACACCACGAGCTTCTGGTACAGGCCACGCGGGGCATCCGCGTAGACCACTTCCAATGCACCCTCGGCTCGGGCGAAGCCGTCGCCGAAGCTGGCAACGTCCACCCCGGAGAGCTTGAGCTTGGTGGCAGTGTCGAAGCCGGCGAATTCGGCCTCGCCGCCGGCCAACTGCTCGGCCACGATTTCAGCCATGGCGTTGGCCGGCGCGACCAGGCCGATGCAGAACCCGTCGTAGTTCGCGACCTCTCCAATGGCCCAGATGTGCTCGATATCGGTTGCGCAATGCGAATCGATGACCACGCCGCCGCGCGGACCCATGCCGAAGCGGGGCGCTTCGCTGCCGGACTCGTCCAGGACCGCGTTGTAGTTGCGGATCAGCTCATCGCGGGGTCGTACGCCGATCGACACGATGACCATGTCGGCTTCGATCACGCGTTCATCTGCCATCAGCACTCCGGTGACAACTGGGCTGCCGGAGTCCTGGCTGGTGAGGATTTCCTGCGGGAAGACCCCGTTGTGGACGGTGAATCCGGTCTGCTCAATGAGCCGGCCCATGGCTTGGCCGGCACCTTCATCCAGCTGGGTGCCCATCAGCCATTTGCCTCCGTCAATGACAACAGCTTCTGCGCCCAGCGCCTGGGCACCTGCCGCGGCTTCCAGCCCGAGCAGTCCGCCACCGATGGTGGCCACTACCGGGGCGCGGCCCAGCGTGGTTGACAGTTCCTTGACCTTCTCGGCGATGGACCAGACATCTTCCAACGTGCGATAGACGAAGGTGTGCTCGTTTCCGGCGATTGGCAAGGTGGCGGCGTTGGAACCGGTGGCGAGCACCAACTCGTCATATCTGAAGGTGCGTCCATCTTTGGTGGCGACCACGCGCTTGGTGCTGTCGATGGCCACGGCCTTGGCGTTGGTTTCCAAGGTGACATGCTCTGCTTCCCACAGCCTCGGGTCGCCGAGGGTGAGATCGACCCCGGGGTTGGTCAATGCTTGGGAGAGCGCCACACGGTCGTAGGGAAGGTGGGTTTCCTCGGTGAGTACCGTGATGTGCAGATCTTGCGGTGCGCGGCTGGCCAAGGCTTCGGTGAAGCGGTGGGCTGCGGGGCCGCCGCCAATGACCAGGATGTTGCGTGCAGTGTGTGGTGTACCCATGATCTATTTCGACTTTCGCTGGGAAACGGTGAGTTTCTGGCTGATGAGACCACTGTAGAAAGTTCGTTTTGCACGGCAATTACCCTTGTGTTTCGGTCAGCGCAATTCTCTCCACCATGAGTCAATTCCCTAGTGAAGGCACTGAAACATGAACGAATCATTCGGCAAGGAATTCGATTTCTCCAAGGGAAGGCAACATCAAAATCCGGCGGAATTCCGGCAGGATTTTCGATTCACGTCGATCGAAATTGCTGTTAGCGATGCTTTACCGACCAGCAATCGCGTTGGGCATCGGGCGAAACATGCGGCTTCTAAGCTCGATTTGTCAGCGAAAACCAAACACGAAGGACTGGGAATCATGAGCACACAAATCGAAGAAGGCACAAGTGAAGCTACGTTGAGCTTGGAGCCGCTGTGCCGCAGCGCAGAGCTGGAGCGCGGATGGGGAGAAGCGCTCTGGCTCGAGACCACGCAGCTGGCCCTTTTCCGCACCGAAGAAGACGCCTTCTTCGCAACCTCGCATCATTGCCCGACCAGCGGCGCGAAGGTCATGGCCCGTGGAATTCTGGGGGACACCGTGGTCGATGGCGATTCCGTGGCCACGGTAGCCTGCCCGCTGCACAAGGAAGTGTACCGACTGGATACCGGGGAATGCCTGAACGCCGATTCGCTGCCGCTGCCGGTGCAGCGGCTCATGGAAATCGAAGGACAGCTATGGATGGAGCAGATCAAATGAGCATCAAATCTGAGTGCAGCCTGAACGTGGAACATTCGGCCTGGCAAGGCTGGTTCGAAATCCTCGACGAGACGGAATCGCTTGCAACCAATTAGCTCCAGTCAGCGTACCGTCCAGCAACGGGGCGGAAGACCAAGACAACCCGCATCATCAACTAATCGCAGGGACGAAAGCCAGAGGCTTTCGTCCCTGCGTCATTTGGCAGCGTGCAGCATCCGGCTAGGAGCAAAGATGCCAGCAGGGTGGGGCCACGGACGTAGGCAGCCACATCTGCGTGATGCTCCGCAACTGGGGTCTAGCCAGCGCACCAGTGGCTGCCCTAGGGTGGCACGTAGCAAGGCGGTCGGCTCGCTGGATTCCTGGCCGATTATCGTTGACAGCCTTTCCCTGGTGAAAAGGATCGAAACAATAGCAACTGTGATTATCCATGCGACCATCACCTTCGATGGGTATCTCGCTGATGCTCAGGGCGGGGTGGACTGGATGTTTGGCCGTCCCGCCGCCCTCGAAGATGATGGGGTCGTTGCCTTGGTCATGGAGAAGATCGGAACCATTGTCGGCGGTGCGAATCGGACGCAAACGATCGAGGAGGGCGAAATCCCTTATGGAGGGATGCTTCAGGTCCCGGTATACCTGATGACTCATACAGGCACTGAGCCGGTGGTACGCGACGGCATCACCTACACCTTCGTTGTTGATGACATTGCAGGCGCAGTGGAATCAGCCAAGCAGGATGCCAAAGACGGTTTTGTCAGCTTATTGGGCGGGAAAATATCGCGGCAGTGCCTTGCCCTGGGATTGGTCGACGAGCTGCACCTGGATATTGCCCCGGTATTGCTTGGCGGTGGCATATCCCTGTTCGAAGGTTTGGGGCAGCATATCGAGCTGGAACGCATTCAGACTTCGGCTTTCGCTAGCGAAGTGCATCTGGTGTACCGGGTGCTTCGCTGATCAGCTCTGCGCCGTACCAGGTGCCGACAGCCCTCAGGGGCGTTATGCCACGGCGGGAGCCTTGGCCAGCAGTTCCTCGATTTTCGCTTTGCACCCTCCGCATCCGGTGCCCGCGCGGCAGCTTTCACCCACCTGCGTGACGGTGGTGCATCCAGCGTTCACCGCGTGGGCCACCTGGCCGTAGGTGGCGCCAGAACAACGGCAGAGCTGGTCTTCATCGCTGGGGATTGCAGAGACCTGTTCCGTCGCCGGATCATCCAGCCGCAGCAGGGCCGAACGGTCTTCAGGCAACGCGGTGCCCCGTTCATAGGCAAGCACAAGCTCGGCACTGGTTTGCGGCAGACCCATGGCCAGGAACCCGGTGACGGCATCCTTGCGGGTGACGATCTTCAGATAACGTCCGCGCGCAGGATCCGCATAGACGGTTGCCTGCAGGTCCGGTTCATCCCAATAGCCGGCGCTGATGTCGCCGGCCGCGGTCAGCTCGATGCCCTGGCCCTTGAGCATCAGCACGTCGGAGGCGGAGAAATCCGGTGCGGGAAGCGGAACGGAAGATGCCGAACCATCCAGCTGCAGCAAGTGCCGAGACAACCATGCGGCCTGGGCCCACCCCGGAGCCAGCAATCCGACCGGCGGCTGCCCGGCAACTTCGGCGCAGTCGCCGACGGCAAAAATGCGCTGCTCCGTATCGGCGCAGAGGAATTCATCGATTCTGATGCCACGGCCCACCGGCAACCCGCAGCCCGAGGCCAGCTCTGTCCTGGGTCGCACACCGGTGGATAGGAGCAGGGCGTCAGCCTGGATCAGTCCATGAGTGGATGTCATCAGTCCGGCGAAACCTTGCTCATCCTTGTGAATTCCCGTCGCCTTCGCGCCCGAGACTACCTCGACACCGGCAGCGCGCAGATTCCGTGCCAGCAGCGCCCCGCCGTCTGCGTCCACGACCCGTCCCAAGGGTGCTGGGCCATGGTGCACCAGCACCGGTTGCGCCCCCGTAGTGGCAATGGCCAAGGCGGCCTCGATGCCCAACACGCCGCCACCGAGAACCGCAATGCGCCGGCCGGCACCGAGCGATGCCCGCAGCTGATGGGCATCATCCACCGTACGCAGGGCAAAAACCCCGGCAGGCAGGGAAGCTTCCGCATGCGGATCGAAGTTCAGGCCGTTGAGCGTCGGGACCACAGCCCGCGCACCGGTGGCAAAAACCAGCCGATCATAGGAAACAAAGCCATCTCCCTGCAGATGGACCCGGCGGCGTGCACGTTCGATGCCGGTAGCTCGCACGCCCAAGCGCACCTCGACTCCGGCATCTGCCAGCCGTTGGGGATCCACCATGCCCAGATGCTCGAGCTCGGCGGCTCCCACGGCCAGCTCAGCGAGCAGCACGCGGTTGTAGGCCAGATGATCTTCGGCGCTGATGACGGTGATGGCGCACTGGCCGGAAGCCGCCGCGGGCAGCAGCCCCTCGACGAGGGATGCGGCGACGGGGCCGAAGCCGATGATGACGATGCGTTGCGGGCGATGCTCGGTCATTGTTCCTCTTCCACAGTGTTCAGCGAAACATGGGCGTGCTTGAATTCAGGCATCCTGCTGTGCGGGTCGACCTTCGCCTCGGTCAGCAGGTTCGCGGTCCCCGCCCCCGGGTAGTGGAACGGCAGGAAGACCGTGTCCAGCCGGGCATCAGCGGTCAGCAGCGCTCGGGCGGTCACCTCACCGCGTTCATTGCTGATCACGACCTTCTGTCCCTGGACAATCCGGTGCGCCAAGGCGGTTGCCGGATGGATTTCAAGCATTGGTTCTGGTGCGGCGTGGGCCAGCTCGGGAACTCGGCGGGTCTGCGCGCCGGACTGGTAGTGCTCCAGCAGGCGGCCGGTAACCAAGGAGACGGCCGCGGCGCTCTTCCTGGGCGCAGGCTGGAATGCCACCGGAACCAGCACCGCACGCCGATCTGCGTGGGCAAAGCCGTCTAGGAACAGGCGCGGGGTGCCGTTGCGGATTCCGGGTTCGGCCGTCACCTCGGTGCCTGCAGGGCAGGGCCAATAGATGGCGGCACCGGCATCGAGATCATCCCAACGCACCCCCGAGTAGTCAGCCAAGCCGCCGGCTGACGCTTCTTTGAGTTCTTCGAAGACTTCCCGCGGATCGGGGGAGAAGTGGCCGGGAGCGTCCAGCCGCTGGGCAAGCTGGGAGAGGATCCACAGTTCGCTGCGCGCATTTCCCGGTGCCTCCAAGGCGGCGCGGCGGCGAAGGATCCGGCCCTCCAGGTTGGTCATGCTGCCTTCCTCTTCAGCCCATTGCAGCACCGGCAGCACCAAGTCCGCCTGCGCCGCGGTTTCCGAAAGGAAGAAGTCGCAGACCACCAGGAAATCCAGGCTGGCCAGTGCCCGGCTTACCTTCGAGGCATCGGGTGCCGAGATCACCGGGTTGGCTCCGTGGATCATCATCATGCGCGGACCGGTTGGGGTGCCCAGCGCTTCGAGCAGCTCAACGGCAGGTAGCCCGGGACCGGGGATGATTTCGGGGTCAACGCCCCAGACACGGGCCACCTGCGCGCGGTGTTCCGGGTCGGTGATCTTGCGGTAGCCGGGAAGCTGGTCGCACTTCTGCCCGTGCTCGCGGCCGCCCTGCCCATTGCCCTGTCCGGTGATGGTGCCGTAGCCGCCGGCCATAGTTCCGGGCAGGCCGAGCAGCAGGGCGAGGTTGATCGCGGCGGTGACCGTGTCGGTGCCGTTGGCGTGCTGCTCAATGCCCCGGCCGGTGAGGATGTAGACCGGCTTGCCGCCAGCCTTCGCTTCGCTGGCCGCCTGCGCCAAGGCCCGGGCGGTGCGCCGGATCTGCTCGGCAGGAACACCAGTGACCTGGGCGGTCCGTTCCGGCCACCAGCCGGCCAACGAGGCTTTCACCGCGTCGAAACCATTGGTGCGGTCGGCCAGATAGGCGGTGTCGGCCAGGGACTCCGCCACCAGCACGTGGGCTAAGCCCAGCAGCAGCGGCAGGTCGGTGGCCGGGGTGGGCTGCAGGTGCCAGCCGGCATTATCTGCGCAGAGCTTGGCCGTTGCCGAACGTCGCGGATCAACCACCACCAGCCCGCCATTCTCACGCGCCCCGGCCAAATGCCGGACAAAAGGCGGCATCGTGTCGGCGACGTTGGAACCGAGCATCAGGATCATCGCCGCCTCATCCAGATCCGCCAGCGGGAACGGCAAACCGCGGTCCAGGCCAAAGGCGCGGTTGGTGCCCGCGGCAGCCGAGGACATGCAGAACCGGCCGTTATAGTCGATGCGCGACGTGCCCAGGGCCAGCCGCGCGAACTTGCCCAGCTGGTAGGCCTTTTCGTTGGTCAGCGACCCGGAACCGAAAACCGCCAGGGCATCGGCTCCGGATTCGTCCCGGATGACCCGGGCCTTGTCTGCCACCAGATCCAATGCCTGCTCCCAGCCGATCGGTGCAAGGCTGCCATCGGCTTGGCGGAGCATAGGTGCCTGCAGGCGTTCGGGATGATCCAGCAGCGTCGCGGCGCTGTACCCTTTCCGGCACAGCGCCCCGCCGTTGGTTTCGAAGTCGCGGCCCTTCAAGCTCACCGGCTCAGGGGCTTCGGCCTGCGTGCTGCGTTCGAGGGTGATGCCGCACTGCAGGGCGCAGTAGGGGCAATGGGTGGCGGTCATCCTAGACTCCGTGCTTCGCGAAGCGGGTGCCGGGCCGCGCATAGGTGAACCATGCGGTGGCCATGAGCAGCAGGTAGGCGGCGATGAAGATGATGAATGCCGCGGTGTAGGCTCCCGTCGTGGAAACGGACAGGCCCAAGGCTTGCGGAATCAGGAAGCCGCCGTAGGCACCGATGGCCGAGATCAATCCGAGTGCGGCAGCAGCCTTGCGGGAAGAATCCACTTGTCCGGCCTGCTGTCCCTGGCCGCTCAGGGCAAAGACTGCCGGGATCATGCGATAGGTCGAGCCATTGCCGATGCCGCTTGCGGTGAAGAGCAGCAAGAACAAGGCGAGGAAGACCCAGAAGTTCGCCCGGGGCAGGCTGATCACCAGTGTGGCGGTAATCAAGGCCATGGCCGCAAAGGTGGCCACGGTGATGCGTGCGCCGCCGAGCTTGTCGGCGATCTTTCCGCCATATGGGCGAGCCAGCGAGGCGACCAGCGGGCCGAGGAAGGCCAAGGTGATGGTGGCTGTTCCCAGCGGTAATGCAGCGTATTCGGGGAAGGTGTCAACGATCAGCTTGGGGAAGACTGCCGAGAATCCAATGAAGGAGCCGAAGGTTCCCACATACAGTGCCGAGATGACCCACAGGTGCTTTTCCTTCAGGCAGGCCACCGCGCCGCGGATATCGGAGCGTGCCGAAGACAGATTGTGCATGTACTTCCAGGCGCCCCACGCGGAGAGCAGAATCAACGGGATCCAGAGCAACCCCGCCAGCGGGAGCTGCAGCGCTCCGGCGGCGAACGCCGTGACAATGACCGGCACGAGCAGCTGGGCGACGGCCGCGCCTAGGTTGCCGCCGGCAGCGTTCAGCCCCAGCGCCCAGCCCTTGCGGGCGGCCGGGTAGAAGTAGGTGATATTTGCCATCGAGGAGGCAAAGTTGCCGCCGCCGAAGCCGGTCAGCGCTGCGAGGCTGAGCATGACCCAGAACGGCGTGGACGCATCGGCCAGCGCTAGCGTTATGCCGCCGGCAGGAATCAGCAGGAGCAATGCGGAAATCACTGTCCAATTGCGTCCGCCGAACCGGGCGACCATGAACGTGTAGGGGATGCGCAGGGTCGCTCCGACGAGGCTTGGGATGGAGATCAGCCAGAACAGTTCGGTGGTGCTGTAGTTGAATCCGGCGGCCGGGAGATAGACCACGATGATGGCGAAAAGCTGCCATACGCTGAAACCGAGGAACTCGGCGAAGATGGACCACTTGAGGTTTTGGCTGGCTACCGCTGATCCTGTGTGCTTCCAGAAGGCAGGATCCTCCGGGGTCCAATTGCTGACCCAGCGTCCCGGCTGGATGTCCAGTGCCTGCGATGTGCCAGGTGCTTCTAGCTGTGCGCTCACGCTACCCGATCCCTTCTCTAGCGTTTGATGCTTCTGAGCTTTTCAAATCGGTATTTCACCGAGGTGCTCATGTTGTTGCGCCGAGGGGAACTTAATTTCACCTGGGGGATCGGGGAGTCGATAGGCGGCTGTAACGTGTTGGAAACCCGGCTGTGGCCCGAGCAGATCCGCGAGATCAACTCCAATCGGTTCTCCAGCGCCATGCCGGCGTTACTCACATCGAATACGAAGCCGATGGCCAGTTCAGTTGCCACCGGCTTCGGCGCTGGGCTACCTGGAATACCTCGCCGGAGAGCCCAAAGCACCCCTACTGGCCTGAGCCGATACGGGCTATAGTAAGGATCCATCGAGGTGGCCTGGATCACCTTGAAGAGTTGGATGCATGTTGAACATCCGAATTCTGGAGGGCAATCATGGGCGGATGCCTCGCCTGGTCCAAGGGCCAGATCGCGCACGGACATTGATCGCGCCGCAGCATGCGGCGGCACCTTGCCGAGCCTTGAATCGCCGGCAGGGAGCCAGATTCCGACCATCATCCAAATCATTCATGGTGCGTCCGCAGATACCCGGGCGCAGGAGGTGTCAGCGGCATGAACGCCGAGGCAACGCAAGAGACAAAATGCTTGGTTACCGTCAACGGGACGGTCCGGGAATTCGACGGCCCGCCGCACACCAACGTGCTGGATTTCCTGCGCGGGCAGCAGCTGATCGGATGCAAGGAAGGCTGCGCCGAAGGCGAATGCGGTGCCTGCTCCATCCTGGTCGCCCGCAGCGACGGTGAGGGCAGCAGGTGGACCGCGGTCAACGCCTGCCTGCTGCCAGCCGCGTCCCTGGACGGCCAGGAAGTGATCACCTCCGAAGGGCTGGGCAGCGTCGCGGACCTGCACCCGGTGCAGGCAGAGATGGCCAACCGCGGAGGATCCCAGTGCGGATATTGCACCCCCGGTTTTGTCTGCTCCATGGCCGCCGAATACTACCGCCCCGAGCGGACCTCCAATCCCGCAGTCAGCGCGGAGGATGGCGGCGAGCACGAGTGCGGACCCAATGGATTCGATCTGCACGCACTGTCGGGCAATCTCTGCCGCTGCACCGGATACCGTCCGATCCGCGACGCCGCCTATGCGCTGGGCGAGCCCGAGGAAGATGACCCGCTGGCCGTCCGGACGCAGCGCGGCGCCCCGGACCCGGTCGCCACGGACATCCAGCGCGCGGACACCCCCACCGGGGAACTGGGCCGGTTCCGCCGGGCCACGGACCTGGAATCGGCTCTGCAGATCCTGGCTGATGAACCTGACACCGTGCTGGTGGCCGGCGCTACCGACTGGGGCGTGGAAGTCAACATCAAGGGTGCCCGCGCCCGGTCGGTGCTGGCCATCGACCGGCTGCCCGAGCTGCGCCAGATCCAGTTCAATGAGCAGTACCTGGAACTCGGTGCAGGCTGCACGCTCAGCGAACTGGAACGGAACCTCGCCGGACGGGTCCCGCTGCTGGGAACGCTCTTCGGTCAATTCGCCTCCCGGCTGATCCGCAATAGTGCCACCCTGGGCGGGAACCTGGGCACCGGCTCGCCCATCGGCGACACCCCTCCGGCGCTGCTGGCGCTGGACGCCGAACTGGTGCTCTCCAGCATCAGGGGCAACCGGGTAGTGGCGCTCGCCGAGTACTTCACCGGCTACCGGCAGACCGTGCGGGAACCGGGGGAGATGATCACCGCGATCCGCATCCCGCTGCCGCTGGCCGAACTGACCAGCTTCCAGAAGATCTCCAAGCGTCGCTTCGACGACATCGCATCGGTGGCCGTCGGCTACGCGGTCACGGTGGAAGACGGCGTGATCTCCAAGGCGCGGATCGGGTTGGGTGGCGTGGCAGCAACCCCGCTGCGCGCCAAGGCTACCGAAGAGACGCTGGAAGGAAAGGAATGGAACCTGGACACCATCCGGGCCGCCGCAAGCATCATGGGCGAGGAAGGCACCCCGATGGATGACCACCGGGCCAGCGCCAGCTACCGCAAGGCCATGCTGGCCTCTTCGCTGGAACGGTTCTACGCCGAGCAGCTGTCTCGCTCGGGTGCAGGGCAGGAGCAGAACTCATGAGCCAGCTATCCCAACGCCCCGATAACGCAGTGGTCGGCCAGCGCCGCCGCCACGAATCCGCCGCCGCGCACGTCACCGGTACCGCACTGTATACCGATGACCTAGCGCAGCGCCTGGCCGGGGTGCTGCATGCCTACCCGGTGCAGTCCACCTGCGCCCACGCGAAAATCCTGGGCCTGGATTCCAGTGCGGCGCTTCAAGTGCCCGGAGTCGTCCGGGTGATTACCGCGGCAGATATTCCCGGAGTCAATGACCAGGGCGCCAAGCATGACGAGCCGCTGCTGCCGGTGGACGAGGTGATGTTCTTCGGACAACCCGTAGCATGGGTCTTGGGCAAAGACCTGGAAGCGGCGAAGGCCGGAGCCAAGGCGGTGAACGTCGACTATGAGCAGCTGGATTCTTTGATCACCATCAAGGAGGCCATCGCGGCCGGCAGCTTCCACGGCATCCAGCCCGAGATCGCCAAGGGGGACCCGGAGGCAGGCTTCGCGCAGTCGGCCCATGTCTTCGACGGAGAATTCGAATTCTCCGGACAGGATCACTTCTACCTGGAAACGCAGAACTCGCTGGCCATGGTGGATGAGAGCGGACAGATCATGATCCATTGCTCCACCCAGCATCCCACCGAAACCCAGGACATTGTCTCACATGTGCTGGGCATCAGCGCCCATGAGGTGACCGTGCAAGTGCTGCGCATGGGTGGCGGATTCGGCGGCAAGGAAATGCAGCCCCACGGCTATGCTGCGCTGGCGGCCCTGGGTGCGGTGCTCACCGGGCGTCCGGTGCGGGTGCGGCTGGACCGCACCCTGGACATGACCATGACCGGCAAGCGCCACGGTTTCCATGCCACCTGGAAAATAGGCTTCGACGAGCAGGGCAGGATCCTAGCCCTGCAGGCCCAACTGACAGCTGACGGCGGGTGGAGCCTGGATCTGTCCGAACCGGTGCTGACCCGCGCCATGTGCCATATCGACAATTCCTATTGGATCCCGAACATCAAGGTTTCCGGACGCATCGCCAAATGCCATAAGACCTCGCAAACAGCGTTCCGCGGCTTCGGCGGTCCGCAGGGAATGCTGGTCATGGAAGACATCCTCGGCCGGGTGGCCCCGCAGCTGGGATTGGATCCCAAGGAACTGCGCCGGCGCAACTTCTACACAGAAGGGCAGGACACCCCGTATTACCAGCCGGTGAGGCATCCCGAGCGGCTGGAAGCCGCCTGGAACCAAGTGCTCGACTCGGCAGGCATCGCCGCACGCGAACAACAAATTGCTCAGTTCAACGCCACCCATGAGCACGCCAAAAGGGGATTGGCCTTGACCCCGGTGAAATTCGGAATCTCCTTCAACCTCACCGCCTTCAACCAGGGCGGGGCCCTCGTTCTGGTGTACAAGGACGGTTCGGTACTGGTAAACCACGGCGGTACCGAGATGGGCCAGGGCCTGCACACCAAGATGCTGCAGGTGGCCGCCACCGCGCTGGGCGTGCCGCTGTCCATGGTGCGCAACGCGCCAACGCGCACCGACAAGGTGCCCAACACCTCGGCCACCGCGGCCAGCTCTGGCAGCGACCTGAACGGCGGGGCGGTCAAGGATGCCTGCGAGCAGATCCGGGACCGGCTGGCGCAGGTGGCCGCCGGCATGCTCGGGGTTCCAGCCCAGGATCTCCGCTTCGGCGGCGGCCGGGTCACCGCGCTGGGCAAGGGCGAAACCCTGGAATGGGCGGACGTGGTCAAGACCGCGTACTTCCAGCGGATCCAGCTCTCGGCTGCCGGCTTCTACCGCACCGAAGGGCTGCATTGGGACCTATCGCGGATGACCGGCAGCCCGTTCAAGTACTTCGCCTACGGGGTGGCGGCCAGCGAGGTGGAAGTCAGCCGCTTCGACGGCTCATACGTGCTGCGCCGCGTGGATATCGTCCATGATGTCGGAGACTCCCTCTCGCCGCTGGTGGATTTGGGGCAGATCGAGGGAGGGTTCGTGCAGGGCGTCGGCTGGCTGACCCTGGAGGACCTGCGCTGGGACACCTCCGATGGGCCGAACCGCGGACGGGTCGCCACCCAGGCCGCGAGCACCTACAAGATCCCGAGCTTCTCCGAGATGCCCGAGATCTTGAACGTCGGCCTGCTACAGAAAGCGCATGAGGAAGGCGCGGTCTACG
Organism: Glutamicibacter sp. HZAU; assembly: GCF_004100365.1. NCBI lineage: Bacteria > Bacillati > Actinomycetota > Actinomycetes > Micrococcales > Micrococcaceae > Glutamicibacter > Glutamicibacter sp. HZAU. The sequence continues at coordinate 266,948 of NZ_SCKZ01000001.1, read as the reverse complement.
GTTCCAAGGCCGTGGGGGAGCCGCCGCTGATGCTTTCCTTCTCGGTGCGCGAGGCAATACGGCAGGCGGTGGCCGCGTTCGGGCCTGCCGGGTGCTCCGTGCAGCTGGCGTCCCCGGCGACACCGGAAGCGGTGTTCTGGGCGATTGAATCGGTGCGGAAGGGGCAGTAGCCATGCGCTCGTGGATTGAAGCGGTCACCGTGCTGCGCAATGAGCGCCGTCCGGGCGTGCTGGCTACCGTCACCGCAGTGCGCGGGCATGCCCCGCGCGAGCCGGGAGCCAAGATGGTGATCTCCAGCCAGGAAATCTTCGGGACCATTGGCGGAGGCAACCTGGAGATGGCGGTGATGGAACGGGCCCGCCAGATGATCGCCGTGGGCGAGGGCCAGCCGCAGAGCATCAGCATGAAGCTCAGCGACAAGGCCCCGGCCAAGTTCGGCCGCCAATGCTGCGGCGGCGAGATCACGGTGCTGCTGGAGCCCCTGCCGGTTGTTGCCACGGTGGCGATCTTCGGGGTGGGCAATGTGGGCATGGAATTGGCCCGAATCCTCTCCCGCCATGACCTGGAATTGCATCTGGTGGATTCGCGACCGGAATTCCTGGAGGAACTTCCCGTCCTTGAACCCAGCGTGGCGCAGATCCATCCGGCGGTGGCGGTGCTCGGGGAGCAGGTGCTCAGCGCCCTGCCTGACGGATCCCATGTGCTGATCATGACGCATGATCACGCCGAGGATTTCCACCTTTGCGATGCGGCCCTGCGCCATCCGGGGTTGGGGTCAATTGGCTTGATCGGATCCAGCGCCAAGTGGGCCCGCTTCCAGAAGCATCTGGGCTCCAGCGGCTTCAGCGAGCAGCAGATCGCCGCGATCCAGTGCCCCATCGGGATCGAGCAGGTGCGAGGCAAGCAGCCGGCGGTGATTGCCGTGTCCGTGGCCGCCGAGCTGCTGGCGCGCATCAGCCAAACCGCGAAGCCGCCGGTACTGAGCTCATAGGTTCTGGGCCTGCCAGGTGAAAATGAGAATAGTCTAATGCGGGGAACAAGGAGCGGTGCTGGGGAGTTTAACGAATTGAGAGCGGTGCCCCAGCGCACCGCGCCCGCAAAGCCTAGGAGGCCGATTTCATGTCCATGTTCGACAAGCTGCTGCGCAAGGGCAAGCAAATGGCTGGCCAGTATGTCCGGGAACAGCTCAGCCAGCGCAGCTCCAGCAGCAATCAGCGCGGTTATGATCGCGACCATCGCGGTTACCATCAGAACACTTCCGGCTACCAGCAGCCTTACCAGCAGCAGCGCCAGGACTACGGCAACCGCGGCTACAGCAATCCGCAGGCTTCAGCCCCTTCGCGCGAAGACCAGGCGGCGATCGAGAAGTACCGCTACATGCTGCGCACCGCTCCGCCGCAGGATATGGAACGCGCTCATGCCGAAGCCTTCGCCCGGCTGACCCCGCAGCAGCGAGAACTGCTGCACCACGAGCTGAACGAGCAGCTGCCGCCGGCAGAACGCCCGAGGACCCAGGATCCGCGGGACCTGGCCCGCTCGGCAACCCGAGCGGAAATCTCGCGTCCCGGATTCATGGACAAGCTCCTGGGCTCCGGCGGCAAGGGCCGCGGTCTGGGCATGGCTGCCGGGGCGGCCGGCGGCCTGGGCGTTGGCCTGCTCGGCGGCGTGGCAGGCGCGTTCATCGGCACCGCCATTGCCGGGCCGCTGCTTGACGGCTTTGCCGGCATTGGCGAAGAATTCGGTTCCATGGCCGATGGCTTGGGCGAAACCGTGGCCGGTGCCGGGGAACAGCTCGGCGGCCAGGCCGAGGGCATGTTCGGCGACTTCCTCGGCGGAGCCGGCGGAGACTTCGGCGACTTCGAGTTCTAGCCCCAGCACAGCGAAGCCGGCAGCAACTGCACGTTGCTGCCGGCTTTTTCGCGCCTACTGCTCCACGGCCTACTGCTCCACGAGCGGCAGATGCACCAGGGTGCGTTGGCCGTTTTGCACCATGAACCCGCGCCCCGGCGGGAAGTCGTGGCGCTTGACGCGCGGGAACGGCACCTTGAACAGCGAGTCCCCGTCGTAGGCGTCGGGCTTGAGCGCGATGCCGTGGCGGTTGGACTTCAGCTCGCCGAGCAGCCCGAAGCTGGAGGAGAACGAGTTGATGTCCCCGTCTGCGATCAGGAAATGATCGGAGCGGTTGATGGCCTTGAGCAGTTCCTTCATCGGACGCTCCGCATCCGAATCGGCGAACTCGGTGAAGTTCTCCACGACAAACACCATCTTGCCCGGCATGGAATCATCGGAGACCAGATCCAGCATGTCCTTGGCGAACTGCCGGGTCTCGGCCGGGCCCGAAGCGGTGCCATTCCACTGCCGCCAGCCGCGCAGCTCGGCGCGCCGGCCGCCGAGGTGGAAGAACTGGGTGGCCGGGTTGGCGCGTTCCAGCGCGGTGACCATGGCGCGCATCGCGTTGGTCTTGCCGCTCTGTGGTGGCCCGGCAATGACGAAGGTGCCGATGGGCTCGAAGCCGCACGGACCCAGAGTGGTGTCGGACAGGCCGATGGCCGGCAATCCGTTGACCGTGTCGGGCAGCGACGCCGCCGCGAATTCCTGGGGCAGGGTTTCGACCCCGGCCGCCTGCGGGGCGCCGGAAGCCGTGAGCTCCTGGGCCCAGCTGGTGGTCAGCGCGGTTTGCTCGGCCACGTTGGCGGTGCCGCCAAGCACCGCAATCTGCGCCTCGTGGCCCTTGATGATGGCGCGGCCGGGCACGCTGCGCTCATTGAGCACATCCTTGGCCACGCCCAGCACGTTGTACGCCTGCTCGTCGGCCATGCGCAGCACCACGCGCTGGGTGATGTTCGCGCTGATCGCGGTGGGCACCGCGCCGAAGCGGTCAGCGGTGGCCACAACGTGGATGCCCAGCGGGCGGCCCTCGCCGACGATGCGCATGAACACCTGGTAGAACTCGCCGCGGCCGTGGCCCAGCTCCCAGTCGTTGCGGAACTGGCCGAAGCCGTCGATCAGCAGGAAGATGCGCGGCTCGGAGACGTGCCCGGTCACCTGGCGGTACTCGCTCAGCGAGGCAGCATTCGCGTGCGCATAGCGGGCCGAACGCTCATCGAGGTGCTCGGCCAGGATGCGGAAGACGCGCTGGATGCGCTCCACGTCGTCGCCGCCGATGACGGCGCCGAGATGCGGCAGCGGTTCGAGCGAGCGCAACGAGCTGGTGCCGAAGTCCAGCGCATATACCGCCGCGGTGCCGGCCGCCGGATTGGCTCCCGCGGCGATCGCGATGCTGCGCAGCGCCGCGGACTTGCCGGCGCCGGAGGTGCCGTAGACCAGCAGGTGGCCGTCGGTGTCGGGTTCGAACCAGGCGGTTTCCTGGGCCTGGTGCTCGGGGATGTCGGCCAGCGCCAGCGGGATCCGGCTGTCCGAATCCGGGGCGAGCTCGCGCAAATCCACGGTGGCCGAGAGGTCATCGAGCCATGGCCGGCGCGGGGCCGGGATCCCGGCGCCGTTCGAGGCGGCGATGAAGCTGGAGACCAGGCGCTTCTGGTCGTTCGGGCCGCTGTTCTCCTCGATGTCCGCATTCTCCGTTTCGGGCTGCTCCCAGACGCGCGCCCCGCCGAAGCGCAGGTCCTCCACGCGCACCTCGGCGGCTTCGGGCTCGTCGGTGGTCCAGCCGCCGGCGTACCCGGACTGGAAGGGCACCAACCGTCCCGGGCCGGTCTTGGCGATGCCGCGGCCGGGCAGCGACGGGTCGAATCCGGCGGCGATCGGGTCCTCCACCACGTCGTTCGAGTCCGCGGCATCGGCCATGCGCAACGCCACGCGCAGGTTGGTGTTGGCGCGCAAATTGTCCTTGATCACGCCCGCAGGGCGCTGGGTGGCCAAGATCAGGTGGATGCCCAGGGAGCGGCCGCGCTGGGCGATGTCCACCACGCCGTCCACGAATTCCGGAACCTCTCCGGCCAGGGCGGCGAACTCGTCGACCACCAGCACCAGGGCCGGCGGGGTTTCCGGGTCCTGGCGCTTTTCCAGTTCCAGCAGGTCCTTGGCCTTCTTGCGGTGGAAGAGCTTCTCGCGGTGGTGCAGCTCGGCGCGCAGGCTGGTCAGCGCGCGGCGGACCAGATGCGGGGAAAGGTCGGTGACCAGCCCGACGCAGTGCGGCAGCTCCACGCAGTCGGCGAAGGCGGAGCCGCCCTTGTAGTCCACGAACAGGAAGGTCACCCGGTCGGGGCTGTATTCGGCGGCCATTGCCAGCACCCAGGCCTGCAGGAATTCGGACTTGCCCGAGCCGGTGGTGCCGCCCACCAGGGCGTGCGGGCCCTGGGTGCGCAGATCCAGGCTCATCGCATCCGGGGTGCCCTGGCCGATATAGGCGCGCAGCGTCCCGGCGCGCTTCAGCCGCGGCCGGGGGCCGGTGGCGGCGCGGTCGATCACCGAGTTGTTCTGCTTCCAGCGTTCGAGCACCGCATCCGGGGATTCAGCCAGGTCCGGCCCCAGGATGCGCAGCAGCGACACCGAATCCGGGATGTCCGAGGAATCCGGGACCAGCGAGCTGGAGTCCACGATCGGGGCCAGCCGGCGGGCGAAGTGCTCGGCATGCTCGCGCGAGACCCCTTCCACCGACACCTTGACGGCTTCCTCGCCGGCACGCACCCAGCCCACGCGGGCATCATCCAGGCCCTCGGTGACGTCCACGAAGGTGCGGCAGGCGGCGGGCAGCGACTGCACGGTGGGGGCCACGAAGATCGTGTAGATGCCCACGGCTGGCCCGCGCTCGATGATCTGCGAAAGCCGGGCACGGTCCACCGGGGCGTCATTGGTCACGAAGAGCACCAGCGAAAGGTCCTTGGCCGTCGGCACGCCGGTGGACTGCTCGCCGGCTTCCCTGCCCAGCTCCATGGAGGTGTGCCGGGTGGACAGCGGGCCCAGCCGGTAGGCGGACGGGTCGTTGCGCCGGGCGATGAGCTCTTCCAGGGCGTTGATGAGCACCGTGCCGGAGGTCTGCGTATCGGCCAGCGCCACCTGGGCCAGCGGGGAGCGCGGGCCCGTGGTGTGCGGCAGCCATTTGAACCATTCAAGGTCCTCGGTCCAGGCCGGGTCGATGATCGCGGCGGTGCACAGGTCATTGGGCGCGTGCAGGCCGAATAGCTGCACCGCCAGCGCGCGCAGCGCATCGGCGGATTGCAGCCGCGGCCCGGCAATGCCGATGGCGCCGGCCGAGGGCAGCAGCTCGATGATCGGCACATCCTCGATCATCCGGTATTGCGCGGTGAGCTCGTCGACCCGTTCCACATATTCCTGCATCCCGGTCCGGTCGGCCAGCTCGGCGACGGTGGTGCGGCTGCGCGCGGTTCCCGAGCCCAGCCGCAGCGAGAGGAAGTTCCAATGCTCCGGGCGCCGGGTCCACAGCAGCGGGCCCAGCGATTCGGCCTGCTCGAAGACGGTCGCGGTGGCCGGGGCCTCGCTGCGCCGGTGCGCGCGTTCGGCTTCCTCCCCGGCCAGCAGGCTATCTTCCAGCGCCTCGAATTGCCGTTCGAATGTCTCGATTTCCAGGCGCAGCTTGTTGTTGCTCTGGGTGCGCTGGCCGATCAGGTTGCCCAGCATCATCAGCGGCGAGATCAGCACCACGATCAGCGACAGCGCGCGTTGGGTGAGCGAGAAAATTGTCAGGCCCATGATTAGCGGAGCGAAGATCATCGGCCAGGGGAAGAGCTTGGGGCTGGCTTCCTGCGGGATCGCCGGGCGCGGCAGTTCCTCGCCGGGGTAGCGGACCTCCACCCGCGGGGAACGGTTGAAGAGGATCGAGCCGCCCTTCTCATAGACCGGGGAATGGCCGGTGGCGGTCCCGGGCAGCAGCTCGAAGAAGACCTCGGTAGCACCCAGGGTGATCAGCTGGCCGGGGATCACCGCGACGCGCTGGGCCAGCCGGCCATCGACCAGGATGCCGTTGGCGGAGTTCAGGTCCACCAGCTCGATCTTGCTTCCCACCTCGATGCGCGCATGCCGGGTGGAGACCATGCGGTCGTTGAGCACCACGGTGGCCTTCTCCGATCGCCCCACATAGGAGGTGCCGGCGGGCAGCGCGAAGGCCATGCCCGCATCCGGGCCGTTGGCCACGCGCAGCACCGCTGCCGCCGAGCCTCCCGAGACGAAGGCATCGGTGGTCGGCACGACCTCGATGCTGAAGCCCGAACCCAGTTCCGCCTCGGCCAGCGGGGTGTGCGGATCGAGCTGCACCGGTGCGGTGCCGGCGGCGGTGACCAGCAGCGTGGGATGCTCGGGAACCTGCTCCCCGGCCAGGGCGCGGGCTGCATCTCCCACGGTGGCGGTGGCATCGCAGGTCAACACCACGTCGATGGTGCTGGTGTCCGGGCGCCTGAGTGTGGCCTTGATTTTCACTTCGCGGTCTCCTGGAAGGTAATGCGGAAGGTACGGCTGCCTACCTGGACGACATCCCCGTCATTCAGATGCAGGCGGACATGGGGTGGTGCATTGCGCGGGGCGCGGGAGGCGGTGGTGACCTGCGTGCCGTTGCTGGAACCTAGGTCCATGACCCAGGCATTCGCCCCGTCGCAGCCGAAGGCCAGATGCGTCTTGGACAGCAGCCGTTCGGGGTCCTTCAGCGCGACCAGCAGTTCATTGCCGGACTCTTCCGTGGTCTGGGGCGCACGTCCGATCAGCCCGGATTCCGGAACGGGGAGATAGGACCCGTCGTCAAAGGCGAAGGCCGCGCGGCGGACGGTTCCCGTCTGCGGCGCAGATGGCGAATGCCAGTCGCTGTTCTGCGCTCCGATGATGCCCGCTGTGGAGCGGGGACGCGAAGGCACTGCGGCGTCATCGTATATGTCGTCCTCGGCGGAGGTGCCCAGCGATGGCAGATGCTCGGAAATGTCCCGGTCCGGGCGGGAGATCAGGTATTCGGCACGGGCCAGCGCCCGCGGGTTGGTCGGATCCAGGCCCTTGCGGATATCAACCACGTAGGTTTGGGCGATCTTGTCCAGCCAGCTGCGGCGGTGCTCCCGGTCGAAAAGGCAGGAGAGCAGCATCAGCAGCGGGCCAATGACCGGGATCAGATGGCTGAGCAGGAAGACGAAGGCGGCGAGGAGGATCCGGCCGAAGCCGGGTGCGGAAAAAGAATCCAGCCGGGCGGCGCGCAGGCGCATCGCGGCCTTGCCGGGCGAGGAGCCCCTGCGGCTGTTCATCACGAGCAAGACAACCAGATAGACCAGCAGCAGCAGGGCGCTGACTCCGGACAGGACCAGCGGGACCGTGGAGTAGTGCCCGGTCACCAGGAAAATCACGTATCCGATGCCGGCGGGCAGCAGCGCGGCCAGCGAAACGGCGTAGTCGATGAGGTAGGACCAGATCCGCAGGCGTGCTTCGGCTGGATGCATTCCGAGCGTGGAGGATCTGGCGAGTGCTGCTGCTGAAACTACGTCCATGGGATCTTTCTACTTCAGTTCGATGCCGGCTTGCCACGGGGAGTTCTCCCCATTGAGAGCAGGCCAGCTGCCACACTAGCGTAGGTTGCGGACAAAACTGAACTGGCCCGGCAACCGGGCCAGCCAACAAGTTGAGGAGCATAGTTGTGACTGATTTCAAGGCTAATTATGGCGAAATGGAAGCCATGGCATCGAAGCTTGACACCGGGCGCGAGGACTTGGACGGCGTGCTTGAGCAGCTGCAGTCCGGTGTGGACAAGCTGCTCGGCGAAGACTTCACCACCGAGCACGCTTCGGGCCAGTTCGGCGAAGGCTACAAGGACCTGAACGACGGCTTGAAGACCGCGTTCGATGGCATCAACGACATGGCCACCGCGCTGCGCGACATGATGACCCAGATCCAGGACACCGACCGCGGCATGGCCGGCCAGTAGCCGGACGCAATTTTCCGGCTGATGTGGTCGCTTCGTTATTCACGGGGCGACCACATTTCTGGGATATCCCTGCCGCGCCTAACTTGCGGCATTCCACAACCAATCTTGAGCGCAAGGAGTAGTTCACACCGTGGCAGACGAATTGTATCTAGCTCGTCTTGACGAGATCGTCACTGATTTGGGCAATAGCATCACGGACTTCAACGATGCCTCGGATATTGCCAAGGGCATTTCGCGTTCCGTCGGTACCCCGATGAATGACGACAAGCTGCAAGATCGAGTGGGCGATTTCGAGGACGAGTGGAACAAGACCCGCGACGGTTTGGTGGAAGAACTCGATGGAATACACAAGCATTTGAAAGACATTCAGCAGGGTTTCGCCGATTGGGACCTCGAAACCAAGAAGGCTTTCTTGAACTCCCGGGCGTCTGACGCGCCCAAGGCCAACTAGCGCGCGGAGAGACTAAATGACATTGCATTCACCTAGTACTGGCGACCCGTTGCAAATGATCACCGGCAACGCCGCTGACTTGCGCCGCAGCGCCTTGGATCTGATCTCTTCTGGTGAAGCCATGGAACGCTCGGCCATCCGGCTGGAGGACATCAGCAATGGCACAGCGGATTTGAAATCCGAGGCGATAAAGTCAGTTCGAGAGAGTGCAGGCGAAGTTTACCCGAAGCTGCACAAGGCATCAGTCCGCTACAGCAAGACTGGCGAAGCCCTGAAGACGTATGCAGAGGCGCTGGACCGGGTCCAAGGCGCACTAATGATGTGCACGAAGGAAGGCGGAGTCGACAATTATTCAACGCTCAACGCCTTGATTACCGACATCGAGCAGGCGCATGAAACGGCCGCGACCAAGCGGAGCCAAGCGGAAACGGCCGAAGACGCCATGGACGATGCCGATGGCGGGCTATTCGGCATCGGAGAAGGCACCGACGAGGAAAAGGCCAAAGCGAAGAAGGACTTGACTGCTGCCACAGACGCGAGTGACCAGGCAGAAGAAGAACTGCGTGAGTTGTGGGGCAAGTTCGACGGACGCGTATCCTATTGGGAAGATGCCTACGACGATGCGGTTAGCGGCATCGAGGATGCCATTGACGCGGCTGATAATAATGACAAGTGGTACGACACGCTCAATTCTATCTTGAGCATCGCCGCCCTTGTCCTGGGCGCCTTGGCGCTGATCTTGTCTGCCACATTCCTCGGCCCAATTCTCGGTCTGCTTGCATTGGTGGCTGGGGTGATTACCCTGGGCATTGAAATCTACAAGATGACCCAGGGCGAAGGTGATTGGACCAGCTTGGGACTGGCCATCGTCGGTTTGGTCCCGTTCGGCAGGGTTCTGGGAAAGAGCATTTCCGGGCTCTCCAAGGTCTTCAAGGGCGGGTTCAAAGCCGCAAGAAGCCGTGGTGCAGGCAAGGCGTTCAAGGCGTTCACCAAAACGCGTGCCAGCACCGGGCGTGGAATCATCCGATCATCGCTCAAGGGGCAACCGAAGCGCCCGGTGAAGACGACGATTCGTGGAAACCGCAAGACCAAGGCAAAAATCCGGCGTAACAACCGGAAACTGGAGCAAAAGTACCAGGAAGCCAAGTTCAAGCATGGCAACGACTACCTGGCAAAGTTCAAGAAATCATTCGACGAGGATCCGCTCAAATACGTCAAGTACGCTAACGACTGGGGCAGCACGAAGCACCGGGAAATGGCCGAATACGTACTCAAGCATGTTGACGACTTCGACGCGCGCGCAGTGGACTGGGCCATGGGAACCAAGATCGCCGCTAAGCTCGAGGATGGCGGTAATGTCGTGCAATCCTTCGGGCTATCCGTTTACGACAGTGAGCGGAAGAAGTAGCTTGGTGCAAGCGACGTTGGGCCAGATGCGCTCGAAACCCTAGGGCAGGGCAGGAGAAAAATGAGCCAGAGTCCGCAAGAAGCGAAGCCGCAACCACGCGGTATCGGGTACAGCATAGTCTATCCGCCGGGGTGGCGGGAATTCAGGACGAGCGCCGACCACGAGGCGATCTTGGCCAAGCTGGTTACGGCAGAAGCGAAGGCGCTGGGGCGCGCTGACGTGGTGCTGATGCTGCGCCAGAAAACGCATGAGATGTTCGAGAATTTGCGGCGTCGGGGCGCGATTGGGCTCGCTTTACCGGTCGAGAAAGCCCGCGGTGGAGCTGTGCCGACATCAATGATCATGACCCCCTTGAAATCCTCGGAGGCAGGGGCATTGGCAGGGATGGTGCGCAGGGTCGCGGATGGCAATCCGGTGGAAACCGAAGCCGTCGACGATGAGACCTGGTACCTGTGGAATACGAATGAGCCAGCCGAAGAGGCTCCGGAATACAAGAACCTGAGCTTGAATATGGTGGTTCCCCGGCCACGGGCGGACGGAAGCACTGATCCCGAGCCGAGTGCCGGATTGTGGCTGAGGTATTCCTACGCAAGCCTTGAAACAGGCGAAAACAATGAAGAATTCACCGAAGCATTGCGAGGCCTCGGCTACGCAATCCTGGGGACGTTCAAGTGGGTGCCGATACAGTGACATCATATGAAATCCAGCCGGATCTGGAACTCTGGATCCCCGTGCCTCGTTCCTTCCCCGAGGCGGACTGGGACACGGCAGAGCAATGGGCCGAAGACCTTTCCGAAGTCGCAATTCCGCGTGATCCCGAGCTCCGGAAGACCTACCGGGAACTCGCATTAGAAGTTGCCGCGAATCAAGCAGCGGATGCCGACCACACGCTGTGGTATTCACCCGAAGATGGGCACGCAATGGGCACCGCCCACCTGGTCATCGAAGACGACGATGACGAAGCGAGCCTAGAGGAACTGGCCGCACCCGATCATGATTCGATGTCACCCGCACAAACCGAAGAATTCGATTCAACGGTCTTCGGCCGGATCATCCAATCTACATCCGTCATCTCCTTGGACCTCCCGAGGGCGGACGAGACAGTGTTGTTGCCGGCCATTGGCCATGTCCGAACGGTAGGCCGGTGCAAGGGACTTGTGTTCATCCTTGAGGCATTCGACTCGGATCTGTCGAATCTTGCCCTCATGATGGATCCGATGGTGCAACTGCTGGATACCGTGACCATTGATGATTCCGAATAGACAGGACCTCCGAACTTTGAGCAATCATGCCACCTACCGCGAAGAACCCGGGGAGTTTGTCAGCAGGGGAGTTCATCATTGGCCTCGAATGGAGAGCAGCTTCAAACTGATCTTGCTAGCAGCTATTCTCTTGCCTCTCGGTTACTACCTGATTGCAAATGGGCTGCCCGAGACACCGAGCGATAGGGCGAGAATCATCGTCTCTTGGACCCCGGCCATTGCCGGGGCCGCCGTGCTCATCGCTGGATGCATCGGAATCTTCACGGCCACTCGCTCGCTATCCCGCAAGCAGGCCGACGCCATAGATTTGAAGCTGCGGGCCAGTGGGGTCACACTGAGGGGCGGACGCAAAATTCCGTGGGAGCAGATTGAGTCCGTCACTGCGATTACCTTCGAGAACAATTCAAAGATCCGGCTGCTATGGGACCGTGCTGAGCTGCACCGCAGGTTGGTGCTCCATCTCCGGGAGCAATCACAGCAGCTGAATACGCAGGGATCAGGTGGGACCGAGCCAGCCCGGGTAGACCTCTTGCGCTATCCCGCTGCCGAGTACCTCAGGCTTTATGATTCCACGTTGGAGCAGTTCAAGCGCCGGGGGATCCCGGTTCAATTCGAGAAGAAATGGATGTTCACATAGCACGGCAGGGCGGCACCGGTGGTCCTGCTAGCTCCGCAGCCGTATCCGGAACTGTTGTGGAATTCATCAGTTCCCCGCACCTGCATGCCAAGCGCCTGAAGCGCGGAATCATCCTGACCGTGCTGGGCCTGGCCTCGGCCGCTGGCGGATTCTGGATCCTCGGCCAGAACATCCGGGCCGGGGAGAGCAGCATTGCCACCTATTGGCTGAATTACGGGCCGATTGTCATCGCCGCGGCGTTGCTGGCCTTCGGCATCGTGGGCATTGCCACCGGCCGGCATGGCACGCGCCGCAGCGCCGGCGATGACTCGATCGACGTGATCGTCACCGAGCAGGGCCTGGTGACCCGCGGCGGACGGGAGGTGCCGTGGTCGAATATCGGCCGCGCCGAAGTCATCCGTTATATCAATGACTCGATGGTGCCGCTGCTTTGGGACTACTCGGTGCTTAACCGCGTGGTGCGAATCAGCCTGCTGGACAACTCCGAGATCGACCTGAATTCCCCCGGAGTGCGTGGGCGCGCGCCAATGCATTATCTGGAGATCGACCTGCGGCGCTACCCGATGGCCGAATATCAGGAGCACCTCGATGCACTGGTCGCCACGCTCAAGGAGCGCCGCTTCCACACCAAGGAACGGTTCAAGCACAAGCAGTTCTGAATGGGACCCGACGGCGTCAGGAACGCACACTCATGGCCCACGGCCGCACTCGGCGCAAACTGCCCAAGCACTTCATCACCGCCAAGGCCCACCATTGGCCGCGGGTGCAACGCAGTTCCCAGCTGCTGATGATGGCCTGGATCCTGCTGCCGCTGGGGCTGTATCTCGTGGCCAACGACCTGCCCGAGACCTCCGTCCGACGTGCGCAACTCATGGCGAGCTACACGCCGATGTTCTTCGATGCCATTCTGCTGCTCTTCGGTGCCTGGGGAATAAGTACCGCGTCGCTGGCCATGCGTCGCAAGGGTGTCGATGCCATCGATGCGAAGATCCGCGCGTCGGGGCTCATCCTGCGCGACGGGCGGAAGGTGGCTTGGGATGACATCGGCTCGGTGACCGCGATTAGTTTCCAGAACGATGCCAAGGTGCAGCTGCTCTGGGACCGGGCCGAACTGCACCGCCGGCTGGACGGGCAGCTGAAGCAGCCGGAAACCGGGACGCCGCGCATCGATCTGGTGCGCTATCCAGCAGTGGACTACCTCGGGCTCTACGAGTCGCTGCTGGACGAATTCGAGCGCCAGCGTATCCCGGTGATGCACAAGAAAAAGTGGATGCAGGCCTAGCCGGCAGGGATGCCCTTTTACAGGGTATCTGGCGCCGTGCCGATGCGCGCGGTGAATCACCAGTTGGCCTGTGCACAAGCGAAAAGCCGGGCCCGGTACGTCGAAATTCGACGTACCGGGCCCGGCTTTGCCGTGGGCTACTTCTTCAGGTGGTCAACCAGCTGCGAAGCGATGCCATTGTAGGTGCCCGGGGTCAGGGACTGCAGGCGGGCTTCAGCATCGGCCGACAGGCCCAGCTCGCCAACGAATTCCTTCAGGCGGGCCGCATCCACGCGGTGGCCGCGGGTCAGGTCCTTCAGGCGCTCGTATGGGTTGTCCATGCCCTCGACACCGGCGATGGCCTCGGCGCGCATGACCATCTGGATGGCCTCGGCGAGGACCTCCCAGTTGTGGTCCAGATCCTCGGCCAGCACGGCCTCGGCAACATCCAGGCGGTCAAGGCCCTTGGCGACATTGGAGATCGCCAGCACCGAGTGTCCGATGGCGGTGCCGATGTTGCGCTGCGAGGAGGAGTCGGTCAAGTCGCGCTGCCAGCGGCTGGTGACCAGGGTGGAACCCAGGGTGTTCAGCAGGCCGTTGGAGATCTCCAGGTTCGCTTCTGCATTCTCGAAGCGGATCGGGTTGACCTTGTGCGGCATGGTCGAGGATCCGGTGGCACCAGCCACTGGGATCTGCGCGAAGTAGCCGATGGAGATGTAGCTCCAGACATCGGTGCACAGGTTGTGCAGGATGCTGTTGAAACGGGCGATGTCTGCGTAGACCTCGGCCTGCCAGTCGTGGGATTCAATCTGGGTGGTCAGGGGGTTCCAGGTCAGGCCCAGGTGCTCGACGAAGTCCTTGGAGACCTTCTGCCAGTCGGCGGTTGGAACCGAAGCGTAGTGGGCCGCATAGGTGCCGGTGGCACCATTGATCTTGCCCAGGTACTCGGTCTTCTCGACGCGGTCCAGCTGGCGGGTCAGGCGCCAGGCCAGAACTGCCAGTTCCTTGCCCAGGGTAGTCGGGGTGGCCGGCTGGCCATGGGTGCGCGAGAGCATTGGCACGTCGCGGGATTCCTCGGCCATCTTGGACAGCTGGGCAATCAGGTCGCGGGCTGCCGGCAGCCATACCTGCTGCACGCCGCCCTGAACGCCAAGGGCGTAGGACAGGTTGTTGATGTCTTCGGAGGTGCAGCCGAAGTGCACCAGCGGCTTGAGGTTGCCGATGCCAATCGCTTCCAGGCGGTTGGCGATGTAGTACTCCACTGCCTTCACATCGTGAACGGTGACAGCCTCGATCTCGGCCAGTTCCTTCACGGAGTCAGCATTGAAATCGGTGACGATCTTGCGCAGCGCAGCCTTCTGGTCCGCAGTCAGCGGGGAGGTGCCTGGAAGAACGGAGTTGTCGGTCAAATGGATCAGCCATTCAACTTCAACGTGAACGCGGTCGCGGTTCAAAGCCGCTTCGGAAAGGTAGTCGACCAGCGGTGCCACGGCGCTGCGGTAGCGTCCGTCGAGGGCAGTCAAAGCCAGTGGTTCATTAGCAAGGGAAGTGCGCGCAATCTCAGCCATGCTCATATTCTTCCATCCTCGGCGCTGCATCACATCTTTTACACCGTTCCTGTTTCCACAACCGGGCCCAAATTTTGCTGGCACCGAATCGCGGCTGTCCATGATGGTGGACAAATTCTCAAGGATGCGGAGCAGGAAAATGATGTTTCAAGCGACGCTGTTGACGGTGGCGAGCCAGCTCGATGACGCACGGAAAACCACTCAGTTCGCCATCGCGCAGTTGGGGTCAATCCATTCATTGACTTGGAATTCCAAGGCAGGCAAGGCGTTTTTGGACAATGTCGACGAGCTGAGCCGTCGGCTGGAGATGCTCAACAGCGAACTGGGCGACGCGGAAGAGTACGTGGGGGTAGCCATGCGGGAGATCCAGAACCTCGAAGCGCAAATCATGAACCAGCGAATGGCACCGTAGCCATGGGATATGAAGTCAATTACAACTCGCTGGATTACGCCGAGGCCGGGGAGATCTGCCAGCGGGTTGCCAACGATATCGATGGCATATGCGATGTACTGCTCAAAGCCGCGCAGGGAGCAGATAGGTGCCAGCGCGACCTGGATCTGCAGTGCATGGTGTCAGGCATCGGTGCCAGGGGGTATAACGTCGGGCTGTTGGGCGACTTGATCAGGGACGCCTACCAGCAGTCCAGAGAAGGGCAAATTACAGCGTTCGATCTGACCGCAAAAGTCTCCGAAGCCATGCGGAACTATGAAGTTGCCGAGTCCGCTGCTGAACGGATGGTGCTAGCCAGCACGGGAGCCGTGCTGGTGGGAGACTTCATTTCCGAGACCCGCGACAACGACTGGCGTCCGCCCCTGGAAAGCATGGAAATGTTCCTGCGCCTGGTGTTCTCGTATCTGCCGCGCTTGCCCTTCGGATCGAACCTGACGCTGACCGAGCAAATCGAAGATGCAGCCAAGGATCTGTCGGGCTTTATCCGGCGGCTGGGAGAAGATCGCAATACGGAAATACAGCTCACCGGCCAGGATCCAACGCAAACGGTTGAAGTCGATGGAAAAATGCAAAGCTATTTCCAGTTGCACCAAATGCTGGAAGGCGAAGGGACGGAGAACAACGGGAAAATCATGATCGTGAAGGCTGACGACGACACGTACATTGCGATCTTCCCGGGGACGCAGAATGACTCGGAAGTTCCTTCGCCTTTTGGCCCGGAAGGCATCGCCGACGGCTTCGGGGTGGAATCCGAGAACTTCGCGAAACCGCTTGATGAGGCACTGGAGATCAGTGGAGCGAAAGAGGGAGATGAGGTCATCCTCTCCGGGTATTCGCAAGGCGGCATTCATGTGGCCCAGTTGTCGAAGAACAAGTTCTTGCAGCACAAGTACAAGCTGAATAAAGTCCTGACCCTTGGATCGCCCATCGGGACCATTGACCTGCCGGAAGACGTACGCAGCCTGTCAGTTGAAGACCAGAAGGATATGGTGCCCGGCACCGATGGCGGGCCCAATCCCGGGAAGGGGGAGCATTACACCATAACCTTCCCGGGCCCGCGGGAGCACATGGAGGACATCTTGCCCGACGATGGCATCTTTGGCGCTCCGCATAACCTCAAGAATTACGGTGACCACCTTCTGGAAATCGATGAGAACCCGAAGCTGGAAATCAGGGAGCACCTGAAGAAGTACTACCTTCCCGAATCCCTGGTGAAAATCCGCATGTTCAAGCTGGAGCGGAAACCAAAAGAACCTCGGCCTATCACGGAAGAGGAGAAGCAACGGCTCAAGCATGTGGCGCCGCCCCATTAAGATGCCCAAAGTTGCAGCGCACTGTCCAAGGCCAGCATCTTCCGACGCCACAGTAACAGGCAGCGGAAACGGGGAGATGACCGGGCCGGCGAATTGGGAATTAACCAAAGAAGACGGCACCTGCCGGTTGCCGTCTTCTTCTTGCCGTGAGCGGTAGACCGCTTAGTCGTTATCGCTCTTGACGAATAATCCGAGGACCGCCGAGACAATGGCGATGATGATCGTGCCGGCGATGGCATCCCACCAGAACTGCTCGATGACCAGTTCGATGGGCGTGAAGGTCGTCAGCCATGAAGTCAGCAAGAGCATCAGGGCATTGATCACGATGGTGAACAAGCCCAGGGTGAGGCAGGTGATCGGCAAGGAGAAAAGCTTGACGATTGGACGGACCAAGGCATTGACCAAGCCGAAGATGACAGCAACGACCAGATAGGCGATGACCGTGCTCATGGTGCCTTCGCCTGCCGCGACGATCTTGAGGCCGGGCACCACCCACACGGCGGCGGCGAGGGCAAGCGCATTGACGATGACTCGAATCAGAAAGCTCATGGCTTAACTTTGGCACAGAAATCTGGGATTCGGATGAACCTTGGATATCGCTAAACCCATAGTGAGGACTAGGCTTTGAGGTATGACTGAGAACCCGGTGACCCAAGATCAGGTGCAGCCACGCTCCGTAGTTGCACGTTTGCCAAAATACGCTGCGGGCAAGCCGCCTGCTCCAGTTGAAGGCGTCCAAGCTTACAAGCTGTCATCGAACGAGATTCCCTTTGGCCCGTTGGAAGCTGTGCATCAGGCAGTCGTCAAGCAGGACAGCCTGAATCGCTATCCAGACCCGCTATCGACCAAGCTTCGCATGGCCCTCGCCGACTATTTGGATGTGCCGGCTGAAGATATCGTGACCGGCGCCGGTTCCCTCGGCGCGCTGGTGCAGATTCTGAATACCTTCGCAGGCCAGAACGAGGACGGCATCCAGGATGAAGTCATCTATGCGTGGCGTTCCTTCGAGGCCTACCCGATTCTCGTGCAGACTGCCGGTGCGCTGCCGGTGGAGATTCCACTGCTGGAAGATGGGCGCCACGATCTGGAATCCATGATCGCCGCGGTGAACGAGAACACCTCAGTGATCTTGCTGTGCACCCCGAATAACCCGACCGGACCGGTACTCACCCAGGCCGAGGTCGATGATTTCCTGGCACGCGTTCCGAAGAACGTGCTGGTGGTCCTGGATGAGGCCTACATCGAGTTCGTCCGGGATGAGAAATCGGTGGATGGCATCCACACCTACAACGAGAACGAAAACGTCGTTCTGCTGCGCACCTTCTCCAAGGCCCACGGCCTGGCGAATCTCCGGGTCGGCTACTCGGTGGCCCACCCGCAGATCACCGAGAACATCCGCGTGGTCGCCACCCCGTTCGCCGTCTCCAGCGTGGCCGAGGATGCAGCGGTCGCTTCGCTGGCCAATATTGACCAGGTGCTTGAGCGTGTCGAGGGGCTGGTGGCCGAACGCGAACGGGTGGCCGCGGCCTTGGCCGAGATGGGCTGGAAGATTCCTTCCACCCAGGCGAACTTCGTCTGGCTGCCGCTGGGAGAAAAGACCGGCCAGTTTGTCGAGCGGGCCAACGCCGTGGCGTTGTCTGTGCGCGGCTTCTCGAACGAGGGAGTGCGGGTCTCCATCGGCGAAGTTGAGGCAAACGATCGCTTTATTGAACTGTGCAAGGAATCACTCGACCTGGCATAGGGGTAACTGGCGCTGATTTCTCGCGTTTTAGCGGTCAAAGCCTATAGGCTTAGGAACTGGACAAGCCGTATATGTCCCATGCGGAATGTATTCCGCGTGGGGCATATTTATGACCGAAGGATGATAAATGACGCGAGCTGCGACCCCTGCGACGGAGCCGGATCTGATTCAGATCCTGACTCCGGACGGCCAGCGTCAGCCCCACGAAACGTACGATGCGTATCTGGGCGACGTTGATGATGACATGCTTCGCGGTTTCTACCGCGACATGGCATTGACGCGTCGATTCGACCAAGAGGCCACAGCTTTGCAGCGCCAGGGGCAGTTGTGCCTCTGGGTCCCGCTGCGCGGGCAGGAAGCGGCGCAGATCGGTTCCGGCCGCGCCACCCGCCGAAGCGACTACATCTTCCCCACCTACCGCGAGCACGGCGTAGCGCTGACCCGCGACGTCTCCTTCTCGGAAATGCTGCGCCTGTTCCGCGGCATCTCCGGCGGCGGCTGGGATCCCCGGGAAAACAACTTCCACATGTACACCATGGTGCTGGCCGCGCAGATGCCGCATGCCGCCGGCTACGGCATGGCGTTGAACATGGAGCAGCGCGGATGGGATGAAGCCCGCCGCGCCAAGGAAGGCAACGCTGTTGTCGCCTACTTCGGCGACGGCTCCTCCACCGAAGGCGAAACCCATGAATCCATGGTCTTCGCCAGCTCGTTCAACGCACCGGTGGTCTACTTCTGCCAGAACAACCAGTGGGCGATTTCCGTGCCTTTCGAGGTCCAGTCCAAGGTCCCGCTGGTCAACCGCGCCGCCGGCTACGGGATGCCCGGGATCCGCGTGGACGGCAATGACGTGCTGGCAGTCTTGGCGGTGACCCGCTGGGCGCTGGAACACGCACGCAGCGGCAAGGGCCCGGTGCTCATCGAGGCCGTCACCTACCGTCTCGGCGCGCACACCACCGCCGATGATCCGACCAAATACCGCATGAGCGAAGAAGAAGCCATGTGGGCCCCGAAGGATCCGCTGGTCCGTCTGGAAACCTACCTGCGCGATAACAACCTGGTTGATGATGCCTTCTTCGAGCAGCTGTCCGCCGACGCCGACGCGATGGCCGCCAAGGTCCGCGAAGACGCCATGGCCTTCCCTGTCCCGCCGCTGGCCAAGTCCTTCGAGCAGGTCTACGCCGAAGCGCATCCGCTGATCCAGGAAGAACTGGCCTGGCATCTGGAATACGAAGCAGGATTCGCCGATGCGGCTGAGGGAGAGCACTAAATGACCACCACAATGACCCTGGCCAAGGCCATTACCAGCGGCCTGGACAAGGTGCTGGAAACCAACGACAAGTCCTTGCTGATGGGCGAGGACATCGGACGCCTCGGCGGCGTGTACCGGATCACCGACGGGCTGATCGACAAGTACGGCGAGCACCGCGTCATCGACTCGCCGCTGGGCGAGGCAGGCATTGTCGGCACCGCGGTGGGCATGGCCCTGCGCGGCTTCAGCCCGCTGGTGGAAATCCAGTTCGACGGCTTCGTCTTCCCTGCCTTCAGCCAGATCACCACCCAGCTGGCCAAGATGCACGCCCGCTCCGAGGGCCGGCTGACCACCCCGGTGGTCATCCGCATCCCGTACGGCGGCGGCATCGGCTCCATCGAGCACCACTCCGAATCTCCGGAAGCGCTGTTCGCCCACACCGCGGGCCTGCGCATCATCACCCCGTCCAACGCGCATGACGCCTACTGGATGATCCAGCAGGCGGCCAACTGCCAGGATCCGGTGATCTTCTTCGAGCCCAAGCGCCGCTACTGGCTCAAGGGCGAAGTGGACATCGAGACCCCGGCGCTGGATGCGTTCAAGGCGCAGGTGGTCCGCCCTGGCACCGACGCGACCATCGTGGCCTACGGCCCGCTGGTGCCGATCGCCCTGGCTGCCGCGGATGCCGCACTGGAAGATGGCCGCTCCATCGAGGTCATCGACCTGCGCTCGCTCTCGCCGATCGACTTCGACACCATCACCGAATCGGTGCAGAAGACCGGCCGGCTGATTGTCACCCACGAAGCGCCGACCTTCGGCGGCCTGGGCGGCGAGATCGCGGCCCGCATCACCGAGCGCGCCTTCCTCTCGCTGGAAGCACCGGTGCTGCGCGTGGGCGGATTCCACATGCCGTACCCGATTTCCAAGGTGGAATCCCAGTACCTGCCGGATATCGACAAGTTGCTTGAAGCCCTCGACCGGTCCTTCGCTTACTAAAGCGGAATCCAAGGAGTAGAAATGACAGTCTTTAATCTCCCCGATGTGGGCGAAGGGTTGACCGAAGCGGATATCGCTTCCTGGAAGGTCAAGGTAGGGGACACCGTCGAGGTCAACCAGATCTTCGTCGAGATCGAAACCGCCAAGTCGCTGGTCGAGCTGCCCTGCCCCTTCGCCGGTGTAGTCACCGCATTGCACGCGGATGAAGGCGACACCGTGCTGGTGGACAACCCGCTGATCACCATCGACGAGGAGGGCGGCAAGCCGGCCCCGACCGGCACCCCGGAACCAGCCGAGGCGCTGGCTACCGCGGCGCCGCAGGCCAACGAGGAACCCGGCCCGCTCGTCGGTTCGGGACCGACCGCTGATTCCCCGGTGCGCCGCAAGCGCACCAGCCGGCCCGCTCCGTCGGCTGCCGGTGCGCGCACCGCAGCGGTCCGCGCTTCCGGATCCGCACTGGCCGAGACCATCTCGCGCCGCGCGCAGTCCCTGGGCACCGCAGTGACCCGCGAAGTGGATCGCCGCAAGCCGGCGATGGCGAACTTCGTTGACCGCGTGCTGGCCAAGCCACCGGTACGCCGCCTGGCCAAGGAGCTGGGCATCGACATCAACGATGTGGTGGGCACCGGAACCCAGGGCGAAATCACCCGTGAAGACGTCAACAGCTACCAGGCCCAGCGCGAAGCCGAGCATGCGGCGGCGCCAACCTACTGGGCCCACGGCCAGCTGGCCGACGCCCGCATCGAGCGCACCCCGGTGCGCGGCGTGCGCAAGGCCACCGCCAAGGCCATGGTTGACTCGGCCTTCACCGCACCGCATGTCTCGATCTTCGTGGACGTGGATGCCAGCCGCACCATGGAATACGTAGCCCGGCTGAAGAAGTCCCGCGACTTCGAGGGAATCAAGGTCTCGCCGCTGCTGGTGCTGGCCCGGGCCGTGATCTGGGCTGCCGCCCGCAACCCTTCGGTGAACGCCAGCTGGGTGGAGACCGAGAACGGCGCGGAGATCCACCAGAAGCGCTTCATGAACCTGGGCATCGCCGCTGCTACCCCGCGCGGCCTGCTGGTGCCGAATATCAAGGACGCGCAGAACCTGAACATGAAGGAACTGGCCATCGCGCTGAACGAGCTGGCCACGACCGCGCGTGCCGGCAAGACCCGCCCGGAGGACATGCGCGACGGTTCGCTGAGCATCACCAACATCGGCGCGCTGGGCATCGACACCGGTACCCCGATCATCAACCCGGGCGAGGTGGCCATCGTCGCCTTCGGCACGATCCGCCAGAAGCCGTGGGTTGTCGACGGCGAAGTGGTCCCGCGCTGGATCACCACTCTGGGCGGATCCTTCGACCACCGCGTGGTTGACGGCGACCTCTCGGCCCGCTTCATGGCCGATGTGGCATCGATCCTGCAGGAACCAGCCATGCTGCTGGACTGAGCTGCGGATAACAGCACCCCGGAGAGAACTTATGAAAAGAGTTCTCTCCGGGGTGTCACAGTTTAAGTCCCGGTTTCGACGTACTTTTGAAGGGAAGGAACTTGCCCGGTAATCGAATGACAGCAGACACTCCATGCGCATGAATCTGAGCAAAACGCACAAAAGAAGGGGTACGCCGCCGTACTGGGGCTGGAAGCCTACGCCAGCCAGTCGGTGCCGAAGGAACTCTACGAGCTGGTGAAGCTGCGCGCTTTGATCCTCAATGGCTGCTCCTTCTGCACCGATATGCACTCCCACGACGCGATGGAGATGGGCATGTCCATCGCGAAGCTCTTTGCTGTGGCTGCCTATAACGATTCGCCGCTGTTTACCGATGCCGAGCGCGCTGTCCGGCGGCTGACCGATGCGGTGACCCGGCTTGATCCTGCCACCGGGGTCAGCGACGAAGTCTGGGACGCGGCCGCTGACGAATTCAGCGAGGAAGAAATCGGCAACTTGATCCTGGCGATCGCCACGATCAATGTCTGGAACCGCATCGCGATCCCGACCCAGCTCGAACCGCCAGTGCGCGACTAGTGCCGGGAAGCGCAGGTAGAATCGGGCGCGTGGAGCAACCAACGGAATCGCCGTCCTGGCGCAGTGGGACGCCGAGAAGCCCCGGCTGACCGTCCTGGCCTACAACATGCTCGGCGTGTGGGCGCAGGCCGAAGACGTGGTTAGCGTGGTGGCCGAGCAGTTGCTCAAGCTCGCCTCGGAAGCCGCCGAACAGGTGCGCAACTGGCCGGCGTTCCTCACCACGCTGGCCACGCGCCGGGCGATTGACGTGCTGCGTTCGGCCCAGCGCCAGCGCACCGAGTATGACGGGGAATGGCTGCCCGAGCCGGTAGGCCAGCTGGCGCTTCCCGAAGATGAGGTCCTGAGCAGATCGATGCTGCGCCTCGGTGTGCTCTTCCTCCTCGAGGAGCTCTCGCCCCAGGCCCGGGCCGCCTACGTGCTGCACCATGCCCTGGGCTACAAGGCCGCGGAGATCGCCGAGGTGCTGGAGACGTCGCCGGACGCGGTCCGGCAGCTGTTGAGCCGTGCCGGCAAGGAACTGGGTCACGCCGAAGCGCCCAGCAGTGACGCAAGCGAAACATGGTCATTGCTGTCTCACGTCGTTGCCGCCATACGCCACGGAGATGCTGAGGGACTGGTCAGGCTCATGGCCACGGATGCGGTGCTTTACTCCGATGGCGGCGGCAAGGCCAGGGCCGCGTTGAACCCGGTGCTTGGCGCGCAGCGCATTGCCCGCTTCCTGGTTGGCGTTGAGCGGAAAAACCTAGGGCGCAGCGTCTTTCTGGGCGAAGCGAATGCGGCGCCGGCGCTGCTCTTCAAGCTCCATGACCGGCAGGATCTGGTGGCGATCGAAGTGTCCGCAGGACACATTCAAACCATCTTGCTGGTGTCCAACCCGAACAAGCTCACCCATGCCAACGCGCAGTGGACATGCTGCACGGGTAGCGGCCGACGTGTTCCACGTGGAGCGAAGTTTCTCAAATCATTGTTGATACAGTAGTTTCCATGAATCGACCCCGCAGTTTCGGTCCGTCGGCACTGGGCAGGATCCAGTGCGCATGCCTGCTGGCAGCCGCTGTTGTGCTCGGCCTCAGCACCGCCACCATCCCAGTCGACGCGTCCAGTGCGGCCACGGAATCCGAAGCTCCGGCACCGGTGTACCCCTCGGCGATGCCCAGCGATGAGGCCGAAGACGAGGGCACGGTGCTCATCCCGTCGGTGACATCCCAGGAAGGCAACTTCTACCTTGCGGTGACTGACGCGGCACTCGATGACGTGGATTCGGAAAGGATCATGGACCAGGTCCGGCAGGCCGTGGGCGAGCAGGACGCGAAAATCCTGCTCGGGGTGGACCAGAAACCCAACAACCTCAAGGGAGCCGCGCAGCTGGTGCGCGGAATGCTGATGTTCGGGGACAGCGACGCGCTGAGCGATGACTGGCTGGAGAACGGAAAGACCCTGGGCTACGTCGGCAAAGGCTGGATTGCCATCGGCGTGATGCTGCCCGAGGACCCCGCCGATGAGGTCGAGGTCTTCGTGGATCCCGGGCGCGATATCCGCGAAACGGAACCCGGGTCCAGCCAGAAGATCCTGGCAGCCGGGGACGAGGCATTTAGGGCAGGGGACTACACCGCAGGCATCAACGAGGTCGCGCTGGCCACGACTCAGCACCTGCAGGCGCCGCCTGACCGGACGCTGGCCAAGGTGATCGCCGTGGGCGTGCTCGCGGTGGCAATCGTCTTCATGCTCGCCTGGGCGTGGCGCGCCAAGCGCCGCAAGGCCAAGAAGGCGGCGGCCGCCGAACGCCTCAAGCAGGCCGAAGTGCTCGAATCGCGGATCCAGCAAGCAAGCCGCTACCTCGGCAGCAACCCGGTCCCCGGCCTCGGACTGCAGGAACAGGGCCGTTTGGCCCGGGTGATGGCGGAACTGGAAAAGCAGCGCGCCGGCACCCAGCACGGTGCCCAGCGGACACAGGACCTGGATCCGGGGATCGCCGTCCAGGAGCAGGTCTCCGAACAGCAGCTGGCAGATCTGCGCCGCCGCGAACGCGAACTCTCGCTGCTGCGCGGCGCAGTCCAGCTGGCCCGCGGTTTCGCGGGCCGGCCGCGGGATGCACGCGAAGCCTGGGACCGGATCTTCGAATACCACCGTGAGCGGCTGGAAGACCTGGCGCTGTTCCTTGACCTTCCCGGGGCCGGGCAGCTGGGTTGCGCCCAGGCTGCGCGCACCGTGATCATCACCCACACCGATGAGCTGCAGCTGCTGCGAACCCGGGTGGGCCGGCGGAACACCGGAGCCCAGGATGCTCCTGGAATCCTTGAACGGTTATGGGAGCTGCGCGACGAGCTCGATAGCGTGCTGCGCGATGCGCTGGCGCAAGCCGGACAAGCGCGGATCAAAGTACCTCTGGGGCTAGGGGAGCGGATGGCTGGGGCCCAAGCTTCCGCCGATGCACTGGAGAATGATCCCATCGCGGTGCTCAGGAATTTCCTGCCGGGAAGCGAGGTCCGCTGATGCCTGCTCGCTTGATGCATGATTCCGCCGGCCGGCGCCTGCGCCGCCCCTTCCACTGGACCGCCATCGCTGCCATTTTCATGGCTTTGGTGACCACGGCCCTTGGCGTGCGCGCGGTGCTTGCGGTGCAGGCAGCCAACGTCCCTGCACCCTATGCGGTCACGGTGGTGGTCCAGGGTGAGAACGGCTTCAACATCACCCAGCAGACGGTGGATGCCGAGCTGGCCCGGCATCCGGTGCGGGCCACGGCCCCGCTGGAACTGGTCATTGCCGACCGCTGGCTAACCGGCGATGAACTGCTGCGCGGGGAAGTGCCCGAAAACCAGATCATCGTCTCGACCAAGATGGACAACCGGGATTCCGGGCAAAGCGAGGCCGAGCAGCGCTTCTCAGGGGTGGGCCTGGACCGGAACCTGGTCGCCTCCGATGACGCGCATAACGACCTGCGCTTCGATATCGAGAATGCCTTCATCAAGAACATCTCGGTAGGCCACGGCCCCAAGGCGGCGGTGGCCGCCGCGCATACCGCCGCGGTGCTGCTGGATGATTCGCCGAGCAACTCGGCGATCTTCTGGTTCGCCGTGGTCGGCGCCAGCGCCATGCTCACGGCCGCCCTGCTGGCCAGCGCCCTGCGCTTCCGTTCCCGGTGGGCATCCCGGCACCGGCGGCTGGCCGCGGCGCAGCGCAAGCTGGCCCGCGTGGTCCTGGATCTCGAAGCGCTGGAAGCCACTTATCAGGCAGCTGATCCGGGGCAGCGCCCGGCTGGCTTCACCAAGGCCTGGCAACAGCTCGAAGCGCTCTCCCTTGATGCGGCCCGGCGCGAAGACCCCTTGGTGCGCCAGATCTTCGACCGTGCCACCTGCCTGGACAAGGACACCGGACAGCAGCTGGCCGCCTTTGAAACCGACGCGCGCAAGCTGACCGAACTGGCCGACTCCCTGATGGGCGCCGGCTCGGTGCATGCCGACCTGGCCGGCACCGGGTCCACATTCGACAAGCTCAGCGCCCCGATCAATGATGCCGCCACAGCGCTGCTGATCCGGCTGGAAACGGCCCCCGGCACCATGGTTGCCGGCAAGGACCTGGAGGATTTCCGCGGCGCCTTGGGCGAACTGCTCAACGCCGCCCACGGCGACACCGGCCAGCGCTCAGCCATCGAGCGCTGGGCCGACGCCGAAAAGCAGCTGGCCAAGCTCGCCGCGAAGATCTCCACCCGGTTGCGCCGTTATCCGCGGGGCCAGAAGCAGGAGGTGCCGCCGATTGGTGCCCAGCACAATGAGCTGCGCGCCAGCCTGGGGCTGCCACCGGTTACCAAGCAGAGCGCGCTGCAGCGGATCGCTACCGCGAATGCTTTGGCCCGCGGGGTGCTCGGCGACACGCTGCAGACCGACCAGGCCGCTGGAGGGAACTCGGGCGAACCTGCTGGCTGGCAGCGCATGCTGGCCCGGCTCGCCGGCACGCGCAAGGCAGCTGGCGATGAACCGCCGAAGCTGCGCCGGGCGTGGAAGTTCGGGCTGCTTGCGGCCCTGCTGGTGGGCAGCCTGATCGCCTCCGGGCTCATTGTCTCCTCGATAGCCAACGAGCCCGAGCGCACCTATGAGGGGTCCGGCCGGGGGATGGAACTTGAAATCGATGACCAGGGCCAACTGGTGGACGAGGCCGAGATCCGCCGGTACATGGAGGAAGACTTCGATACCCCGCAGCGGATCCTGGTCGCGGTCCGCGATGCGGAGGCCTACCTGGATCTCAACGAGGTCGAAGGCTATGAATTCCGCGAATCGACACCCCAGAGCGTGCGCTCGGCGATCTTGCGGATCAAGGACGAATACTCCGATCGCGCGGATCCCGCCAGCGGCGAGCTGCCCGAGGACCTGACGATTATCCCGCTGCTGATCACGGATGGAGGCAAGGGCATCATGCCCGGGCTGATTTCCGGTGCGGTCATCAGCGGTACCGCCTCCTGGGGAACGACCGGCGGGTGGGAGCACGGCAGCATCTACGAGTCGAACTATCCGGCCATGGAAGCGGCCGGCGCGGCCGAGGACTTCGCCGTGGTGCTCAAGCGGGCCGGCTACGAGCAGCCCGACTACAACACCACGTTGCTCTACTGGATGCTCGTGTTCATGCTGTTCTTCACGGTCATCAACGTTTTCCAGGTGATCCAGTACCTGCTCGGGGCGAGCACGCAGCTGACCCGGTTCTCCCGCGGTTCGCGGTCGGTGCAGCAATCGCGCCGCCAGCTGGAGCAGCTGGCCATGGGCCTGGAGGATTCGCAGATCAATGCTGTGGCCGTGCTCGGGGCCAGCGAGGCGGGGACTGCCGACGAGGCAGGCCAGCGCTTGTTCGAGCGTGCCCTGATGATGGCGTGGCGCGAGGCCGAGGAATTGTCCTCGATGACCCTGGGACAGCGCCTGCAGGCAAGCTATGCCCAGCGCGCGGCGCATCTGGCTCAGCTGGTGGCGTTGCTGGGCGAACGCGATGCCGATGTGGCGCGGCGGGCCAAGGCGCTGGTGCTGGCCAGCCGTGGCGCCGGCGGGGATGCCCCGGCGGAAGTGGCGCTGCCGGGGCGGTAATGCACCCGCCCCGGCAGCCGGATTCTGCTCGGACTCAGCCCAGCAGCTCGGGCAGGTCTTGCGCCTCGTTGCCCAGCACCTTCTGCGAGAGGAACTCGGTGACCACCTGGTACCAGATCTTGGCGTGCTGCGGGGTCAGGATCCAGTGGTTCTCATCCGGGAAGTAGAGGAACTGGTGCTCGGTGCTGCCGTCTTCCTTTTGCGGCAGCCCCGAATCGGCCAGCAGCTCGTACCACAGGCGCAGGCCTTCGCCGATGGGCACCCGGTAGTCCTTGTCGCCGTGGATGACCAGCATCGGGGTGACGATGCTGCCCACCGAATGATGCGGGGAGTTCAGCTCGCGCATTTGAGGGCTCATCTCGCGGGTCCAGTAGAACGCTGCGTCGGTGGTCTTCCCGAATCCTTCCAGCGCCCACAGGCTGGCGTGCGTGACGATGGCCTTGAAGCGGTCGGTGTGCCCTGCCACCCAGTTGGCCATGTAGCCGCCGAAGGAGCCGCCCATCGCGGCGGTGCGGGTTTCATCGATGTCAGCGCGCGCCTCGGCGGCATCGGTGATGGCCAGCAGATCCGTGTACGGTTCCTGGCCCCAGCGGCCCCAGCCGCGCTGGATGAACGCCTGGCCGTAGCCGGTGGACAGGGCGGGATCCGGCAGCAGCACCGCATAGCCCTGGGCTACCAGCAGCCATGGGCTCCAGCGCCAGCTCCAGGCGTTCCACGAGCCCAGCGGTCCGCCGTGGATCCACAGCAGCAGCGGCGCCTTGTTGGTGGCAGAAGCTGATTCCGGCAGGGCCAGCCAGGCGCGGACGCTCGATCCGTCTTCGGCCGTGGTCGTCACCTCGGTGAGCGTGCCCGGCAAGGCCGGGCGGGCAACCGGGGAGCGCAGCTCGGTCAAGGCGGCGAATTCGCCCGGCTCCAGGTCGCCGGTGTGCGCCAGGTCGATGGCTACCGGTTCGGCCGGGTGCAGGTAGCTGGAGCGCAACGCGTAGGCGGTGCGCGAGTCGCTGCTGATGACCACGTCGGTGAACGCGCCCTCGTCGGTGAGCCGGGTGATCTTGTCGTTGTACAAGCTCAGGTGGAAGACCGGGGCATGGCCGTTGTCGTCCGCGACCAGCAGCAGCGAGCGTCCATTGGGAACCCACTGCAGGTCGCTGACCCAGCGGTCCCAGCCGGCGGCGATCCGATGGGTGGCGCCGTCGGCCAGGTCCATCAGCCACAGCTCGAAGACCGGGGCGGTTTCGGCGGTGGAACGCTCCCAACGTGCATAGGCCAGCTGGGTGGAGTCCGGGCTGATCTTGCCCAGCGTGTATTCGTACGTGTCGTCGGGGGCGAGCAGCATTTCGTGGGCGCCGGTGTGCAGGTCGATCCGCATCAAGCCCGGGGCCGAGGAAGCCCGGCCTTCGGGAACCTGCCATTCGGTGATCAGGAAGGCCCCGTTGGCAGCGACATCGTAGTAGGTATCCTCCAGGTTCGCGCCGATGCCCGGGGTGAGATCGGTGAGCTGGGTGCCGCTGGTGTCCTGGGGGTCCGGCAGGGAGCCGGTGTAGAAGTGCGGGGTGGACGGGCCCAGGTCTTCGTCCCAGAAGCGCACCGGGTAGCCGGTGTGCAGGATGGCCGAGACCTTCTTGTCCTTGCGGCCGGTGCGCAGTGCCGCTTCGGCCTCCAGATCCTTGGCGCGGCTGAAGGCCGAGGTGCGCAGCACGATGGTCTGCGGGGACTGCTTGCAGATCCGCAAGGACTGCACCCCGGCCGGGTGGGAGATCACCGAGCGGGCTTCGCCTCCTGCCACCGGAAGGATCCATCCTTCGGCCTTGGCGTCTTCCTTGGATGAGCGCTTGGACACGAAGAGCAGGTCGCCGTTGGCGGTGAACTGCGGCTGCGATTCGCCGTGCTCGCCGAAGGTCAGCCGGCGTGCCGGTTCCTGGCCTTTGGGGTCCAGCGACCAGAGGGCGCTTTCGTATTTCGTCTCATCCTCGGACAGGGTGCTGAGGGTGGTGACGAGCTTCGTGCCGTCGGGGGAGAGCGCCAGTCCGCTGAGCCGGCCCAGGCCGATAAAAGAATCTAAATTATGAAATGAATGCTTAGAGTGTTCCACTTCACATATCTTGCCACTGTTCGCGGTCGGGCACTACCGAATATCGAAAATTACGCGGCATCGGAACGAAGGGCCGGTGCAACTTGTAATCAAGGCGTGATGCCGCAGCTATTGGAAAAACCTGCAAGGCCGTGGAGGATGGGTTCCATGGGGGAGCTCGCGATGTCAGCTGCATGACCGGATAATCGATCAAGGAGTTGGAAAAGATGAACCGTGCCAGAACCCGTCTTGGCGCGCTCCCGATGATGTGCGCAGCAGCACTGATGCTGGCTGCCTGCCAGGGAGCCGAGCCGGAACCGGCCGAAAGCCAGAGCGCAGCACCCAGCGGAACGTCGCCATCGGCAAGTGCCAGCGCGCCGACGGCCTCCAGTCCCGAAGCCAGCCCAACGCAAAGCACCGGAAGCCCGGATGAGTCAAGCTCGGCGGCGCCAGAGCTGAATCAGGTGCATGAAGTGCATGGCATCCGCTTCTTTACCCCGGAACAGTGGACTGCCACCGGGGATGACTGCGACGGCGAATGCACCGAATGGGACGAATGGGAGATCAAGAACGCGCAAGGCAAGCACGTGCTGACCCTGATCCCCACCACGGCAACCTCTCCGGATGGAGATATGGCGCTGTATGAACGGGAGCTGCTGGACCGCAAGGAACTTGAAAATCCCGGAGCGGACACCGGATTCCATCCCACTAGCCTGATTGCCGAGTTCTGGGAATCGACGGACCAGGAAGACGGCGAGAAGGATTCAGGATTCGGCATTGCCCTGATCGATGACGAAGAGCTCGCCAAGCGCGATGAGAACCCGGATCTGAACTTCTTCAGGATCGGCGAGCAGTCGCCGATGATGTGGGTTGAAGAGGATTATCTGGAAGACCATGGTGTTCCCGACGACCCGACCAAGCAGCAAGCGCAGCAGTTCCTGGACACCGAGCAGTACGCGTTGGTGCGCGACATCTTGCTCAGCGTGGAACCTGCCGTCGGCTAACCCAGCTGCGGAACGCAGAAAACCGGCCCGGAAGCAGCGCGATGCTGCATCCGGACCGGTTCGGGGAACCTGCTATCCCTGGTTGGCCGGCTGCTCGTTGCGCAGCCGTGCCTCGGCGATCTCGTTGATCCGTCCGCGGCACAGGTACCAGCCGCCGATGATCAGCGGAATGATGATCACCAGAGAGGCAATGGTCCAGGTGCCCACCGGATTGTCGAAGGCCATCATCACCAGCACCAGGGCAAGGAAGCCCAGGGTGACCCAGCCGGAAACCGGGGCGAACGGCATCCGGAAGCTCGGGCGATCCTGCTCTCCGCGCTTGGCCGATTTCACCAGCGCCATCTGGCACAGCACGATCATCGCCCAGGAGGCAATGATGCCGATGGCAGCGAAGTTCAGCACGATTTCGAAGGCCTTGGCCGGGACCACGGCGTTGAGCACCACGCCGAACACTGCCACCACGGCGGTGATCACGATGCCGCCGTAGGGCACTCCTGCCTTGTTCATGCGTCCGGCGAACTTCGGCGCCGACCCGTTCAACGACATGGAGCGCATGGTGCGCCCGGTGGAGTAGAGCCCGGCGTTCAGCGAGGACAGCGCTGCGGTGAGCACCACCAGGTTCATCACCACGTCCATGCCCTGCACGCCAATGGATCCGAAGAAGGTCACGAACGGCGATTCCCCGGCGCTGTAGGCCGAGTAGGGCAGCAGCAGCGAGAGCAGCACCAGCGAGCCGACGTAGAACACGGCAATGCGGATGATCACGGTGTTGATGGCCTTTGGCATGACCTTTTCCGGGTTCGCGGTCTCGCCTGCGGCGGTGCCGATCAGCTCGATGGACGCATAGGAGAAGACCACGCCCTGCATCAGCACCAGCACCGGCAGCAGGCCGTTGGGCAGCAGCCCGCCATTATCGGCCAGCAGCGAGAAGCCGACCTCATGCCCGTCCAGCGGCGTGCCGAAGATGACGAAGTAGCAGCCGACAATCAGGAATGCCACCAGGGCCACGACCTTGACCAGCGCGAACCAGAATTCCATCTCGCCGAAGGCCTTGACCGAGATCAGGTTCATGGTGAGCACCACGGCCAGCGCCACCAGCGCCCAGAGCCACTGCGGCACCGAGCTGATCCACCCCACGTATTTGCCGAAGAAGCCCATGTACAGGGCGACCGCGGTGATGTCCACGATGGCGGTCATCACCCAGTTCAGCCAGTACAGCCAGCCGGTGGCGAACGCCGCCTTCTCGCCGTAGAACTCGCGGGCGTAGGACACGAAGGAGCCGGTGGACGGGCGGTGCATGACCAGTTCGCCCAGCGCCCGCAGGATCAGGAAGGCGAAGAAGCCGCAGACCGCGTAGCTGATCACGATGCCCGGGCCGGCCGCCTCCAGGCGTCCGCCGGCGCCCATGAACAGGCCGGTGCCAATCGCGCCGCCAATGGCGATCATCTGCATCTGCCGGGAGGACAGGCCCTTGTGGTAATCGTTGTCGCCGGCAGTCAGCGCGGCATCGGGGACGTGCGCCGCGGTGGCGTGCGGGGTGGAATTATCCATAAGATTCCTTGGATCTAGTCGGTGAGGTTGGCAAGCCGCTCGGGGGAGAGCAGCTCATTGAGGTCTTCGGCCGAAAGCAGGCCGCGTTCGAGCACCAGTTCGGCCACGCCGCGTCCGGTGTGCAGCGCTTCGAGGGCCACCGAAGTGGACGCGGCATAGCCCAGGCGCGGATTCAGCGCGGTGACCAGGCCGATGGAGTTCTCCACCTCGCGGCGCAGCGCCTGCTCGTCCACGGTGATCCCGTCGATGCACATGCGCGCCAGCGTCAGGCAGCCGTTGGCCAGGTACTTGAGCGACAGGCCGATGGAGTGCGCGATCACCGGCTCGAAGGCGTTCAGCTGCAGCTGCCCGCCCTCGGCGGCCATGGTCACGGTCAAGTCGTGGCCCACCACCTGGTAGGCGATCTGGCTGACCACTTCCGGGATCACCGGGTTGACCTTGCCCGGCATGATCGAGGAGCCGGACTGCACGGCCGGCAGCTGCAGGTCATTCAGGCCAGCGCGCGGTCCGGAGGAGAGCAGGCGCAGGTCGTTACAGATCTTGGAGATCTTCAGCGCCACTCGCTTGAGCACTCCGGACAGGTGCACGAAGGCGCCCACATCGCTGGTGGCCTCGATCAGATCCGGGCTGGTGGTCAGCGGCAGGCCGGTCAGCTCGCGCAGGTGGCGGCAGGCGGCCTCGGCGTAGCCGGCCGGGGCGTTCAGCCCGGTGCCGATGGCTGTGGCGCCGAGGTTGATCTCGGTGACCAGCGACAGCGATTCCTCCAGCCGCGCCCGGTCCTCGCCCAGGGTCACCGCCCAGCCGCGGAACTCCTGGCCCACGGTCATCGGCACGGCGTCCTGCAGCTGGGTACGGCCCATCTTCACGACGGTGCGGAATTCTGCGGCCTTGGCGTTGCAGGAATCCTGCAGCACCTCGATGGCCGCCAGCAGCGGCTGGGTGGCGAAGTGGGTGGCGATGTTCACCGCGGTCGGGTAGGCGTCGTTGGTGGACTGCGACAGGTTCACATGGTCGTTCGGGTGCAGGTGCTGGTACTCGCCCTTTGCATGGCCGAGGATCTCCAGCGCCAGGTTGGCGATGACCTCATTGGCGTTCATGTTGGTGCTGGTGCCCGCCCCGCCCTGGATCGGGTCGATGATGAACTGGTCGTGCAGCTCGCCGGCGACGATGCGCTCGCAGGCCGTGTCGATGGCCGCGGCGCGCTGGGCGTCGAGCAGACCGAGCTCGTGGTTGGCCCGGGCGGCCGCCTGCTTCACGCGCGCCAATGCGCGGATCAGGTGCGGGTTGCCGGACAGCGCGGTGCCGGTGATGTCGAAGTTCTCCTTGGCGCGCAGGGTGTGCACGCCCCAATAGGCTTCCGCCGGGATCTCGCGGTCGCCGATCAGGTCATGCTCGGTGCGGGTCTGGCCGCTGAGCAAGGTTTCAGGCATGGTGGATTCTTCTCCAGTGTTCATTGATTGGGTGGGAACGGGAAACTTACAGTGCGGCCAGCAGGCCTACGGGCTGTCCGCCGCCGAGGGCCGGGCTGGTGGCCAGCGGCTCAAGGGCCAGAGCCGCTTCGGAGCCAAGGTGCTCGGCGAGCAGCTTGGCGGTGATCGGCATCCGGGCGCGGTCCGAGCCATCGGCGATCTTCACGGCCAGCGCGCTGCCATCGGGCAGGCCCACGGCCTGGATGCCTTCGAAGCCGTCCTTGGCCACGGCGCCGGGCAGCACGCGCATCAGCTCGGTGACATCGCGGCCCTCGCCTGCCACCAGTTCCGGGTAGCCGGACATGGCAGCGGCCACGCGGTGCTCGGCGGTGCCTTCGGCGGCGCTGGCCAGCTTGCCGAAGGCGCGGGCCAGTCCGGCCAGGCTCATCCGGTATACCGGGGTGCCGCAGCCGTCGGTGCTCACCCCGCTGATCTCTTCGCCGGCCAGCTCCTCGACGGTGTCCTGCAGCAGATCCAGCAGGCGCTGGTCATTCAGGTAGTCTGCGGTGTCCCAGCCCTTGAGCTGGCATAGGGCGGCCAGTGCCGCGTGCTTGCCCGAGCAGTTCTGTGCCAGCTGGGTGGCCTTGCCGCCGGTGGACAGGTGGCGCTGGCGCTCGGCGGCGCCGTAGGGCAGGTCGGTGGAGTTGAGCAGCGCGTGCTCGTCCAGCCCGGCCGCTGCCAGCGTCGAGGCGGCAACCTGCTGGTGGCGTTCTGCTCCGGAGTGGCTGGCCGAGGCCAGGGCCAGCTGCTGGTCATCGAGCTGCAGCCCGGCGCGCAGCATGCCCACCGCGAACAGCGGCTTCAGCGCCGAGCGCGGGTAGAACACGGCCTGGGCATCGCCGCGGCTGGCGGCGATGGAGCCGGAGGCATCCAGCAGCACTGCCGAGCCGTAGTGGATGGACTCGACGGCGTCACCGCGGGTGGCGATGACCAGCGGTTCGTGCTGGGGCAGTGCCTGATTGGCCAGCGATGCGCGCAGGGTCTGGGGATCGGCGGGGGTCACTTCTTGCTCCTGACTATGGTGGATACTGCGTGCTGCACCGCGTTGAGGTGCTTGGCCATGGCAGCGGTGGCGGCTTGCTCATCCTGTGCTGCGATGGCCTGGTAGATCTCCTGGTGCTCCGTGTTCGAGGGCGCGCGGCGGCCGGCGACCAGGTTCACGGTCTCGGACTGGCGGGCCATGGCCTCACGGATGTCGGCGACCACCTTGGTGAACACCGAATTGCCGCTGGCCTGCGCGATTGCCGCATGGAAGGCGGCATCCAGCTCCACCCAGGCGGCCGGGTCGTCTTCCTGCTCCATGGCCTCGATCAGGCCGCTGATCCGCTCCAGGTCCTCGGCGGTGCGCCGGGTGGCGGCGAAGCTGGCGGCCGGGATCTCGATATGCGGGCGGGCCTCGTGCAGGTCATCGGAGGAGAAGCTGCCCAGCTTCAGCTCGCGGGTGGGCCGGTGGGAGACCACGAAGGTGCCGCGCCCGGTTTCGGTGCGGGTCAGCCCCAGGGCTGCGCAGGAGCGCAGCGCTTCGCGGATGACCGAACGGCTCACGCCGTAGTCGGCCGCGAGGGCTGCTTCGGATCCGAGTTTCGCACCAATGGCGATTTCCCGGGCTTCAATGGCTAAGCGGAGTGCATGGAAGACGCCTTCGGCAGCGGATCGGCGTTCGATCGGCTGTTGTCCGGGTGTCCAGCTGTCTGACAGGTTCACGTGTACCAGTGTGCGACTGTGAGCCACTTAACGTCAAGTCGCTCCATTCGTGATCGCGAACACTCTAGTCAGTGCAGTGGCCTAGTGCGGGAACGCAGGAGTAGAACACCTGCGTCCCCGCACCTGGCTGAGCGTTGTCCTGCCTCCAGGACACGCTTGAGCATCCGCAGATCGGCGGTGTTCGCCCGGCGCATCATCGGGGGCCATCAGCGGTGCCAGCAGCTTGCTGAATCCCGAGGGCCGCCCGTCATTGCGCAGGTGCAACCGGGTCCTGGCGCCATCCACCGCCTTAAAGCGGTAGCTGGTGCGCATCGGGAACGGTCCTTGCGCGGTGGCCATGACCAGCAGCCGGCCGGGCACATATTCCTTGAGCACGTAGGTGTAGGACAGGGCCCGGCCCCGGAAGCGGGCTTCGAAAGCGGCACGCGCTCCGATGCCGAAGCTGCCCTCATCGAGCCGGCGCGCGGTGCTGATGTTCCGGTACCACGCCGGGGCGTTGAGCGGATCCATCGTGGAGCCGGCCACCTCGTGCAGCGGCCGGCGGATCACGATGCTTGTGGCGACATCAACCATCGGTGCCGCTCGGGCGCCGGCCGGCACGCGGCCGGTGAAGGCGATCAGCCGTTCCAGGCTACCGGCGGATTCGGCGATGGCCGTCTCGGGGCCGAGTGAGCCCGAAGCGCGCTGCTGTTCGCCAACCGTGGCCCGCGCCAGTTCCAGGACGTACTCGGCCAGGCCCGGATCCACGTCGAATTCCTGGCTCGTGGCCTGGGCGAAATCCCAGCCGTGGACCATGAATTCGAGGTCAGGATACCGGACAGGACGCTGGCCGGAACCATTGCGAAGCCCGGATCGAGCGTGCCCTCCAGCCCACGTGCGGAGAAGGACTCCAGGGCCGCCTGCGCGAGCTGGGCAATGCGCGGTTCCGGTTCCAGCGACGGGTCATCTGCCTGTTCTGAGCCCAGCGCCTTGCAAGCCAGCGCGAGGTTGCCGGCCAAATGGTCCACGAGCTGGCTGACGTTGAACTCGGTGCAGGGGGTGGGCGCTGCAGGTCCTTTTCCTGAAGGTGGTGCAGCACCAGCTGCAGCACGGCCAGGGAGGCCTCGGCAGCGGTGATGGCATCTGCGGGTTCCGGCGTGGCGTTCCATTCATCGGGGACGGCATGGCCGGCTTTCGCGAAGCGCACCAAGCGGTCCAGGAAGTGGTTCCAGCCCTCAGCATGACCGGAGGACTGCCCGGCATCCAGGCGTTCGTGGCACAGGGTGAGCGCGGTGCCTTCCGCATGCGCTTCCATGGTGATGTAGAGGGTGGAATCACCGAGAGGCACCGCGTCGGAGCCTTCCCAGCCCCAGCTGAGCACCAGCCGGCGGCCTGGCTCGATTTCGGTGACTGTGCCTGCGGCATGGTGGCCGGGGCCCATGGTGAATCGGTAGCTGCCACTGACCCTCAGGTTCATGCGGCAGGCCACAGTTTGCCAGCGGCGCAAGCGTTCGGGGTCGGTGACCAGGGTGAAGGCGGTGTCCGGGTTGACAGGGAGGATGACGGTTCTCTCGAAGCTCATGGCTGTTCTCCTGGGTGTGCCATCGGGGAGGCGGTGGGCTGCCCGCCGGCGGCCAGCTGGCTGGCCTCGGCTGCAAGCAGATCCAATTCGGTACTCCAGAACGACTCGATTTCTTTCTTGAGCCGGGCGATGCCTGCACGGTTGAGCGAATAGTAGCGCTGGCGTCCGTCCTTCCGGGCGTCGAGCAAACCGGCTTCGATCAACAGCAGCAGGTGTTGGGAGATGGCGGACCTGCTGACCGGGAAATGCCCGGCCAGCTCCGTCACCGTTCGTTCACCGGAGCCGAGCAGCTGTACCAGGCGCTTGCGCGTCGGTTCAGCGGCGACCTCCAGCACTTCGAGCATGTGCAATGCGTTAGCCGTTGCTACGCATTGCATAAGGTCTGCCGGGAGATTAACCGCGAAAGGCGCACGGGCAGATTGCCAGTGCGCCTTTCGCGAAGAAGGAAGCCTAGGGAATGGTGATGATCTGGCCTGCGTAGGCCAGGCCGCCGCCGAAGGCGAACAGCAGCGCCTTGGACCCCGAAGGCAGCGGCTCCTCCGAAGCCATCAGCTTGGACAGCGCCAGCGGCACCGAGGCGGCCGAGGTGTTGCCTGAGTAGACCACGTCGGTGGCCACGCGTGCGTTCGGTGCGCCGATCTTCTCGGCCAGCGGCTCGATAATGCGCAGGTTGGCCTGGTGCAGGACGATGGCGTCCAGCTCTTCCGGCTTCATGCCCGCACGCTCGATAATCTGCGAAGCGATCTTCGGCAGCTGGGTCACGGTCCAGCGGTAGACGCTCTGGCCATTCTGCGCGAACTTCATGTCGTTCTCGGCCTCGATGCGCACGGCATCGGACAGCGACGGGACCGAACCCCACACGACTGGCGAAATGCCATTGTCCTCCGACGCGGTGATCACGAAGGCGCCAGCGCCATCGGCGGTGAGCACGCAGGTGGTGCGGTCGGTGAAGTCGGTGTAATCGGTGAGCATTTCGGAGCCGATAACCAGAGCGTTGGTGGCGGTGCCTGCCGCGATAGCACCTTGGGCGATGCCCACTGCATGGGCGAAGCCAGAGCAAGCCACATTGACATCCATGGCGGCAGGGCCCTGCTCCATGTTCAGTGCCTCGGCAACGCGGGCCGCCATATTCGGCGAGCGGTCGGTGGCGGTGCAGGTCGCGACAACAATCAAATCGATATCTGCTGCCTTGATGTCCGCCGAATTGCCGAAAGCCATCTCGGCGGCCTTGATGGCCATGGAGTCGACGGTTTCAACACCGGTGCCCCAGCGGCGTTCCTCGATGCCGACGCGGCGGGTAATCCACTCGTCGCTGGTTTCCACCAGCTTCTCCAGCTCGGTATTCGGGACGATGCGCTCTGGCTGGAAGTGGCCAAAGGCGACGACTTTGCTGCCGGTCATGGATATAGCTCCTCGGTGGATTCAAAACTTCTCTCTTCAAGGTTAGTCGTTTTGAATGCTACTCGCTGTTCATATGCGCCAGAAAGCATGTAATACGGGGTTTTCCCTGTCTTAGATAGCCCATTTGTCCGGCATTCGGGGAACCTTGATTCTTCAGGACTTCATATGGTGTCGGCGCCCTGTTCACCTGCTGGCCAAACCTCCGGCGTTCAATGGGATGAAATGCGGCAGCCGCACGGGAGGGAATAGATGGAGCGTCTGACGATCATCCAATTGAGCGACACCCACCTGCACCCCGAAGGACAGCTGCTTCACGGGACCATTGATTCGTGGCAGCGCACCGAGCAGGCGCTGGAAGCGGCCGCATGCCTGGAGCCGGATGCCATCGTGGTGACTGGCGATATCGCCGACCGCGGTTCGCCCGTCCATGAGCGGGCCGCCGAGCTGTTCAACCGGACGCAGCGTGTACTGGACTGCCCGGTCATCAGCGTGCCGGGCAATCATGACCCGTTGGGAGCGGTGGGGGAGTGGTTCAACACCAGGCGCCTGTCCACCGGTCCCCGTCCAGCCGACACGGTGCACGAGGTCCACGGGCTTCGAATCATCGGCCTGGACAGCGGGGGATTCCAACTGGCCCTGGGGAACCTTGAACGCGAGCAGCTCGATTGGCTTTCCATGCTCCTGGCGGCGCCAGCACCGCGCGGATCCCTGCTGCTGTTGCACCATCCTCCGGTGGAGGCCACCAATGAGGCCCGTGCCGGACGTGGACTGCAGGACCCCATGGAGCTGGCGGCCATTACCGCCGGTAGCGATATCCGTGCGATCCTTTGCGGCCACTACCACCAGGCGTCCACCAGCCAGCTGGTGAACACCCCGGTGTTCATGGCTCCTGCAGTGTCCTACAACATGAATCCATTCGCCCCGACCCAGATCGTTGCCGAGCCCGCGACGGCATTCAACGTCATCAATGTCGGCGCAAAAACAGTGGACGCGTTCGCTGCGTCCAGCGACCAGTGCCCTGCGCAGAACGAAAGCCCGGCCCTGCCCGCGCCAGTCAAGAGTTCGCAGACCAGCAACTGACTCGAAGAACAGAACTGAGCACCGGGCGCGTGTCGCCGCGGTGCAGGCCAGAAAGAAGAAGACGATGAGTGCACAGAAACTAGTACTGATCCGCCACGGACAGACCGAATGGAACAAGGCAGGACGACTGCATGGACGCAGCGACCTGCCGATGAACGACACGGGCATCTGCCAAGCCCAGCAGCTCGCCGCCGAGCTGGCGCCTCAGGGACCGTGGGATGCTGTGTATTCCTCCCCGCTGTTCCGTGCCCGCCAAACCGCGCAGATCATTGCGAACAGCATGGGCATCCGCGCCCTGCACGAGAACCCGGAACTGATGGAGCAGGACTTCGGCAATCTGGAAGGCACCCTGGTTGCCGGTGGTGCCGATGAGCAGCGCCAGCTGCTGGTGGGCACCGGCGAAACCGAAGAGCACCTGGTGGGCCGTGCAGTGAATGCGCTGTTCAAGATCTGCCATCAGCATCCGGGACAGAATGTCCTGGTAGTCAGCCACAGCGCCTTGATCTGCTCGGTAATCGCTGCGCTCACCGCAGAAAGCAACCCGCGGATGGCCAATGGAACCTATGTCGAACTGGACCCGCAGCTGCTGATCAACCACGTATCGCGGGAGCCGCTCTGGCATTAGAAACAAAGCGTAAGGCACAGCATCGAAACATCAAGCGGTCAGCTCGAGAATTCTTGCTCTTGATCCACTGGGACAACGAAAAAGCCGGTGCGGCCTGATCCCAGCAGGACCCGGCCGCACCGGCTTGTTAGCAGGTGGCTACAGCGAGCGCAGGACCAATGCGGTGCCCTGGCCGCCACCGCCGCAGATGCCGATGGCACCCAGCGAACCGGCAGGCAGTTCATGCAGCTGGCGGGCCAGGGTGCCGACGATTCGTGCACCGGAAGCACCGATCGGGTGGCCCAGGGCGATGGCGCCGCCATGCGGGTTCACGATGGAGGCATCCAGGCCGAGCGCCTTGGTGGACTGCACCGACACGGCAGCGAAGGCCTCGTTGATTTCCACTGCCTTCAGGTCCTTCGCTTCGGCACCTGCCTTCTGCAGGGCTGCGCTGATTGCGTTGGATGGCTGCTCGTGCAGGGTACGGTCCGGACCGGCAACAAAAGCATGGGAGACGATTTCCGCCAGCGGCTTCAGGCCCAGTCGCTCAATGGCCGCGTCGCTGGCCAGCACGACTGCCGCGGCGCCATCGGTGATCTGCGAGGAGTTGCCTGCGGTGATGGTGCCTTCCTTGGCGAAGGCAGGGCGCAGCTTGCCCAGGGACTCAACGGTGGTGTCTGCGCGGACGCCGTCATCTTCGCTGATGGTGGTGTCGCCGCGGCGGCTGGAAATGGTGAAAGGCGCAATCTCGCCGGCTGCGAAATCGCGGGAAGCGGCAGCGCGCTGGTGGGAAGCGGCCGAAACCGTATCCTGTGCCTCGCGGGTCATCGACAGCTTGGCGTTGTGCTCCTCGGTGGAGGCACCCATCGAACGCTTCTCGGCGGCATCGGTCAGGCCGTCGTATTCCAGGGTGTCGATCATTTCGATGGCACCGTACTTGGCGCCGGCACGGGCGCGCTGCACGTGCGGAGCCAGCGACATCGATTCCTGGCCGATGGCCAGGACGACATCAGCTTCGCCGCTGTTGATCAAGCGGGCACCTGCCACCACTGCTTCGGCACCCGAAAGGCACACCGCATTCACCGCAATGGCCGGAACATCCAGTGGAACACCGGCGCCCACAGCGGACTGGCGGGCCGGATTCTGGCCAGCGCCCCCCTGCAGCACCTGGCCGACGACGACCTGCTGCACCTCGCTGGGTGCCACTCCAGCGCCTTCCAGTGCCGCCTTGGCGGCGTGCGCGCCCAGCTCGGTGGCCGGAACCGCGGCGAAGACGCCATTGAACTTCACGAACGGGGTGCGGGCGTAGCCCACAATCTTTGCGGTCATGCTTTCAGATCCTCCACAATATCCACGGCAAATTCCGCTGCCGTGATTTCCTTGATGCTTTCCACGCTTTCCCCCGGGGCTACTGCACGCAGGGTCAAGCTCGAGTCCTCTATATCAAACACTGCTCGATCGGTGATGATGCGGTTGACCACGCCGACTCCGGTCAGCGGCAGGTCGCATTTCTCCACGATCTTCGATGTTCCGTCCTTGGCCACGTGGTCGGTCAAGACGATCACGCGTGGGGTGCCAGCGACCAGATCCATGGCGCCGCCCATGCCCTTGACCAGCTTGCCCGGGATGGTCCAGTTGGCCAGATCGCCGTTGGCGGCCACCTGCAGGGCTCCGAGGATCGCGGTCTGGACGTGGCCGCCGCGGATCATGCCGAAGGAGGTCGCCGAATCGAAGAAGCTGCCGCCGGGCAGGATCGTCACGGTCTGCTTTCCGGCATTGATCAAATCAGCGTCTTCTTCGCCTTCATAGGGGAAGGGGCCCATGCCCAGCAGGCCGTTCTCGCTCTGCAGCTTGACCGATACGCCGTCCGGCAGGTTATTGGCCACCATGGTGGGGATGCCAATGCCCAGGTTCACGTACTGGCCATCGGTCAGCTCGCTGGCGGCGATGGCCGCCATTTCATCTCGTGTCCACATGTTCAGGCCTCCTCTCGGCTGCGCACGGTGCGCTGTTCAATGTCCTTGACCTCATCGGCCTGGACCAGGGTCTGCACGAAAATTCCCGGGGTTTCCACCAATGACGGATCCAGGTAGTCATCGAGGATTTCTTCGGCCTCGGCGAAGGTGTGCCGGCCGGACATGGCGGCCAGCGGGTTGAAGTTCTTCGAGGTCATCCGATAGCGCAGGTTGCCTTCCGCATCCGCCTGGTGCGCCTTGACCAGGGCGATGTCGGCGAAGATGCCGCGTTCCAGGATCGCCGGCTTGCCATTGAATTCCATGACTTCCTTGCCTTCGGCAATCGGCGTTCCCACGCCGGTTGGCGTGAAGAACGCGGGGATGCCGACACCGCCAGCACGCAGGCGCTCGGCCAAGGTGCCTTGCGGGCAGAATTCAACTTCCAGATCTCCATCAAGGAACTGCTGGGCGAACAGCTTGTTCTCCCCGACGTAGGAGGCCAGGACCTTGGAAACCTGCTTGTTTTCCAACAGGACGCCCAGCCCCTTGCCATCCACGCCCATGTTGTTTGAAACGATCGTCAGGTTGGTTGCCTTCGAGTCCCGCAACGCGGTGATCAGCCGGTTCGGGATGCCGGATAGGCCGAATCCGCCTACTGCGATGGTCATGCCATCCTTGACGACGGCAGCCAAAGCAGCGGCTGCGTCATCCTGAAACTTCGTTGTCATCGATTCCTCCATGTGTCCACTATGTGGAGCTCGGATCTGCTTAGTCCCTAACGTACGTAGTCGCAGGTGAGCATGCAATAGGCCCGGAGATTTGCCGGTGAATTGGTCGGATGGTGAAGAGAAGTGGACACCCTGTCCATATCATGGACGCGTATGACGGGAGCTAGACGATGTCGAACTCGTTGCCTTCGATATCGAGCATGCAAATGGCGAAATGGCCCATCTCGGGCATGTCGTGAACGGTCTGGACCTTTGCCCCCAAACCGACTAGGCGCTCTGCCTCGTCGGTGATGATCTGCCGGCGCTGCTCGAAGCGGACACCGCGGCCGCCGCTGACCAGCAAATCCAGATGCAGGCGGTTCTTGACGTGCTTGGCTTCCGGCACCTGCTGGAACCAAATCCGGGGACCACCACCGTGCGGATCGACCAGCGACTCCGGAGCGTCGCCGGCGCCGGGCGGCAATTCATCCTCGGGCACACCCATCGACCGCCAGTAGGCGCGCCAGGTCGGATGCCCATCAGGAGCGGGCTCGGGAACGTAGCGCAGCGCCTCGGTCCAGAACCGGACCATCGCTTGCGGCTCAGCGCAGTCGATGACGATCTGCCATGTCTTTTCCATGTGCCAAATTATCCGCCGATCGGCCCCACTGCAACAGGGGTGCGGCGACAAAGTATGAAGCCGAAATCTACCAGGCCCGAACCCCCATCGTCCATAATGTGGTCATGAGCAATTCCCCGGCTGGAACCCAGGTCGTCGGACGGCTGGCCGCCGTGCTGCGCGCCGTAAGCACCTCCATGCCCGAGGGCATCACCACGACGCAGGCCGCCCGGAGCACCGCGTTGGCCCGCCCCACCGTGCACCGGCTGCTCAGTGCGCTGGCCACCGAAGGATTCTGCGACCACGATAACCGCACCGGCCGCTGGCTGCTGGGCCCCGAGCTCTACCTCATGGGCGCGGTGGCGGCCGAACGCTACGACATCAGCGAACTGGCCCGTGAACACGTGGCAGCGCTCGCCGAGGCCACCGGAGAAAGCGCGTTCCTCTCGGCCCGCCGCGGGGACGAAACCGTGTGCCTGCTGCGCCAGGACGGGGCCTTCCCGATCCGCTCCTTCGTCCTGTATGAAGGCCGGCGCTTCCCGCTCGGTGTCGCCTCGGCCGGCATCGCCATTCTTGCGTTCCTGCCCGAGCAGGGGATCGAACGCTATCTGCGCAACGCCGACCTGGAGCCGGAATACGG
The DNA here is from genome assembly GCF_004100365.1 of Glutamicibacter sp. HZAU. Classification (NCBI taxonomy): domain Bacteria; kingdom Bacillati; phylum Actinomycetota; class Actinomycetes; order Micrococcales; family Micrococcaceae; genus Glutamicibacter; species Glutamicibacter sp. HZAU. Next base: position 223,293 of record NZ_SCKZ01000001.1, on the reverse strand, counting down.
GCCGGCGCATTCACGCGACGAGCTGCGCAAGAAGGTCGCCGAAACCCGCCAGCTGGGCTATTCGGTCAACCCCGGACTGATCGTCGAGGGCAGCTGGGGCATGGGCGCTGCAGTTTTCGACAACTCCGGGCAGCCCGCCTGGGCGCTGAGCCTGACCGGAATCCACACCCGCTTTGAAGAAGGCCGCCGTCAGGAACTGGGCAACCTCTTGCTGCACCACGCCCATGAGCTGTCCACCAAGCTGTCCAGCCGGCCAGGCACGCTGCCGCGCTAGTTCTTCCTTCCCCTATACAAAGCTTCCTGCGGTAGTCTTTCAGATCGGCGGGAATGCAATTCCACAGGTTCCCTGCGACGCAGTACACGTGCAAGAAGGACAGAAAATTTGGGCATTATCCCGGCCGGCATCAACACCCCGCAGATCATCGTTGACGTAGCGAAGCTCCAGCAGAACATCGACCGGGTGGCCCATCGGGTGGCAAGCCAAGGGCTGAAGCTGCGCCCGCATGCCAAGACCCATAAGATGCATGAGATCGCCGAACGCCAGATGAATGCCGGTGCCGCCGGACTCACCGTGGCCACCGTGGGCGAAGCCCTCGCCTTCGCGTTGCACGGGGTCGCCAAGATCTTCATCGCCTACCCGCTGTGGGTCAATGAATCCCAGGCAGAGCGGATCATGGAGCTGATGCGCCGGGCCAAGCTGAGTATTGGCACTGACTCGGTCGAAGCCGTCCAGCAGATGGCCAAGATGCTGGGGGAGAAGGCCTCCAAGGTCAAGCTCGTCATCGAGATCGACAGCGGCCATCACCGAAGCGGCACCAGCCCGCAAGGCGCAGTTGAAATTGCCGAGGCCGCCCGTGCTTTGGGGATGCGCGTGCACGGGATCTTCACCTTCCCCGGCCACAGCTACTCGCCGGACGGCATTGACGCGGCATTGAACGATGAGCACAAGGCCCTGGCCGAGGCGGCTTTCCTGCTGCGCGAGGCAGGGCATAAGATCAAGCGGATCAGCGGCGGTTCCACACCGACGGCGGAACTCAGCGACAACTCGGTGCTGACCGAGGTGCGTCCCGGGGTCTATGTCTTTGGCGATGCGCAGCAGTTCGAGCTGGGGCGCGTGCGCTGGGAGGACATTTCGCTTTCTGTCGCATCCACCGTGATCAGCCGGCATGAAGGCGATGCGCAGATTCCCCGGCGCATTGTGCTGGACGCCGGCAGCAAGATGCTCGGCGGCGACCGCCCGGCTTGGGCTACCGGCTACGGGCGCATCGCCGAATGCCCGGAAGCCCGGATCAGTGCGCTGTCCGAGCACCATGCCACCGTGCTGTGGCCCGAAGACCAGCCGCTGCCGGCCCATGGCCAGCAGCTGCAGGTCATCCCCAACCACGTCTGCGTCGCAGTGAACCTGGTTGATACCGTGCTGGCCGTGCATGAGGACGGCACGAGCGAAGAATGGGATGTGGCGGCCCGCGGGCTGAATTTCTAGCTGCTCACGGTGTCGGCCGACGGCCACCAGTCCAGCGCCGCGTCCAGGGAAATTTGCCGATTCGCGCCACTGGCCTCATCGATGAGGTCCTTCTCGCCGACAACCACCAGCAGGCTGCGTGCCCGGGAAAAGCCGACGTAGAGCTGCTCGGTAGCGCGCTGCATGTCCTTGAAGCCGTTGACGCAGAGGATCACCACGCTGCGCTCCAGCCCCTTGAAGCCGAGCACATGGCCATAGAATTCCTCCTCATCCCGGTGGAAGGCAGGCCAGTACTCGCTGTCGATCGTGCCGTTCTCGAAGTGGTCCTGGTGAATCGGGTGGCGCCGGTTGGTGGTCAGCAACGCGATCTGGTTGTTCGCCCACCCCTCGTCCAGCAGCGCATCAACGCAATCGGAAGCGACATCCACGGCATCTTCCGTTGCGCAATTGACGTAGCGGACAGCGTAGCCCTCGCCGCCGCGAAGCCTTGAGTGGTTGCCGATGATCTCCTTGAACGTATCGGCAATCCGGCGGGTGTTGCGCAGATTATCGTCAACGTGGATCGGAACCAGCGGCATGCCATCCCCGGAGAACTGCCCGTCCCAGCGCTGGTACACATCCTGGCGGTCATCCATGAAGGCGTAGACTTCGCCGTCGGCCGGATCCTTGGTGCAGGCCAGCAGCGCTTCCCACCAGCTGCCGGCGAAGTCCTGGGCTTCGTCAACAATCACCGCATCAAGCTTCTCTTCTTCGGGCAGGGTCCGGCTCAACGCGAGCAGATGCTGCGGCAATTCCACCTCGAAGTATTCTTGGCCGTACCCATCGGGTACGCCGAGCTTCCGGGCATATTCGTGGAATTCGCCAACGTGCACCGGCTTGTTCTGGCGCCAGGTGCCCACCTCGGACTGCAGGTAGAGCCCCAGGCCCTTGTTGTAGCAGAACAGGCCGACCCGCTTGTCCTCCTTGGCAAGTTCCTTGGCCTTCTTCAACGCCATCCAGGTCTTGCCGCTTCCGGCGCCGCCAAGGAACTGCACGCGATTCAAGGAGCGGGTGCAGGAGAGCAAGATGGACTGGCGGGTGGTGAGCGTTTCCTGGATGTCCTCGTTGGACATGGCCTGGGCGTAATCGACCTCGGCCGGTGTCGCCCCCAGCGGACCGGTGTCCCCATTCGAATGCCTGACCATGCGCTCGGCGAACTCCGGAGCGAGCGTGGAGGAACCGGCACCGCGCTCTTCGATGGCTTGGTGCAGGTGCTCGACGAGGTGCTCGACCTGGCCCCGGTCAATCACCAGATCACGTGGAAGGCCCACCGATGAATAGCCGGCCGGCCAATCGGTGTAGGGGAAGCAGACGAGATCAGCGATGCGGCTGGTGAAGCGGCTGCCCATGTGCTTGCCCAGCAGTTCGCGCAGCGCATGGGATGCGCTTTGCACTTGGGCCATGGGGCTTTCCTTCAATGGATGCTTGTCCTTGGCCCCGGACTGGTACCAGGTGCCGTTCTCCACGCTGATCAGCCCGCCCTTGACCTCGATGACTGCAACGCCGACTCCGGGCAGGAGCACCAGCAGATCAATTTCGTGTTCTGCCCGCTGATGGCGCAGCTGCACTGAATGGAACAGCAATGCGTCATCCGGCAAGTCGCGGCGCAGAATCTCCCACACCTTCTGCTCGGCGGCAGTTTTGCTGGTGAATTCCGGTTCCTGCGGGTAGCAGCGCACCATCATGGCCTCCTCATCTTCTACCGGCAGTCTATCCAGTGACGCAGGCAACATGGGCACAGCGTTTCACCGCGTGCCGCCGGTGCGAAATCGCGCCAAGGGACGCAACAAGGCATGATTGGAGATATGGAAAATAGTGCTGCGCCCGCATGGGTGGCGAATTACCAGCCCGGAGTCCCTGCCGAAATCGAGTTGCCCACCGAACCGCTCAGCCGCATGTTCGAGCGCTCGGTTCGCGAAGCCGGCGACAGCTCGGCGACCGAATTCTTCGGCCGCCGCACCAGCTACGCCGAGCTGGGGGACCAGGTCGCAAAGGCCGCCGAAGGCCTGCGCAAGCTCGGCGTGCGTGCCGGGGACCGCGTGGCACTGGTCCTGCCCAACTGCCCGCAGCACGTGGTAGCTTTCTACGCGATCCTGCGCCTTGGCGCCGTCGTGGTGGAGCACAACCCGCTGTACACCTCGCGCGAACTGCGCCACCAGTTCGAAGACCACCAGGCGCGCATCGTGATTGCCTGGGACAAGGTCGTGGCCAACCTCCAGGAATTCCCCAAGGACGTGCAGCTCGACTCGATCGTCTCGGTCAACCTGCTCGAAGCCTTCCCTGCCATCAAGCGCCTGGCGCTGAACCTTCCGGTGAAGAAGCTGCGCGAAACCAAGGCCTCGCTCACCGCCCGCACCTCGGGCACCGTGGCCTGGAAGGAGCTGCTCTCCGGGCCGGCACTGGATGAAAGCCACCCGCATCCGGACGTCAACGACCTGGCGGTCATCCAGTACACCTCGGGCACCACCGGGCACCCCAAGGGCGCCATGCTCACCCACTTCAACCTGTACTCCAACGCCCTGCAGGGCGAGGCCTGGATGCTCGGGGCCAAGGAGCGCGAGGAAATCCTCTACGCGATCCTGCCGATGTTCCATGCCTTCGGCATGACCCTGTACCTGACCTTCGGCGTGAAGAAGCAGGGCCTGCTGGTGCTCTTCCCGAAATTCGACCCGGACATGATCCTGGATGCCTGGAAGAAATCCCCGGCCACTGTGTACTGCGCGGTGCCGCCCATCTACGAACGCACCGCACTGGCCGCCAAGGAACGCGGGATGTCGTTGAAGAGCGCCAAGTACTGCATCTCCGGGGCAATGAACCTGCCGGACCACGTAGTGGAGCTGTGGGAGTCGATGTCCGGCGGCCTGCTGGTGGAAGGCTACGGCATGACCGAGTCCTCCCCGGTGGCACTGGGCAATCCCTTCCACCCGAGCCGGCGCACCGGCACCATCGGCGTGCCCTTCCCCTCGACGCTGATGAAGGTCGTCGATGTGGAAGACCCGTCCAAGGAAGTCGCCCAGGGCGAACCGGGCGAATTGCTGGTCAAGGGCCCGCAGGTGTTCCAGGGCTACTGGAACAACCCGGAGGAAACTGCCAAGGCCAAGACCGAGGACGGCTGGCTGCGTTCGGGCGATGTGGTCACCGTGGACGAGGACGGCTTCGCCCAGGTGGTGGACCGCGCCAAGGAACTGATCATCACCGGCGGCTTCAACGTGTCTCCGACCGAGGTGGAGATCGCGTTGCGCCAGCATGCCGATGTTGCCGATGCCGCAGTCTTCGGCAAGCCATTGGCCCGTGGCGGCGAAATGGTGGTTGCCGCGGTGCAACTCGAAGAAGGCGCCGGCCTGAACGAGGATGCGTTGCGCGCCCACTGCCGCGAGCTGCTGGCCGCCTACAAGGTGCCCAAGCGCATCGTGCAGATCGACGAGATGCCGCGTTCGCTGCTGGGCAAGATCCTGCGCAAGCAGGTCAAGGACCAGATGTCGGACCTGGTCTAGGGACTCAGAGCCTACGGGTAGTCGTGAGTGGCGGGAGCGCGGTTGAGCTCCGGTTTAACGTATAGCGTTATTGACGCATCGCGTTAAGCGTGGCATGCTGTAGGTGTGATCAGATCCTCCGCCGACAAGGCGACTGAGCGACTTTGGCATCGCGATAAGGTGCCGTCGGTCGATCCCCGTGTCCAGAAGGCAGCCATTCGAAAGCTGACGCAGATCCATGCCGCTCGATTCCTCGACTCGCTGCGCGTGCCACCTGGCAACCGGTTGGAGTCGCTGAAAGGCGACCGTGTGGGACAGCGCAGCATCCGGGTCAACGATCAGTGGCGAATCTGTTTCAGCTGGACAGAAGGAGGTGCCGAGAATGTCGAACTCGTCGACTACCACTGAGAAGTGGGATCCCGTTCATCCAGGTGAAGTTCTCATGGAGGACTTCATCGAAGGGTTCGGGATCACCCAGAACAAGCTGGCTGTATCTATCGGCGTGCCGCCACGCCGCATCAATGAGATCGTGCACGGCAAGCGTGCGATCACTGCTGACACGGCGTTGCGCCTTGGGCGCTACTTCGGGATCGACCCACAGTTCTGGCTCAACCTGCAGGCGCACTATGAGCTGGGGCTAGCCCGGGACCGGGTGTCTGAGCAGATCGAGGCGATCACACCTCTAGCTGTCGCCTGACCAGTACAGGATTCGTTGTTCGGCGCGACCGGCAGGCGCCTGAGGACGTCGCGAAGTTGCTCGCCACGGTCCCCGAGTGATTCGCGCGGCCGGATTCCAACGAGGATTGCATCGAGGCAGCTCACTCCAAGGAGACGTGGGCTATCCGAAGCAGTGAGGGGACGGTCGTCGGCGTCACGCTGATCGATCGCCATTTTCCGCGTGTCGCTGAAGTGCACCTCACTGTCGTCATCGGGGCTGCTGAAGGCGGGTTTTGCCGAGGGCCGAGTGCTTGCCCCTCGCGAATTGAAGTCGTTGGTGCCCACCGTGAAGCTAACTGTCCAAGTCCCGTACTATAAGGTCCCAATCGGTGCCTTTGGCCTCCACGCTGGGGCTCGAGTGCGTGAGATCTACATTGGGATCGATGAGGAACCATCGCCGCTCATCGATAGAGTTCTCGACGGTGCCCGAGCCTGAGGGGCAGCACAACCAGTTCATCGTCCACGACGTCATGAACGACTCGCTAGTCACCGGTTCCGATGCGATACGCTACGGATCAGAGACCGAGCTCGGTGGCCAGATCCTCGTGCGAAATGCGTTCGGTCTCTTGGCGTGCTGCCGCCGCGGCACTAATGTCAGCTTGATCTTCCAACGCCTGGAGCGCACGATCGTAGAACGCCGGTGACACCACGACTGCGCGTCGACCAGCGCCGCAGGAGGTGATCACGACTGGCTCACGCTGTGCTGCGGCGATGAGATCGGCCTGGCGGTTGCGGAAGTCGGAGAGGGTCAGGGAAATCATGACCCTATGGTAGATCTTGTACAAGAAGGCAACATGGGTTTTGGGCTACAGGGGTTTTATGAGCGGCGGTAATGCAGTGCACCTGAGCTATCCCTTCACCGGTCTCTGGCTGGTCCAGAATAGCCCGGCAGACCGGGTGCCCAGCCACGGAACAACCCTGTTGGCCTCCTCATATGCCATCGACTTCGTCCAGGTCGATGAGCAGGGAAGGTCCGCACCAGTGACCGCCAGGACCTGGTTAGGTACAGAGGAGCCAACGAGCTTTTTCGGATTCGGGGCGCCCATTCTGGCGCCGTTCGCCGGGACCGTCATCGCGGCGGACGACTCGATGCCCGACCATCGAGCCCGACGCGGGTTGGCATCCGTTGGCTATGCGCTGACCCAACGCCAGCGGCTTGCCCAAGGTTGGCAGGCGCTCGCCGGGAACCATGTCATGATCCAAACCGGTGCAGCGGTCGTTGCGCTATGCCATCTGAAGCAGGGCAGCCTCGAAGTTGGCGTCGGAGACCACGTCGTGCTCGGGGATCCTATGGCCGCCTGCGGAAATTCCGGCAACAGCACCGAGCCGCATGTCCACGTGCAAGCCATTGATCGACTACCCATCGAACGGGCGCAAGCCATTGACATGAACTTCAACGGTCAATTGCCGCGCAACGGTGAGATCGTGCAAATTCCCGGAGCCCCGTGAGCGCTGGATCCGACGCCCAGCGTGCAGATGCAGGCAGCTGTACGCCGCCACCGTCCATGGGTGGCGGCGCACTGCTGGTAGGCGTTATTGGAGATTAGCCGCGCGACATCATGGCGGTGAACTGGGAGGACTGCCCTACGGCGCTGGCGCCGTCGATGACAAGCTCCGCGCCGGAGATGTAGGTCGACTCGTCGGAAATTAGGAACGCCACTGCCGGAGCGATGTCATCGGGGGTTCCTACGCGGTTCATGGCAGCGAGCGGGAAGGCGGCATCGATCGGTGCTCGCAGCATGCCTGCGGTCATCGGCGTGGCGATGGTGCCCGGGTGCACCGAGTTCACCCGGATGCCGTACTGGCCCAGCTCAAGCGCTGCCGACTTCGTCATGCCGCGCACCGCCCACTTGGATCCCGAGTAGGCAACAGCGTTGGCCTGGCCGCTCATGCCAGCCAGCGAGGAGATGTTGACGATGGAGCCGCCACCGGCCTCCTTCAGTGCAGGAACCACGGCCATCATGCCCAGGTAGACGCTGCGCACGTTCACGGCCAGCAGCTTGTCGATGGTCTGCGCGCTCGATGACTCCAGCGGTTCCATCTTGAGGATTCCTGCGTTGTTGACCAGGGCATTGATCTGGCCAAACGTGGCGATGGTGGTCTCGATGACCTTGGCCCAGTCTTCCTCGCTGGACACGTCGTGCTTCACGAAAATGGCATTCTCGCCCAAGGCCGCGGCCGTTTCCTCGCCCAGTTCGGCGTTGAAGTCGGTCAGCACCACCTTGGCGCCACGCTCAACCAGCAGGCGCGCGTCGGCGGCGCCTTGGCCACCTGCCGCGCCGGTCACGATAACAACTTTGCCGTTCAGGTCTTGCGCCATGATTTGAATCCTCTGCTTTTTGCGTCTCCGAATGGTTGCCAGAGGCCGTTTGCCAGGCCACTGGGGCTCCGGATAATTATAGGAAGAGATTCTTCCGCTACCGCCGGAATTGGACGGTATCCAGCCGGTTGGACCAGAGATGCTGGCTCATCTGATCTGACGTATTTTCCGGACCCCCAGAGGATTGCAGGGTGCCGTGGCACGGCCTGGGCCTGCGGGAGCGACGGAATGCCGGCTAGCGCAACCGAGGCATGGCCGAGAGCAGCAGCTTCGTGTACTCCTGTTGCGGGGCAGCGAATAGGTGGGCAGTCGCGCCCTGCTCGATGATCTTGCCTTGGTGCATCACCGCGACCGTATCGCTCATATGCTCGATGACCGATAAATCGTGGCTGATGAACAGGTAGCTGGTCCCGGTTTCGACCTGGATCCTATCCAGCAGATCCAGCACGGTGGCCTGGATGGAAGCGTCCAGTGCGGAGACCGGCTCGTCGAGGACCAGCACCGATGGCTTCGGCGCCAGCGCACGGGCAATGGCCAGGCGCTGGCGCTGCCCGCCGGAGAGCTCGCGCGGATTGCGCTCCAGCAAACCAGGGGATAATTCAACCTGTTCCAGCAGCTCCGTCACCGGAATGCGGTACTCGGCCGCGCGCTTGGACTTGCCCCGGCTCAGCACATCGGCCAGCAGCTGGCCCACGGAATAGCGCGGGTCGAAGGATCCCAGCGGGTTCTGGTAGATCGCACCCATCTGCTCGCGCAGCTTCCGGCGCTGCGGCTCATGGGCCGGGGCGAAGCGTTCGCCGAGCAGCTCGACGGTGCCGGCATCCGGTTGCTGCAAGCCCAGGACCATGCGGGCAGTGGTGGTCTTGCCCGATCCGGATTCGCCAACGATGCCCAGGGTCCTGCCGCGCGGCAGCTCGAAACTGGCCGACTCGACCGCCGTGTGCTTGCCGAAGCTCTTGGACAGCCCCTTGGCCGACAGGGCGCTGGAAGCCGTCGCGGCATCGTGCTGCATCGGTGCGGCCAACGGCCTGCTGGATGCCGACAAGGGGGCGAAGCGCGGCACGCCCGAGGGCACGGCGCGCAGCAGCTGCCGGGTGTACTCGTGCTGCGGGTTGCCCAGGATCTGCGCGGTGACTCCGGCCTCGACAATCTCGCCTTGGCGCATCACCGCGATGTCATCGGCCAGGTGGGCTACCTGGGCCAGGTCGTGGCTGATCATCAGCACGCCGCGGCCCTGCTCCTTCAGCTCGCGCAGCTGTGCGAGAACCAAGGCGGTCAGCGCCGAGTCCAGCGCGGTGGTGGCCTCATCGGCGATGACCACCTGCGGATTGCCGGCCAGCGCCTGGGCAATCAGCGCGCGCTGGCGCATCCCGCCGGAGAGCTCGGTGGAACGCTGCTTGGCGCGGCGTTCCGGTTCGGGCATGCGCACGGACTCAAGCACCTGGAACACCCGCTGCCGGCGCTGCGCCCGGGACAGCTTGCCGTGGGCCTTGAGCGCGTCGCCGATTTCCCGGCCCACCGGGCGCAGCGGATCCAGCGCCATCAGCGCATCCTGCAGGATCATCGAGACGGAATTGCCGCGGATCTGCTGCCAGCTGCGCTCGGACAGCGACAGGGCATCCTGCCCGCAGACTGCCAGCTCGTCCGCGGTCGCGGTGCCGCCGGAGAGTCCCAGCAGGCTGCGTGCGGTCACGGATTTCCCGGAGCCTGATTCGCCCACCAGGGCCAGGCAGCGTCCGGCCTGGACGGTGAAGGAAACGTTCCTCACCGCCACGGTGGAACCGAAGCTGACCGACAGGTTCCTGGCGGTGATCAATGCTTGCCCGTTCACGCGGTCCTGGCCTTTCCGCCCAGCGTGCGGCCGATCAGGGTGGCGCCGGCGGCCACGAAGACAATGGCCAGACCGGGGAACAGGCTCATCCACCAGGCCAGGTGCAGGTAGGTGCGCCCGGCCGAGAGCATGGCACCCCATTCGGGTGCTGGGGGCGGGGTGCCCAAGCCCAGGAAGGACAGTGCGGCGGCCCAGATGACCGCCTGGCCAATCCCCAAGGTCACCAGTGCCAGCAGGGGCTTCAGGGCGTTGGGCACCAGGTGGTTGCGCACGCGCAGCCAGGTGCCGCGGCCCAGCACGGTGGCCGCCTCCAGCATTTCCGAGCTCTTCAACGTGCGGATCTGGCTGCGCACAAGCCGGGCGTAGCCAGGTGCGGTGGAAAGGCCCACAGCGACGATGGCCGGTCCGACGCCGGGCCCTGTGAAGGCGATGATCAGCAGCGCCATCAGCAGTGAAGGAATGGCATACAGCGCTTCGAGCACCCGCAGGATGATCTCATCGAGCCAGCGCGGGGACAGTGCCGCGACGGTGCCCAAGATGATGGCCAGCCCCATGCCCAGTGCGGTGGCGGCCAAGCCGATGGCCAGCGAGTCGCGGGCGCCGTGGATGACGCGGGTATAGATGTCGCGGCCGGATTCGTCGGTGCCGAAGAAGTGCGCGGTGCCCGGTGCCTGGAATGCCTCGGCAGGGTTGACGGCCAATGGGTCGCCGGGAGCCAGCACCGAGGGAGCCAGCGCGATCAGCAGCCACAGTGCGATGAAGCTGAGGCCGAGGATCTTGGCGGTGCGGCTCATGAGCTCGCTCCTGCCGGGTCGATGGCGCGTTCGAGGCCTTCGGTGATGGCCATGACCACGATGTACACCAATGCGGAGAACAAGGCGATGCCGGTGACCATGGGAATGTCGCGGGCCAGCACCGCAGAGAGCAGCGAACGGCCCAGGCCCGGGCGGGCGAAGATCGCCTCGACTACCACGGCCCCGGAGAGCAGCGAGGAGAACGCCCAGCCGGTCAGGCCCAGTGCGGGCAACGCCGCATGGCGCAGGCCATGGCGCCAGAAGACTGCCAGCCGGCTCTCGCCGCGGGCCCGGGCGGCCAGCGCGAACTGGCTTGACATGGCCTCGCTGAGCGAATCGCGCATCAGCTGGGTGAGGAAGCCGGCCAGCGGCAGGGCCAGGGTCAGCACCGGCAGGACCAGGCCCTGGGTCGTGCCGTTGTCCACCGCCGGCAGCCAGCCGAGCATCGAGGAGAAGAGCATGATCAGCACCGCGCCAAGCCAGAAGTGCGGCACCGCGGCGGCAACGATTTCCACGATATTGCCCACCCAGGCGCCCACCCGGTTGGCGCGCATGGCCAGGGCTGCGAAGCACAGGGAGAGCACCCACGCGGCGGCCAGGGCGAGCAGCGCCAGCCAGAGCGTGTTGGGCAGGACTTCGCCCATGATGCCGATCACCGGTTGCTTGAGCGAATAGGAAGTGCCGAAATCCAGGCTGGCCAGCTTGCCCAGATACATCAGGTACTGGGCGGCCAGCGGGTGGTCCAGCCCGTATTCGGCGCGGGCAGCCGCCAGCGCTTCGGCCGAGGCCTGGGAGCCGGGGCCGCCCATGATTGCTTCGGCCGGGTCGCCGGGGATCAGCCGGATGGCGATGAAGATGGCGGTGGCGACCAGCCACAGCACCACTAGCGCGCCGCCGATCTTGCGCCCGGCCCAAGCAATCGTGCCCACCGGTTGCTACTCGGTGATGAAGGTGTCGTAGTAGGTCGGCGAGGACACCGCGGTGGTGGCGCCGACTCCGTGCACGTTCTTGCCGTAGAGGAAGTGGTTCTGCTGGTCGTAGAGCGGCAGCACGTAGTAGCCCTCGAGCACCAGCTTCTGCGCCTGCTCATACAGCGAGGCGCGCTGCGCCTCGTCGCTGGTCTGCTCCGCCTCGGCCAGGATCCCATCCAGCTTCTCGTTCTTCACCTGCGCGTTGTTGGCGAAGTAGCCCGATGGCGCAGGCACGGTCGAATCGGAGTGGTAGAGGATGCGCAGCACCGACGGGCCGACCTTGGTGTACGGGGCGGAGACCAGGTTGTATTCATGCTTGGCCAGCGCGCCGTACCAGCTGGAGAGGTCCAGCAGCTGGATCTTCACCTCGAAGCCCACGGCCTTGGCCTGGGCCTGGAACTGCTCGAACAGGGACTGCTCGGCAGGAACAGACTGGTTGGTGGAGACCGGGAAGTCCAGGGACAGGCGCTTGCCGTCCTTCACGCGGTAGCCTTCGGCGTCGCGCTCACTCCAGCCAGCTTCGTCGAGCAGCTCATTGGCCTTGGCCGCATCGGTGCCGAACAGCGACTCGTCGGAGTAGCCCAGCGGCTCCACGGAAGAAAGCAGCGAGTAGCTGCGCTGCGCGGTGCCGAAGTAGAGGGCGCTGATGCCGGAGTTGGCATCCACAGCGCGGATGAAGGCTTCGCGCACGCGCTGGTCATCGAAGGGCGCCTTGGAGCTGTTCAGCTCGATGCGGTTGGAAGCGCCCGGGCGCGGGGCATCCAGGTGGCCCAGCGAGTTGTCCTTCGTTGCGGTGGCAATGGTGTCCGGCTGCGCATTGTCGATCACGTCGACCTCGCCGGACTGCAATGCGGCGTAGCGGGTGGCGGCCTCCGGGATGAAGCGCCAGGTGATGCCATCCAGATAGGCCTTGTCATCGGCACGCGCCGCGTCGTCCACCGGCAGCACGTAGTCTTCGTTGCGGACCAGGTTCACTGCCTTCTGGTGCTCCCAGGACTCGACCTTGAACGGGCCGGTGCCTACCGGGGAGGCGCAGTTGGTGGCCTGGTCGCGTTCCAGCGCCTTGGGGGATTCGATGGCGGTCCACGGCATGGACAGCGATTCGAGCAGCGCGTTATCCGGGGCGGAGAGCGTCAGCTTGGCGGTGAGCTCATCGGCGATCTCGATGTCCACGACCTTGCCCACGGCCAGATAGCCGGTGGAGGAGGCGGTATTTGGATCCTTCAGGTGCTCGATATTGGCCTTGATGGCCTCGGCGGTGAGCTTGGTGCCGTCGGTGAAGGTGATGCCGTCGCGCAGAGTGATGGTGCGGGTCAGGCCGTCTTCCGATACTTCGGAGCTTTCGGCAAGCCACGGGATGATCTTCCCGTTAGCATCCTTGGTGAACAGTGATTCGAGGTACTGGCTGGCCACCAGGGCCTGCGGGTAGTTGCCGCCCACATGCGGGTCCAGGCAGGACGGCTCGGCATCGCCCGACGCGTAGACCAGGGTGCCGCCGGCTACCGGCTTCACATTCTCTTCGGCGGAATCGGATCCGGCTCCTGCCGAGCAGCTGGCCAGCAGGGATCCAACGAGCGGGAGCGCGATAGCGCAGCCGAGGATCCGGGATGCGCGCGAGTTTCGTTGCATGGGGAAGTGCTTACCTCGATGAACTAGTGGTGATGACCAAACCAACTCTAGTCATCCGGAACGCATTCGTCAGATCGGAGCGTCTCGCTCCGATCTGGCGAATGCCTGCCAGCGGCAGTCTGCGAAGCGGACTACTTTTCGCTGGCTACGGTCATGCGGCGGTTCTCGTGGACCGGGGTTTCGATCTCATCGAGGATCGCTACGGCGAAGTCCTGGGAGGAAACGAAGTCGCCAGCCGGCGAATCGGTGCCCAGGGTGTAGCTGCCGGTGCGGCGCGCTGGCATGATGACCGGGGCCGGGGCCACGACGGTCCAGGTGATGCCGGACACCGAGGTGAACATGTCATAGACCTCGGCGCAGGTGGTGGCCTCGGCCTTGTATTCCTCGGGGAATCCCGGGGTGTCGACCAGGCGCACGCCCTCGACTTCGGTGGCGCCGGCGCCGCCGACCACGACCAGGCGGGCCGGAACCAGGGTTTCGGTGATCTGCTCGAAGGCGTCCAGGTATTCCTGGTGGTCGCCGCCGGTGCGCGATGGCGGCACGGCGATGACGATTACGTCGTTGCCCTTGCCCAGATCGCGGTAGGTTGCGCCGTCGCCCAGCTCGGCGGCCACTGCGGTGGTGCCTTCGACGTCCTTGCCCGAACGGGTGACCGAGGTGACCTCGTGGCCGCGGGAAATGGCTTCGGCAACAACTTCCGAGCCGACCATGCCGGTCGCTCCGTAAACTGCAATCTTCATGGTGCTCTCTTTCCTTGGGGGAAGCGGGTTCGAGTCAATGGTATCTTTTAGATACCGGCCACTACAACGAAACCAGGTTTCCTCATGGATAGCCATGAACCCTTCGACGTGTTCGTGCAGGAATGCCCTTCACGTGAAATTATGCAGCGTCTAGGCGATAAATGGACACCGCTGGTGCTTCTGGCGCTGGCTGGCGGACCGCAACGTTTCTCTGCGTTACGCCAACGCGTCGGAGCCGTCACCCCGAAGGTGCTCACCCATACCCTGCGCAACCTGGAACGCGACGGGCTGGTGCAGCGCACCGTGTTCGCCCAGGTGCCGGTGCGGGTGGACTATGAGCTGACCGATTTGGGCCAGGGGATCCTGGAACCCATGGAAATCCTGCGGCTGTGGTCCGAAGAGCATGTGCCCAAGGTGCTCGCCGCCCGCGAGCGGTTCGACGCGCGCGGCTAATGCTCCGCTGAAACAGTAGGGTCCAGGGGCAGGAACATGAAGTGCAGACCCACCAGCCCCTGGGTGGGATGCCTGAATGCTCCCGGAACCGTGCCCAGGATCGTGAAGCCCAGCGATTGCCACAGGTGCACGGCCGCCTCATTGGTTTCGACAACCGCGTTGAACTGGATGCCGTGGTAGTTTTCCTGCCGCGCCCAGTCGATTGCGTAGCGGCCCAGCGCTCGCCCCACGCCGCGGCTGCGGGCTTCCGGATCGACCAGGAATGAAGCGGTGGCTATGTGGGATCCGGCCCCGGGCTTATTCGGGCCCATCTTCGCTGAACCGATGATCCTTCCCTCCTCCACGGCGACCACCGTTTGGCCTGGCGGCTCCTCCATCCACCAGGGACGGGCTTCCTCGACGGACTGGCCTTGCGGGAAAGCGTAGGTTTGACCCTCATCCATGATCTTGCGGTAGAAGCCGTAGATCTCAGGCCAATCCTCGGCGGTGCTTGTGCGGATCTGCATGCGGGTGAGCCCAACTTTTCGAAATGGATGCTTCGGAATTCAGCTGATTCGCACCCAAGTGTATCTTGCGTCACATAGACTGAGGTCAAAGACGCAAGGTGCAGGCAAAGGAGCCGGTGTTGTTTGAAGTAAGCGATGACCAGAAGTCGTTGATCGAGATGGTTCATGATTTCGCTGAGACCAGGATTGCTCCCAATGCCCTGAAGTGGGACCAGGAGCAGCACTTCCCGGTGGATGTGCTGGCCGAGGCCGGCCAGTTGGGCATGGGCGGCATCTATGTTTCGGAAGACCACGGCGGATCGGGCCTGACCCGCAGCGATGCCGTGCTGGTCTTCGAGGAACTGGCCAAGGCCGATCCGACCCTGGCCGCCTACATTTCCATCCACAACATGGTGGTGTGGATGGTCGACACCTTCGGCAATGACGAGCAGCGTGCCGCTTGGCTGCCGTCGATGACCACGATGGAAGACCTGGGCTCCTACTGCCTGACCGAGCCGGGCGTCGGCTCCGATGCGGCGGCCCTGTCCACCCGGGCCCGGAAGGACGGAGACGAGTATGTGCTCAGCGGGGTCAAGCAGTTCATCTCCGGCGCCGGCAGCTCGGCGCTCTACATCGTCATGGCCCGCACCGCCGATACCGGTTCGCGCGGGATCAGCGCCTTCCTGGTTCCAGGAGATGCCGAGGGCCTGAGTTTCGGGCCGAACGAGAAGAAGATGGGCTGGAAGGCGCAGCCCACCCGCCAGGTGATCATGGAAGGCGTGCGCGTTCCCGCTGGCAATCTGCTGGGCGCCGAAGGGCAGGGATTCTCCATGGCCATGCAGGCGCTGAATGGCGGCCGGCTGAACATCGGTGCCTGCTCGCTGGGCGGCGGGCAGAGCGCGCTGGAGAAGTCGGCGCTGTACCTGAAGGAGCGCCAGGCCTTCGGCGGGCCGCTGACCAGGCAAGAGGCCCTGGTCTTCAAGCTGGCCGAGATGGACATGGAACTGGAAGCCGCCCGCTCGCTGCTGCGCCGTGCCGCGGCCGCCCTGGACGCCAAGAGCCCGGACCGGGTGCGGTTGTGCGCGATGGCCAAGAAGATGGCCTCGGATGCCGGCTTCAATGCCGCCAACAGCGCGATCCAGCTGCACGGCGGCTACGGCTACCTGGCTGACTACGGGATGGAGAAGATCGCCCGGGACCTGCGCGTGCACCAGATCCTGGAAGGCACCAACGAGATCATGTCGCTGATCGTCGGGCGCTCGCTGCTGGAGTCCTGAGCCAGGGCGGCGGCTAGCCTCTGGGGTGCCGCTCCGAGTCCCGCACCGGGTGTGACGACTGCGAATCCTCGGGATTCGGGTGGACTGGGGAAATCACCGGCTTGCTGGACATGATCTGCTCGATGCTGCCCAGCTCCATCGCATCCAGCAAGGTGCGTTGGGTGGGACGCATCATTTTGACCTCGCCGCGCTCAAGCGCAGCGAACAGCGCTTCGGGGCTGGTCCACTTGGAAATCACCGCTTCGGTGGTCTGGTGGATCGGTTCCTGGCCTGCGCGCAATGCAGCGACGAAGAAATAGGTGTCGAACCGCCGCGGGAATCCGGCTGGGGTGACCCAGTTGGCCCATGGATGCAGTTGGCCAGGATCCAGCAGCAGGCCGGTTTCCTCGAAGACTTCGCGCCGGGCTGCGAAGAGGACCTCGCCGGCCAGGCGCGGCGCGCGTTCCCGGCCTTCGGCAAGGACCGAGGTGTGCGCCCAACGCTGGACGTGATCGCTGAGCACTGCCGGATCCATTTCGGCCTCGTCTGCCGCCTGTCCGTCCTGGAGATCAACTCGTCCGCCGGGATAGACCACCATGCCTGCCGCGAAGTCCATCGTGTTCACGCGGTGCTGGACGAATACTTCGAATCCGGCGGCTGCCTCGCGCAGCAGCAGAACGCTGGCTGCCTTGCGGATGGGGACTTCAGCGGGGGTCGGAGGTATCGGGGAAGTCGTCATTGCTTACCGTGTCCTTGGCTCGTGGATTGCGAAATAGCCTTTGAATGCCAGCTTAGCTTCTGGCGCACAGCCAATGCAGATCCAACGGTAATCACTGTGCAAGCCTGCACATTTGCCTGCGGAATCTGCACAGCTCATATCGTTGACCGGGTTCAGTCCCGGCGCCTAATTTGAAACCAAGGACCCGGTGCAAAAACCGGCAATGGATATTCAGCAACCGGGAAGGCAAAACAGCGATGAGCGAAAAGACAGGATCCGCTGGCGGGCACTTTGCGCGGTTGGCAGGACGCCGTGCACTGGTCACCGGCGGCGCCTCGGGAATCGGGCTTGCCTGCGCAACTGCCTTGGCCCAAGCTGGAGCGAACGTGACGATTGCCGACCTGAATAAGCGGGCCTCGGAAGACGCGGCGCAGAAGTTGTGCGGCACGGCGTGGGCCGTGGATTTGGCCGATACCAAGTCCTTGGAAGAGCTGAGCATAGATACCGACATTCTGATTAACAACGCCGGCGTGCAAAGAGTGGCCCCAATTCACGAATACGATCCCGAAGCTTGGCGACTGATCCACCGGCTCATGCTTGAATCCCCGTTCTTGCTGATCCGTGCCGCATTGCCCGGCATGCGAGAACGCGGATTTGGGCGGATCATCAATATCTCATCGATCCACGGGCTGCGAGCCAGCGCCTTCAAAAGTGCCTATGTCTCGGCCAAGCATGGACTGGAGGGGCTGTCCAAGGTCACCGCCTTGGAAGGCGCAGAGCACGGCATCACCAGCAACTGCATCAACCCGGGCTATGTGCGCACGCCATTGGTGGAAGAGCAGATTGCCGACCAAGCGAAGATCCATGGCATCGGCGAATCGGAAGTTATCCAGAAAATCATGCTCGCCGAAGCAGCCATCAAACGCCTGGTGGAGCCCGAAGAAGTCGCTTCATTGGCAACATGGCTCAGCGCAGATGCCGCCGGCATGGTCACCGGCGCTTCCTACACCATGGA
This sequence comes from Glutamicibacter sp. HZAU, assembly GCF_004100365.1. Classification (NCBI taxonomy): domain Bacteria; kingdom Bacillati; phylum Actinomycetota; class Actinomycetes; order Micrococcales; family Micrococcaceae; genus Glutamicibacter; species Glutamicibacter sp. HZAU. Next base: position 205,390 of record NZ_SCKZ01000001.1, on the reverse strand, counting down.
TGGTGGCTGGAGTGCTAAATAAGCCGGAAGCACTGTTCTTGGTAAAGCCCGTGGCATTCCTAGGCCGGCGGCAGCAATAGGGTGCCTCCGATGGATACGGCGATGATCACCAAGGTGGCCAGCAATCCCAGCAGTAAGGCCCGTCCACCAGATTTGAGCATGCCGCGCAGGTGGACTCCGAGCCCCAAGGCGAACATGGCAGCTGCAAGCAACAGTGTCTGCAAGCTGGCCGCAGCAGAAAGCAGGATCTCGGGCAGCACTCCGGTGGTGCGCAGCACCGCTGCGGCCAGGAACCCGAGTACGAACAGCGGAATCAATGGCGGGTTCTTGCCGCCTTGAACCAGTTGGTTTCGCCGCATGTACAGGCCTACACCGGCGATGATCGGAGCCAGCAGCACCACGCGGGCCAGCTTGACGGTTACCGCGACGGCCAAGGCCCCTGCGCCGACTGAACCGCTGGCCGCAACTACTTGGGCGACCTCATGGGTGGAGGCGCCGATGAGCATGCCGATGCTGCGTTCTTCCATGCCGAGCAGCAAGCCCACCGCGGGCATCAGTGGAATCATCAGGGTACCGAAGAGCACCACCAGTCCGATGGCGGTGGCGACCTGTTCCTGCTTGGCCTTGATGACGTTCTCGGTCCCGGCGACCGCGGCGGCGCCGCAGATGGAGAAGCCGGTGGCGATCAGCAGACGCTGCTGCAGGTCGATGCCGAGCTTCTTGCCTATCCACAGTGTGGCTAGGAAGGTCACGCCGACCGAGAGGGCGACCACCAAGAGCGCTCCGGGACCCAAGCCGAATATGGTGTGCAGAGACAGCTGCAGACCCAGTAAGACGATGCCCAGACGCAATAGCTGCTTGCCGGCGATTGCTGTTCCGGCCTCAAAGGCCTGCGGAATTGGGGCAATGTTGCGCCACAGGGCACCAAGGACGATGGCCAGCAGCAGTGCGCTCAAGCCGTTCGCGTAGTGGCTGGCGAGCATGCACAGGGCCCCGACCAGCAAGCCGAGGAGCAATCCCGGAAGGGCGGACGCGAGGCGTGCAGCCGGTTTTCGATTCGTGCTCTCGTCGGTTCTTGACACGGCAGATTCGTCGACTGGACTTGTGGGGTCGTGCATGCCTTTAATTCTTCGCTGGCCTAGCCGATTGCGGTATACCCGTTCTGGCTATTGCAGGCATATGATCATGATATGGAAAGCAGTTCGTCATCTCTTGAAGACATTGCCCGCTGGATTCAACCCTCTTCACTTAAACTGCTGGTTGGCATCGCCGATCACGGAAGCCTAAGCGCTGGTGCCAGAGCGGCGGGCATGGCCCAGCCAAATGCCACCCGTGCCTTGAAAACCTTGGAACGCAGACTCGGATACGAGCTTGTAGCCCGCAAAACTACGGGATCCCGATTGACCGCAGAAGGGGTGCTGACCGTCCAGTGGGCTCGGGAAGTCCTGGCAAGCCTGGAAGCCTTCGCCGACGGAGCACGCTCCCTGGCGGAATCCGGAGAGGGCGAGCTGGAGTTCGGAGCCAGCATGACGGTGGCCGAATTTTTGGCGCCAAATTGGATTGGCCAACTTCATCGCGCCCTGCCACAGGTCAAGCCCCGCATGCAGATCATGAATTCGCAAGATGTCATTCGCGCAGTGCAGCAAGAGCTGCTCGGACTGGGATTCGTGGAAACCCCGCATATTCCTCTGGGACTGAAAAGCCGGCAGATACTCCAGGATGAAATGCTCGTAGTCACCTCACCGGAGCATGCCTGGGCGCAACGCCAAGAACCCCTGAGCCTGCACGAATTGCAAAGCACGCCGCTGATTGAACGCGAGGAAGGCTCTGGCACTCGTGCGTTCTTGGATTACATTGCCCATGCCGAACGACCGAATCCGGTAGCAGTCTTCAACTCCAACGCCATAATTTGCCAGTGCGTGGCACGCGGGATGGGTCCGGCTGTGCTCAGCCACTTGGCGGTGGAAAGCCAACTGGAGCAGGGATTGCTAGTCGAGATCCCTTTTGACGGGCCTGCGCTGTTGCGCGAGCTGAGGGCGATCTGGCCTGCACACCGCGTATTGAATGCCACCGAGCAGAAGCTGCTTGAGATTTCGGTGGACTCCAAAACCGCGCAGGGCTAATCCGCATTCCAATCGACGCCTTGGAATTGTGCTTTTGATGAAATCAAATATTCCTGGAGGATCTCAACCCATGCACTGGCTGCGGGCGTGAACGGACGGGCAGGATCTCGAATGAGGGCAATGCGTCGCACGTGCGTAGGACTAAGCGGTATGAAGTGGAGACCCGCGAAGCTCATCAACGGAATAACAAAGCCTGGAACCGGTGCAATTCCCAAGCCGGCAGCGACCAGACCAGCTACTGCTGCGACATTTTGGGCGCGCATTGTAGTGGCCGGCTCTACTTCATGAATTTCAAGCGCCGACGCAACACCTTGCTGAACGCTGGAAGTGTTTGTGAACTGGATTAGAGGCTTGCCGTTCAACTCGACCCAGCGAATCGTTTCGAGATTGGCGAATTCATGGTCTGAACGAACCGCCACGTAAAAGCTGTCTTTGGCAATCAGCTTCGACTTGAATGCATCATTGTTGGGAACTTCAACAGTTACTGCCACGTCAGCGACCCCAGACTGCAAGCGTTCGATCACCTGTTCACTGAGGCAATCCAGCACATGGACCTCCACATCTGGAAAATCGAGCTGGTACTTGCGAATGATTGGCGGAAGCAACGTCGCCGCTAATGACGGGAGCGTTGCGATGGTTATATGCCCTTGCGTTCCTTTCAAATATCCTTCGATATGAAGCATCCCGGCGTCGAACTGATTGATCATCGCCCTAGCGACCTGTGCAATGGCTTCCCCATCTGCAGTAACTTCTAATTTGCGGGTGCTTCGCTGAAACAACGGGACACGCAGCCGTCGTTCTGCTTCTTGAATCGAGCGGCTGAGAGACGATTGCGCGAGGCCCAAGCTCGTAGCCGCTGCAGTGAAACTGCCTTCCTCAGTGATGGCCACAATGGCGCGCAAGTGATGGATTCCTAAATTTATAGCCATGGCGCATGAGTCTATCTGGCAATGATGTTGGACTGTAGAAAGTGACACAGCTCATACTGGTCAGAGTTCATAGGAAAGGGGATCTAATGCTGGCTTGGGCTGGATTTCTAACAATAGGCGTCATCCTGGCGCTACTACTCTCAAATCGTGTCGCGGCTGTCGTTGCGCTGGCGGGCGTACCGGTTCTGTTTGCGCTCATTGCAGGTTTTGGTCCAGCCGAAATAGGCGGTTTTGTGACCGATGGGCTTAAGGGCGTCTCCGGGGTAGCGGTGATGTTCATCTTTGCGATCATCTACTTCGGGGTGATGCGCGATGCTGGACTTTTTGATCCGATCATCAAGCGCATTGTTCGCTGGGCTGGCAATGCGCCGGTGACCATCACGGTAGCAACCACCGCGCTGGCTATGGTGGCGCACCTAGACGGCGCGGGGGCAACGACGTTCCTCATTACTATTCCAGCGATGCTACCGCTGTTTGACCGCATTGGAATGAGCCGGTTAACCTTGAGCGTCTGTGTCGGCCTCGGCGCCGGAACGATGAATTTGCTCCCATGGGGAGGGCCAACAGCGCGTGCCGCAGCTACTACCGAAGTTCCGGTGAATGACCTTTGGGTGCCATTGATTCCGGCGCAAATTGTCGGCATTATCGTCGCGTTGGGGATCGCTTGGTTCTTGGGACTGAGAGAGCAGAAGCGCCTGTCGTTCAACATTCAAGTTCCAAGTGAGGAAGCAAGCGTACGAGTGGGTGCAGGCAGGACCGAGCATAGTGCTTCCGCTGGAGCAGCGGGTTCTGGTCATGATCCTGAAATGCAAGGCTCGAATATTTCGGAACTCGGCGAAGAAGATGCAATATTGCGCCGTCCCAAACTTCTGTGGGTTAATGCTGTGCTGACCATTGCGGTGCTGGCTGCACTGGTTACTGGACTCAGCAAGCCTGAATTGATTTTCGTAGTGGCGGTTATCATCGCATTGGTGATCAATTATCCCGGACTAAAAATCCAAACGTCGCGTATCGAGTCCCATGCGACCGGTGCGATGCTGATGGCAACAACATTGCTCGCCGCTGGCGTATTCCTTGGCATCATGGAAGGCACCGAAATGATCGATGCCATGGCTAAAGCGGCCGCCGGCCGGATTCCAGATCAGGCCGCGCCAATGCTTCCATTGATCGTGGGCGTCCTGGGGGTTCCTCTGAGCTTAGTATTTGGGCCAGATGCCTACTACTTTGGGATTCTTCCCGTTCTTAACACGCTTGGTGCGGTCCATGGAGTGCCTGCCATTGAAATTGCCCAAGCTTCAATTCTGGGTCAGGAAACGGTAGGTTTCCCTATCAGCCCATTGACCGGATCCTTTTATCTGCTGGTGGGCTTGGCAGGTGTAGATATCGGAAAACACATACGCGCAATGTTTGGCTGGGCCTGGCTTGTAAGTGTGGTTATGGTCGCGGTTGCTTTGCTGACCGGCGTAATTACTCTGGGCGGTGCGGCGTGACTCGAACAATTCGTCTTGGAGCAGGGGCCGGATTTGCCGGGGACCGTATAGACCCTGCTGTAGAGCTGGCGCAGCACGCGAATCTCGACTACCTCATTTTTGAAGTACTGGGTGAGAGGACAATAGCAGCGGCTCATGCCCGCAGGATTGGCGGAACCGGAGTTGCCTATGACTCATTGTTGGAACGTCGATTCCAAGCGACCCTAGCCCACTCCCGGAAAAGCGATACAACTATTATTACCAATGGTGGCGCTGCTGACCCGGAAGCCGCGGGACAGATGGCCCTTCGGGTGGCAAGGGCCGCTGGACTGCTGGGAACAAAAGTAGCAGTCGTCACGGGTGATGACGTACTGGAGGTAATCCGCGCACTGGATCCAGTGCTTTGGGAGACCGGAAAGCCGCTCTCCGCTGAAGATATGGAACTGGTATCTGCGAATGCGTATCTTGGAGCGGAGCCAATTATCGAAGCTCTTAATGCCGGGGCCGACATAGTTATAGCCGGGCGCGTGGCTGATCCGGCGTTGTACCTGGCACCAATTGCCTATGAGCATCAGTGGGACTTGGCAAATGATTGGGATCTTCTCGGCAATGGAATATTGGTGGGGCACTTGCTTGAATGCGCCGGACAAATTACCGGTGGATACTATGCCGACCCTGTCATCAAGCCTGTGCCAGATATGGAAACCTTGGGATTCCCCTTCGCGGACGTTGCTCGAGATGGGAGCGCGTTGCTGTCCAAGCTGGACCATTGTGGAGGTTCGTTGACCACTCGTACCGCAGCGGAGCAGCTGTTCTATGAAGTGGCCGATCCGCATGCATATGTAACGCCCGATGTTGTTGCCGATTTTTCAAAAGTTCAGCTCAGCGAAGCTGGTGAGAACACTGTTCGTGTCCATGGGGCAGGTGGTCACAGGAAGCCCGAACAGCTCAAGGTTACTCTTGGCTTTAAAGGTGGATGGATTGGGGAAGGGCAGATTAGTTACGCTGGGCCACGGGCATACGAACGAGCGCAGCTGGCAGCAGAAATTGTGACACATAGGTTAGTTGCCATACACGGAATGTCGGCCGAGTCGATATCGGTGGAGTACATCGGTGCCGGTGCAGCCCTTCGTGGAATGTCGACAAATCAAGAAGGTATCGAAATTCGGTTACGGGTCTCTGCACGGGTTGATCAGTGGGACCACGCAGATGCCGTCGGTTGGGAAATTGAGGCTCTTTACACAAACGGCCCTGCGGCAGGAGGGGGAGTGAGACGTTCTATACAAGAAGTCTTGGCCGTCCGTTCGTGTTACATCCCCCGTGAATTCGTACAGACAAAAGTACAAGTAGAGGAAGCGTAAATGGCTACGATAGATAGCTACGCAGATGTCAGAACAGGGGATAAAGGCGACACATTGATCCTGTCGGTACTGGCTCGCGATGAAAAGTCCTATGAGCTGCTGGTAGGTGAGCTGACGGCTAATCGCGTCGCCCAACACTATTCATTGCCGATGAGCGGTCCGGTTACTCGAAAGGTAGTGGATTCGACGAGGGCGCTGGTTTTTACTCTTCCGGGGGCTTTGGGTGGGGGAGTGACGGGTTCGCCAGTGTTAGATGGACATGGTAAATCGTTGAGCTATCACTTGCTAACATTGAAACTAGGAAACTAACGAATCGTCGCATTAACCAATAGGCTCGCATAAATTCGTGCGTTGCTAACTCGGGAAGCTTGTACCGGGAGACGTGGGTCCCGGTACAAGAAACCGGTCCTAGAGCTTTGAGATCTCGTTCGTGAGCAGGTCCGCCAGGCGTTTGACGCCTTCGTCGATGGTCTTCTCATCAACCGAGCAGAAAGCCAGACGCAGCTTGTTGTCGGCCTTGCCGCTCGGGCTGAAAGCCGCACCTGGAATGAAGATGACGCCGGCCTTCACACCCTGCTGAAGCAGAGCGTAGGTATCGATGCCTTCTGGCAAGGTCAGCCAAACGAAGAAGCCGCCCTCAGGATGGGTGTGCGTGACGCCTGCCGGCAGGTACTTCGCCAAGGCCTCAAGCATCGCGTCGCGGCGGGCACGGTACAAATCGTTGTACTTGGTGATCTGTCCCTTCCAATCATGCTCCTGCAGGTAGGCGCTGATGATCATCTGGTTCAGGGTCGGCGGGCAGAGCGCTACCGCTTCGCCGGCAAGATAGAAGCGGCGGAACAGGTGAGTGGGGACCGCGGCCCAGCCGATGCGCAGGCCCGGTGCGAAGATCTTGGAGAAGGAACCCATGTAGATCACGTTTTCCGGGTCCAGGCTGCGCAGCGTGGGCGCCGGGGTGCCCTCGTAGCGCAGCATGCCGTACGGGTTGTCTTCCAGGATCAGGATGCCTGCTTCGCGGCAAATCTCCACGATTTCCCGGCGGCGTTCGGCAGCCAGCGTGATGCCCGAAGGGTTGTTGAAGTTCGGGATGGTGTAGAGGAACTTGATGCGCTCTCCGGCCGCACGCAATTCGGCAATGCGCTCGCGCAGGGCGGAAGGAATCAGCCCGTTCTCGTCCGTGCCCACCGGGCGGGCGGTCACCTGGTAGGCCTCGAAGGTGTTCAGCGCGCCGACATAGGTCGGGTCTTCGCAGAGCACCGCGTCGCCGGGATTGCAGAACACCTTGCATGCCATGTCCTGGGCTGACTGGGAGCCGTTGGTGACCACGACATCCTCGATGCCCACATTCGTGATGCCCTCGGCCGCCATCACGTCGATGATCTGCGCGCGCAGCTCGGGGGTGCCCAGCCCGGAGCCGTACTGCAGAGCTTCGGGGCCCTGCTCGACGATGATGCGCTGGGCCATCTCGCCGATCTTCTCCAGCGGGAGCAGCTGCAGGAAGGGGTTGCCTCCGGCCAGCGATACCAGCGAAGGGTCCAGCGACAGCTCGAACACGTCGCGCACCGCAGATTGCTTGATTCCCGCCGCGCGCTCGGAAAGCAGGGACTCGTGCAAAGTAGTCAGCGATTGTGATGCGGTGGTCATGGTTCTCCTCGGCCGGGGCTCCCGCTGGCGGGAGCGTGATTCCTGCGCTGGGTGCGGCACAAGAATTGTTTTCAAATAGAATACTTTGGTATTCCAGCAGGAAATTCAGGGCTTGGCAAGACCTGGGCATCCAGCAACGCGATTCCATGCCTCAGCGCGAGGCATGGCGCTCCTCGATGGCCAGCTGGGCCAGCGCCGCGTTCACGCGATTGTGGAGTTTCTCCGCAAGATTCCGGGGCTTGCTCCCCGCCAGCCAGCACTGCGTGGCCAAATGGGCCAGCAGCTCGACGCAGTGGGCAGAAGCACGGAAATATCCGGACCGGGACAGGGCGATGGCAGCATCGATGATCAGCAATGACGCATCCAGTGCGCTATCGGCGGCTTGCGTGGCGCGCTGCCCGCTGGGTGCGTGGCGTTCGCGCATCACCAGCTCGCGGATCTCCGTGAGCTTTTCGGCAATGGAAACCACCGCGCGGTGCGTCCGGTTCTTCACCCCCATGAGCTGCAACGGCCTGATGGCGGCCAGCAGCATGCCGACCATGGCGAAGGCCGACAGGCCCGCAACACCGAGCTTGGCCAGTAGAATTCCTGCGGCGATGGCCAACCCTGCCACCCCGAGAATGATGAGGAAGATCGCCAGGCTGCCGAAACGCGGCTTTTTCGGTTCCGGGCGAATTGCGCGGGTCCTGGTGATCCGGTCGAGGCTCGCGCGGATTTCTGGCAGGTCGGGAACGCCCAGCCGGCCTTGGGAAATCCGCTGGGCGTCGCGCCACGCCTGGATGCGCCGGCGGCTGCGCAGGACCTGGAAGATTTGCCACCCGGCCAGCAGGGGAAGGGCGAGCGCGAAAAAGAGCAGCGCCGCGGTGCCAAGGGTGATGTCGCCGGACTGGTGCATGCCGTAGGCGCCCATCCAGGCGAACAGGGAATACCCGGGAAGGCGGATCAGCAGGCGATCCCACCAGGCGACTTCCTGCGGAGCGCTGGCGGATGAACCGGCCGGCTTGCTCATTTTCGGGTTTCGCCTCGCGAATCCAGCCATGCTTGAATGGCGCTCGGGCGGATGCGGCGATGCGTGCCGCGGTATTCCACCGGGATGATCCCGGAATCGGCCAGCTTGCGCAGATAGCTGTTGGAAATGCCTGCCATCTGGGCCGCCTGGGAAGTATTGAGCAGCAACTCGGGCGTGCCGATGCTGACCGACTCGCCATCGGCGAAGCGCGACAGCACCTCGATCAGCGCCTGATGGGCTTCCTTGGGCAGCTGCAGGGCAGTGCCGTTGACGAATACTGTCGTGTCATTCGACTCGTCCAACGCACGGCGCAATCGCACCGTGGTCTTCTCGTCCAACGCTTCGAAAGTGCGGACCCTGCCTAGTGCTGAAGTCGGTGATGCCATGGCCCCAATTTTGCCCGAGATGCTCCTGAACCGCACCTCATGACGCTGGGTCTCGGCAACGTGCGGCGCTTGAATTGTGACGCGCATACGACGAAAGGGGGTTGAATTGCGCCAAACGGTTCCCGTATGGTGGAAAACGTAGGTCTAAAGAAAGTACTGACCAGCCATCTTCCGGCACACCATGACGGATCCTTCAGCCTCACCCGGCGTAGCCCGATTGGGAATTGTGTACATGGAAGCCTGACACCCTCCTTAATTGCCTGTGGGTCACGCTCCGTTGCGGTCGGATGAATGGTCATGCGCGTTCCTACGCTCTGCCACCAATTTCGTGGGTACTGCGTTTTCGTCAATCAGAACTTTCTTGAAAGAAGAGCTATTCAATGTCTGTTGAATCCACCAAAGACCTGTCCACCATCACCGACGCAGAGATTTTCGATGCCCACCTCGGCGGCAAGCTTTCCGTCTCCTCGCAGATGCCGCTGAATACCAAGCACGACCTGTCCATTGCCTACACCCCGGGTGTAGCCAAGGTGTCCCAAGCCATTGCCGATGATCCGGCCAAGCACGCCACCCACACCTGGGCTTCCCGCCTGGTCGCTGTGGTTTCCGACGGCACCGCGGTGCTCGGCCTGGGCGATATCGGCGCCGCCGCCTCGCTCCCGGTCATGGAAGGCAAGAGCGCGCTGTTCAAGGAATTCGGCGGACTGGATTCGATTCCGCTGGTGCTGGACACCACCGATGTGGATGAAATCGTCGAGACCGTCATCCGCCTGCGTCCGAGCTTCGGCGCAGTGAATCTGGAAGACATCTCCGCCCCGCGTTGCTTCGAAATCGAGAAGCGCCTGATCGAGGCCCTGGACATCCCGGTCATGCACGATGACCAGCACGGCACCGCCGTCGTGGTGCTGGCAGCGCTGATCGGTGCGGCCCGCCAGACCAACCGCGACATCAGCTCGCTGAAGGTTGTCATCTCCGGCGCAGGTTCGGCCGGCGTCGCCGTCACCAACCTGCTGCTTTCGGCCGGCGTGGATGATGTCATCGTGCTCGACTCGCGCGGCACCATCCACCGCGAACGCGACGACTTGAACCCGGTCAAGGCCGACCTGGCGGCGCGCACCAACCGCGAAGATGTTATGGGCGGCTTGGCCGAGGCCCTGGATGGCGCCGACGTCGTGGTAGGCCTTTCCTCGTCGACCTTTGCTGAGTCTGCGGTGGCGAAGATGAACAAGGACGCCATCATCTTCGCGCTGTCCAACCCGACCCCGGAGATCATGCCGGATGTCGCCGCGAAGTATGCAGCTGTGGTTGCCACCGGACGGAGCGATTTCCCGAACCAGATCAATAACGTGCTGGCCTTCCCCGGCATCTTCCGCGGAGCGCTGGACTCGGGCGCCAAGAAGATCACCGAAGGCATGAAGGTCGCGGCGGCCCACGCCATTGCCAACCTGGTCGGCGATGACCTGGCTCCGGGCTACATCATTCCTTCGGCAACCGACGATCGCGTAATGCCTGCCGTGGCTGCGGCTGTGGCTGCGGAAGCCGAAAAAAATCAGTAGATATTTCACGCGAAAAGCTGCCTGCAACCTACCGTTGCAGGCAGTTTTTTTCGTGCACGGCACCCCTGGATGCGTTGGGCGAAGTTATCCACAATCGCGAAAGATTCTGCTGCGGGTGATGAATGAGCGCGAAACTGAATGGAATCGATTCAGTCCAGGAGGAACGCCATGCCAGATCCTACAGATTTCCACCTCAGTGTCCGCACCTCATTGCCCGACACACAGCTGATTGGCCTCGTTGCGGCCCTGGAAGCGGACGAAAATGGCTATGCCATCATGCTCTGCCATTCCGCCAAGCATCAGCAGGTTTCTGCCTACACGCTGGGCCTGACCACGTTTGAGCATCCTGAAATCACTTGCGTTGGGGGAAACGAGGATGATGTTTTCGCCCTGGCCTCACATGTAGCCGAGCAGGTCGTCGAGCACGGGCAGGTCTTCTCCGCAGGTACACACAGCACGTCATTGTTCAGCAAGCTCGCTTTTCATGATTCTTCAGCGAAATGGCACGAGCTTCCATACTCGCGTCTGATTCTTGGAGACTCTCCAGTCTCGTGGATCCAGTGCATGATGCCGTTGGACTTCATTAATATCCGGCCACAGACGCTGTCTCAAGATCTGCGCCGCGTCGCTTGAACTGGAGCAAACCGCCGCGAGGCGCATGTCGGGGCGCGACAGGAGATTTTTTGTTCTGCTCGGTCGGGCTTTCCAGTCGTGGGCATGCGCAGAAGGCCTGAGTCGGAGGTTCCATCGAGGCTTCTTCGGCGCCCGTTGGACGTGGCTGGAAGTACCGCGCTGTTCGGCGGGTTTCTGCTTGCGTGACGGAGCGAAACTCGCCGTTGGATATTCTTGCCGAGCTTCTAGCCTGCCCGATATACCTCGGCTGCCTCGTTCTCCGCAGCAACCTTTGCCCGATGCGCAGCGCGCAGTGCCTGATGGCCTTCGGACTTGCGCACCTTGACGTAGGACAGTGCAACGACGAGGAACCACAGGGGAGTAGCCAGCAACGCGGCGCGCGTATCAGCCTGCGTGGTCAATGCCCACAGGATGAAGACGAAGAAGGCGAGCACCATGTACGGGGCTCCCATGCCGCCGGGGACTTTGAACTTCGAGGCATCATGCAGGTGCGGGCGACGCTTGCGGAAGGCCAAATAGCTGATCAGGATCATTGACCAGACGAACATGAAACACAACGCGGACACCGTGGTGACCAACGTGAACGCCTGGGCCACCGAGTCGCCCGCGTACAGCAGGACCACGGCGGCAAGCAGGAACATGCAGGAGAACAGCAACGCATTGCGCGGCACCTGCGTGGTCGACAGCTTGCTGAACTTCTTCGGAGCATCTCCATCTTGGGACAGGGCGTACAGCATGCGGGAGGTTGAGTAGATTCCGGAATTGGCGCTGGACGCGGCCGCCGTCAGGACAACGAAGTTGACCAGACCCGCAGCCGCGGCCAGGCCGGCCATCGAGAACATGCCGACGAATGGCGATGCGTCAGCGGAGAACTTGTACCAGGGCGTGACGGCCATCAGGACGGTCAACGCGCCGACGTAGAACAGGATCACGCGCAGCGGAATGGAATTGATCGCCTTGGGCAGATTCTTCTCAGGATCCTTGGTCTCGGCCGCCGCAGTGCCAACCAATTCAATGCCAACGAAGGCGAAAACAGCTATCTGGAAGCCAGCGACAAAGCCCATGAAACCGGTGGGGAACATGCCGCCGTGCGCCCAGAGGTGGACGAAGGACGCGGTGTCTCCCTCTGATGAGCTGAAACCGGTGGCGATCATGGCCAGACCGCAGACAATCAAGGCCAGGATGGCGACGATTTTCACCAGCGAGAACCAGAACTCGGTCTCGCCGAAGGCTTTGACGGTTGGCAGATTCAATCCGACCAATAGCAGGATGCAGCACAGCGCAGGAAGCCACAACGGGATCTCGGACCACCAGTAGGCGACGTACTGGGCGATGGCGACCACGTCGGCAATGCCGGTGACAACCCAGCAGAACCAGTAGGTCCAGCCGGTGAAGAAGGCGGCCCAAGGCCCTAGCAGGTCTCCGGCAAAATCTGCAAAAGTCTTGTAATTCAAGTTGCTGAGCAGGATTTCGCCCATGGCGCGCATGACGAAAAAGAGCATGAAGCCGATGATCATGTACACGAAGATGACCGATGGTCCGGCTGCCGAGATGGTCTTGCCGGAGCCCATGAACAAGCCGGTGCCAACTGCTCCGGAGATCGCCATGAGCTGGATATGCCTGCTGGACAGGCCGCGCTCAAGTTTCGTTCCGGAGGAATCGGTTTTCAGTTGCGTGGAATCGTTCGCCACGGCTGCACCTTTCATGAGCAGATCCCTTCGGTTTTTCGAAGGAGACGGCCCGCTGGGAGGAAGGACTAGACCGCAGAACGAGGTTATCGCAGATGCATTGACCGACTATATTTGGCCGTCAACGCAGAGTGCGAGCAGGCTTAACAGTTGTGAAATTCGTTATATGCACCTAGCTCAAAGGATGCTGCACGCCGCTTCGCACAATAGCTGGGGAGCCGGCCTGGCCCTTGGGAGCGCTTAATCGAAGTGGCCAGTCGCAAAGCTGGCAGGAATGGGCAAGGAAGAAAGCCAATCGAATATCCATGAAGGAATTTCTCCGGTTCCGGCGAATGGAATTAGCGTGATGCGCTTGATTAGCTGATTCAGAATTATCGGTGATCATTTTCAGCTTTGTGCACGTTGCCGTCGGATATCGGAAATGGCAGATCCAAGTAAAGGGGAAACACCAGGATCACCACGAAATCCAGGCGCACTTTTCGCTGCAGCATAGCCAGTCTGGCGCACAGGAGCACCACGAAACCCGGTTGCTTTTGCGTTGCATTTCAAGGCAACTGGTTCACTTGAAGCAAATACTGTACATGGCCAGTGGAAGCTATGCCGGGCAAGTGAGTAGTGTAAGACTCATGGCATTCCGAAATCGTCGAGCTGCGGCTCTTCCTGCAAAATTGTCCCGTTCCTGGCTCTTGGTCAATGCTGCCAAGGAGGAAACTTTCGCCCCTTCACTAGCATGTGAAGCGGACTCGGTCATTTTCGATATGGAAGCTGCCGTTCCTGACGATCAGAAGGTCCAGGCTCGCGACAACGTGGTACGCGCCCTGTCCAATGGCATGACTGCCTGGGTGCGCGTCAACGGCATTGACACCGATTTCTGGGCCGATGACCTTGCCGCATTGTCCGGCGCTCCCGGCCTGCGCGGAATCATGCTGGCCATGACCGAGCAACCTGAACAGGTGACTTACAGCGCGATGCGCCTGCGCGCAGGCACCCCGGTACTTGCCTTGATTGAAACCGCCTTGGGCATCGAGAACGCAACGAAGATCGCTTCGGCGCCGGGCACCTTCCGCCTGGCGTTCGGCATCAACGACTTCCGCAAGGACACCGGCATCTCCGATGAGCCGATGGCCCTGGCCTACGCACGCGGCCGCCTCGTGATCGCTTCGCGTGTCGGCAAGCTGCCCGGCCCAATCGACGGACCACCGCCAGCGGGTGCCGACGCCGCCAAGGTGACCGAGGAAACCCGCGTCACGGCTTCCATGGGCATGACCGGCAAGCTGTCCCTTTCCGCTGGCCACGTGGACGGCATCAATGCCGCGCTGGCTCCAAGTGAAGACGAACTGTCCTGGGCCATGGAACTGCTCGAAGCGCACGCTGCCGGCGCATCGGTGGGCGACGGCTCCTACCTGCCTCGCCTGGCTCGTGCCCAGAAGATTGCCGACCTGGCCGACTCCTACGGCTTGTGGAACGCCTAAGGCACTAGCCTTCTTCCAACAGCAAAGGACCCGTTCAGCATCTGGAACCAACCAGATGCTGAACGGGTCCTTTTCGCTAGCTGCGCCTATGCCTCGTGGGCACCGCGGTTGTGCGAGGAGCCGACGACGTCGCCGGCCTTCCAATCAGCCCAGCCCGGTCGCTCGCTCATGAAGTCCTCGATCTGCGCCTTGCTGGCTTCCAGCTTCGGGTCATGCTTGAGGTACCAGCGGGTTTCGCGGGCCACCATGCCCGACAGGATCAGCAGGCCGATCAGGTTCGGCAGGGCCATCAGGCCGTTCATCATGTCCGAGAAGTTCCACACTGCGGTCAGCTCGGTGGTGCAGCCTACGTAGACGACCAGCGAGAACACGACGCGGAACGGCATGACCAGCTTGCGGCCGAACAGGCGCTCGATGTTGCGCTCGCCGTAGTAGCTCCAGCCCAGGATGGTGGAGAAGGCGAACATGACCAGGCCGATGGTCACGATCCAGTGGCCCCACTCGCCCGGCAGGCCGTGGGTGAAGGCCTGGCCGGTCATCAGCGCGGCGGAGATCTGCTCGCCGGTGGCCTCGTCGAGCAGGTTCCAGGTGCCGGTGGTGATGATGACCAGGCCGGTGCAGGTGACCACGATGATGGTGTCGATGAAGGTCTGGGTCATGGAGACCAGGCCCTGGCGAACCGGGTGCGTGGTCTGTGCCGAAGCGGCGGCAATGGCAGCCGAGCCCATGCCGGACTCGTTGGAGAAGATGCCGCGGGCAACACCGTACTGGACTGCGATGATGATGGCCGAGCCGGCGAAGCCGCCAACAGCGGAGGTGCCGGTGAAGGCGTCGGTGAAGATGGTAGCGAAAGCTGCAGGGATGCCACCGACGTTGGCGACCAGGATGTAGATCGCTGCGGCCACGTAGAAGACGATCATCACGGGAACGAAGCCTGCGGTGACGCGGCCGATGGACTTGATGCCGCCAACCAGCACCGCGATGGACAGCACGGTCAGGACCACGCCGGTGACCCATGGGGCCACGCTGAAGGAGTTCTCCAGGTTCAGGGCGATGGAGTTGCCCTGGGTCATGTTGCCGATGCCGAAGCAGGCCAGGGTGGCGGCGATGGCGAAGAACAATGCCAGGAACTTGCCGACGGGGCCCTTGATGCCGCGTTCGAGGTAGTACTGCGGACCGCCGGACTTTTCGCCGGCGGCGTCAGTGCCGCGATAGCGCACGCCCAGGTAGGCCTCGGTGTACTTCGAAGCCATGCCGAGCAGGCCGGTGACCCACATCCAGAACAGGGCGCCCGGGCCGCCGATGCCGATGGCCGTGGCCACGCCGACGATGTTGCCGGTGCCGACGGTGGCGGCCAGCGCGGTGGTCAGTGCCTGGAACTGCGAGATGTCGCCTTCCGCCTCAGCGTCCTTGCGCTTGAGCAGGCCAAGGCGCAGCGCGGCGGCGAGCTTGAAGAACTGCAGGCCGCCCAAGCGGATGGTCAGGTACAGGCCGGTGCCCAGAAGCAGCGGGATGAGGACAAACGGTCCCCAAATGACGGAAGAGATATCCCCGAAGAGAGTGCCCAAAGCGTCCATGGATTCAATATCCTTATGTGCGAGTGACTGATGATGAAGAGTCTCAGGCGAGAAGCCGATTCCCCTATGTGAGTGCCATCATATGGCACTCGGGAGAGGCGTGTCACAAAGCGCGCTGGTTCAAGTCATGTCCAGTTCATTAACTTGTTTTCACCAAAGGGCCAGAGTTTTGGGCAGGAAACGGCTGCCGGCGTCCATGGCAGTGGACGCCGGCAGCTGCCGGGCTTCAGCCCTGCCGTGCCTTCATGCGCGGATTCTTCTTGTTGATCACGAAGACGCGGCCACGCCGCCTGACCACTTGCGCTCCGGGCGCATTCTTCAGCGCGCGGAGGGAATTCCTAACTTTCATGCCATTCACCTCCCTCGTGATTTGCGGAATTGAACAGCCCCTTGAGCTCTTCCTCGGTGACCTGGCACTGCTCGAAGACCGTTTCAATCTGCGACGCTTCATGCTCGGATCCGTAGAGCAGCAATTCTGACACGGCGATATCCGAGTGCCAGGCCCCGGTGTTCTCCATCCAGATGCGTGGGCCGGCTCCGCCGATGGCAACGCGCTCGCTCAGCGCGCTGGCTACCCAGAGGACGCCGCGGATGCAGGTGCAGGATTCGGCCAGCGACGGCAGGGCTTGGCGGAAGCGCTCGGGGTGAAGCGGACGTTCCGCGTGCAGGCGGATCGGCGCACTGCTGGCATCAAGGGGTGTTCGCGGCAGATGCCCGGCGCTGGTGCGCTGGCGTGCCGCGGCTGGGTGGAAGGATCCGAGTTCCCCTTTGTGCACGCAGATTTGCGCATGCGGCGCCATCTGCCGTGCCAGGCCGAGACCGGCTTCGTAGCTGGTGCCGCCAGCACGCCGCGGACCTGCAGCATCCTCAAGCAGCTGGGCTTCCAGGCCTTCAACCGGAATGAGCGTATCTGCCTGCATCAGTTCGGTGAAGAAGAACTCTCCGGCAGTCCGCGCATCGTGTTCCATGGCGTTGAATCCCGATTCCCAGAGGGTGTGCCGATCCCACATCTGGTTTTCCAGTTCGGCTGGATCCAGGGCCAGCGCGATGCTGCTGATCTGCAGGTCCAGTGGTTCGAGTTGTGTTTCGAGCATCTGGAGCACAGTGGCGCTATGCCAGGCGGAAGGCAACCCCAAGACCATGGTGGTTTCGGAATCCTGGGGCGCCAGGCGCCTGATGGTCGGCAGGATCTCGAATTTCGTGGCACAGCCGATGCAGGGATGCTCAAGCACCGCTTCGGCGCGTTCGGGGGCCGCCGATCCAAAGACGTGGCGCACCAGCCGATTGCCGTCGACGAAGTCATAGCGCAGGACGATGGCATCGGGGTAGTAGCGTCGCAGGTGCTCCAAGCCGGTGTCGCGGCTGGAGGTGTCAAGTGCAGAGAGGACAATGAGGTTCACGCATCACAGCTTATATGAGAATGAGTCTCAATAACAAAAGAGTTGCGATGCTTAACGGCCAGGGGCCTGCCCGCAATCGCGGACAGGCCCCGAGAAGCAGCTGAATATCAGTGCTGCGGTGCGTGGAAAACTACCGTTGAGGTTCCCAGTCCCTCAATCGAGGTTTCAAGCGCGTCGCCGTGCTTGAGCCACGGGTGGCGCCCATTCTCGTCCCGGCGTCCCAAGGCGACACCGGAAGGCGTGCCAGTGAGGATCACGTCACCGGGCTGCAGATCATTGAAGGTCGAAAGGTAGGAAACCAACTCATCCGCCGAGAAAATCAGGTCATCGATCTGCTCGTCCTGCACCACGGTGCCATTGACCTTGCTGCTGATGCGCGCCGAAGGATTCAGCTCATCAGGGGTCACAAGCCAAGGACCCAGGGGAGTGGAGTGGTCCCAGATCTTGCCCTGCAGCCATTCCTGGGTGCGGCCCTGGTACCCGCGCATCGACACGTCGCTGGACACCGCATAGCCGGCAATATGCGCTGGTGCATCTTCTTGGCTGATGCGACGGCCGGGCTTGCCGATAATAATGGCCAGCTCTGCTTCGTAGTCCACACGGTGGTCCTCAACGGGAATTTCAACCGAGTCATTGGCGCCGCAGAGGGTGGAAGCGAACTTCGCGAAAACCGTCGGGTACTTCGGCAGCTCTTCGCCGATCTCGGCCGCGTGGGTCTTGTAGTTCAAGCCGATGCAGTAGATTTTCTCCGGCTTGGGAATCAGCGGAGCGTAGTCGGCTTCGCCCTCGGCAATGGAATCACCCACCAGGGCACGGGCAATGACTTCTTGCTGGACGGCTTCCTCGAGCCGCAGGAAACGCTGCACCGAATCGAGGTTGTCCAAATAATAGGCACGGCCATCTTCAATGACAGCTGCGGTGGTATGGCCTGGTTCGCTGGCGAGGCGGAGCGTGGCAAGTTTCATGAATCTATCTCACTACATTTCCCGCTGAAAGTGCACCATATTTCGTACCCGCCAGGAGATTCCCATCCGCGCTGAATAGGGCCAAGCCAGAGGTGTGTTATCAAAACGTGGCTTGGTCAGGCTACGGCAACCCGGCTAAACTCAGGGCAAGCTCGGGTCTCAGTGACCAGTCCTGAAACAAAGATCTAGAAACGAAACTAAAGTGAAGCAGGTTTTAATGTGGGTGACTTTATTGGCGAGAGATCTCGCCATATCCTCTTCGCCTCCTGGCAGCATTTCTCGCTCGTCGCGCAGTGCCTGATCCTGGCGACAATTATTTCTGTCCTTATCGCCGTACTGGTTTACCGCAATAAGTCCTTATCCGGTTTGGCCAACGGCATTAGCGCCATCGGCCTGACCATTCCATCCTTCGCCTTGATCGGTTTGCTCATAGTTCCCGTTGGCTTCGGCGTCACGCCGGCCGTCATCGTGGTGACGTTCTTCGCGGCCTTGCCGATTCTGCGCAATGCGATCGTAGGCCTGAACAACATCGAGCCAACCATTATCGAGTCGGCACGCGGCATCGGCATGAGCCGGCTGAAGACGCTGGTCTCCGTGGAGATACCCATGGCGTGGCCGGTGATCCTTACCGGCATACGCATTTCAGCCCAGATGGTGATGGGCGTCGCCGCAGTGGTTTCCTACGCCCTGGGCCCAGGCCTTGGCGGATTCATTTTCCAGGGACTTTCGCGCCTTGGCGGCGCGAACTCCCTGGAATCCGTGGTTACCGGCGTCGTTGGCGTCGTTATCCTGGCGCTCATCCTTGACTTGATTTTGCTCGGCATCGGCCGACTGACTACCCCGCGAGGTATCCGTGTCTGAAAATAAGATTTCCGAAAACGCCGTGGCCCAAAATGTCACCGGCACTTCGATCATGCTCGAAGAAGTAACCAAGACGTATCCGGGGCAGAAGAAGTCGGCCGTCGGCGGCCTGACCCTCGAGATCCCCGCAGGATCCATCGTGATGTTCGTCGGACCATCCGGCTGCGGCAAGACGACCACTCTGAAGATGATCAACCGGCTGATCGAGCCGACCAGCGGCAAGATTGTCATCGACGGCGAAGATGTCACTGACATGAACGGCGACGAGTTGCGCCGCCGCATCGGCTACGTGATCCAGGCCGGCGGCCTGTTCCCGCACATGACCGTGGCCGCCAATATTGCCATGGTGCCGAAGATGCTGGGCTGGCCCAAGGAGAAGATCGCCGCCCGCGTCGACGAGCTGCTTGAGCTGGTCTCGCTGGACCCGGACCTGTACCGGAACCGTTTCCCCAAGGAACTCTCCGGCGGCCAGCAGCAGCGCGTGGGCGTGGCCCGTGCACTGGCAGCGGATCCTCCGGTGCTGCTGATGGATGAGCCATTTGGCGCGGTCGACCCGATCACCCGCCAGCGCCTGCAGGATGAGCTGCTCAATATCCAGTCCGAGGTCCAGAAGACCATCGTGTGCGTGACCCACGACTTCGACGAAGCGGTGAAGCTCGGCGACTGGATCGCGATCTTCAACGAAGGCGCGCAGCTTGAGCAATACGATTCCCCGGAGCGGATCCTGGCCAATCCGGCCAGCGAGTTCGTGGAGAACTTCATTGGCTCGGGTGCGGGTCTCAAGCAGCTGACCCTGACGCGCGTGAACGAAGTGGAGCTGGAAGACGCGCTGACCACCACCCCGGGCAAGAACGCTTCGGATGTGCTCTCGCAGCTGCAGGGTGCCGGACGCAAATACGCTGTGGTGCTTGATTCGCGCGGACGTCCGCTGCGCCGGCTGGACCGCCGCCAGTTGTCGCGTGCCCAGATTATCGAGGGCACCTACGACGAAAGCATGCCGGTAGTCGGCGAGCAGGCGACCCTGAATGACGCATTGGACACCATGCTGGTGGCCAGTTCCGAGTCGGCCCTGGTGACGGGGCGCCGTGATGTGCTCACCGGTGTCATTACCGTGCAGACCGTCATGGAGGCGATCGCCGCCGCCAACAACGCCGAGGAAGCTGATCATGAAGCTCCGGTGGGCCTGAATTCCGGTGCCATCAATGTCGTGGACATCGACGGTGCCGCCGCCGGGCAGGGCGGTGAATCGGCATGAGATCCGAAACCCGCAGCTTGATTTGGCAGATCGCCGGAATCGCAGCTGCTTTTGCCATCCTGGTGGGTTGGCTGGTGACAGCCGACCTGACCGAGACCGAACGGCAAACGCTGGATCCGGCAACAATTTGGGGCTATACCCTCGACCACTTGAAGATCACGGTCATCGCTGCAGTCATCGTCCTGCTGATCGCCATCCCGCTGGGCGTGCTGCTGACCCGCCCGGGGTTGCGCAAGGCCGCCCCGGCGGTACGCGCCATTGCCAACTTCGGCCAGGCGGCACCTGCTATTGGCGTTATCGTGCTCTTGGCGTTCTGGCTGGGCTTCGGTCCGAAAACCGCAATCATCTCGCTGGTGATCTACGCGATTCTCCCGGTGCTCTCCAACACCATTGTCGGCCTGCAGCAAGTTGATGCGCGCCTGGTGGAAGCCGGACGGGGAATCGGCATGAGCCAGATGGCGGTGCTGTTCAAGGTTGAACTGCCATTGGCCGTCCCGGTGATGCTCTCGGGCATCCGCACCGCACTGGTGCTGCTGGTAGGCACCGCGACGCTGGCCACCTTCATCAACGGTGGCGGGCTGGGCATCCTGATCACCACGGGTGTGAACCTGAATCTGAATGTGGTGCTGATCGCCGGTTCGCTGCTCGTGGCCTTGCTGGCCTTGACGGTTGACTGGCTTGGCCGCGTCGTCGAACAGGTGGCCCGACCGAGAGGACTTTCGTGAACCGCAAACTGAAATTCGCTGTCCTGTCCATGGCCGCGCTGATCGGGTTGACCGGCTGCGGGCTGAGCCCCTCGACCGGCACGGTGCCCCCAGCCGGCCCGGCCGAGATCAAGCCGCTGGTCGACAATGCTGCAAGCACGTCCGTGACCGTGACCTCCAAGGCCTTCACCGAGCAGCTGCTGCTGGGCAAGATCACCGTGATCGCACTCGAAGCCGCCGGGTATGACGTCACCGACCTGACCAATGTTCCCGGGTCCCAGCCGGCACGCCAACTGCTGCTTTCCGGCGACGCGAGCGTGCTCTGGGAGTACACCGGTACTGCGTGGCTGACCTACCTCGGCCATGAGAAGCCTGTCGTGGGCGAGGAGGAGCAGTGGCAGGCCGTGCACGATGAGGACGTTGCCAACGGAATCGTCTGGGGGAACCCGGCTCCGTTGAATAACACCTATGCGTTGGCGATGAACGAGGAAACGACCAAGCGGCTGGGGATTACCAAGCTTTCCGAGCTGCAGGAGCTGGATCCCGACGAACTGACGTTCTGCGTCGACCCGGAATTCAACTCCCGTCGCGACGGGCTGACCCCGATGCTGGAGCATTACGGCATCGACCGCGGCTCTGAGGTGAGCGAGGACAATATCGGCTTGTACGATGTTGGCGCCATTTACCAGGCGACCGCTAATGGCGCGTGCAACTTCGGTGAAGTCTTCACCACTGACGGACGCATCAAAGCATTGAACCTGACCGTCCTGGAAGATGACCGGAAGTATTTCCCGAGCTACAACGCTGCCCCGGCTTTCAACGGGGAATTCCTTGACCAGCACCCGGAGATCCAGCAGATCATGGACCAGATCGCTCCATTGCTGACCGATCAGGTCTTGATGGACCTGAATTACCAGGTCGATGTCGTTGGACGTGAACCAGCCGATGTTGCCTTCGAATGGATGGTCGGAGAGGGCCTGGTCTCCGAACCCTGATCCCGGCAACCCAAATTGCAGGCATTAAATATTGGATCCCCGGCATCCCGATGCCGGGGATCCAGTTTAATGTTGCCGAGGATTCACTGGGGATTGGTTCCGCTCCGATGGTTTTGCTTGCAGGATGGATATAGGTGGAGGCCATCTGCCTACGGCTGATCACGCGTGCCGAGCTCGCCGTCGACTTCATCGGCGATTTCGGTGCTGGCAGCAGTAGTGATGGATTCTTCCTGCCAAATTTCCTCCAGCTCTGCAGATAGCTCGGCTTCTTCTTGGACATGATTGGGATCTAGGTTATTTGCGTTCATGGCCTCAGTCTAGCCATGAACGTGCAGGAGTAAAGGGGTGATTGAAAAATAATTTCATCGGAAACCTTCCTAGTCACATTCGAAAAAAGAACCTTGCGACGACCCGATTTGAACTTTTCTTGCGAAAAGTGGTTGACGCTTCAACTTCATTAGTGCCATACTGGTATCAGCAAAACAAATTGAGGCGTCAACTACTTGACGGCCCGACGAAAGGATGTAGACATGACTGCAACTGCACTGACCACCGGAACCTGGAACCTCGACGCATCGCACTCCGAGATCGGCTTCTCGGTTCGCCACGCAGGCATCTCCAAGGTACGCGGCAGCTTCACCGAGTTCGATGCAACCCTGACCACGGGCGAGACCCTGGCTGATTCCTCGGTTGAGGCAACCGTGCAGATCGCATCGGTCAACACCAAGGATGCCAACCGCGACGCTCACCTGAAGGGCGAGGACTTCTTCAACGCTGAGCAGTTCCCAACCATGACCTTCAAGTCCACCGCAGTCAAGGGCGACGCCGGAGAGTTCGTTCTCGTTGGCGACCTGACCATCCGCGGCGTGAGCAAGGAAGTTGAATTCGAAGCTGAGCTCGGCGGCGAAGCTGTTGACGCCTTCGGTGCAACCCGCGTTGGCTTCTTCGCATCGACCACCATTTCCCGCAAGGAATTCGGCATCACCTGGAACGCAGCACTGGAAGCCGGTGGCGTTCTGGTCAGCGACAAGGTCAAGATCGAAATCGACGCTTCGTTCGTACTGCCAACCGCAGAGTAATAGTTTCCCGAGAGCCGTCATGGGGATGACGGCGTAAGGGCCGATACCGGAAAGCCTCCGGCTCACGAAAGTGAGCCGGAGGCTTTGCCGTTAAGAGTGTGCTGTCGAGAGCGAAGGGATGAAACGCCTAGAACTCGCTGAATGACGGTTCCATGGAAAAGGCGAGCAAGCCGAGGAGCATGAAGGCGAAATACGCGACCCAGAGGATGCCGAAAATGGTGCCGATCCAGCCGGTCACCTTGCCGACCGTGGATGCCGTGTTGAATTCCCTCTCGGCTTTGTTGGCTTTGGAAATCGCAATCGGCCCAAGAATCACGCCTGCAACGAAAAGGGACAAGATGCCAAGAATCATCGAAGTCTGCGCCAACTGGGCGCCTTCGAAATGGGCTGCAGGCGGATAGCCGAAGTTGCCCGGGGGATATGGGCCCGGCTGGCCGTGAGCCTGCTGGTTGTAATACGGCTGCTGGGGCACCCCATTGAGCTCGTAATAGCCAGGCTGCTGGTACTGCTGGTTCTGCCCCTGCTGTCCCGAAGAATAAGGGTTTCTCGGTTCTTCGCTTGGACTGGTCATGACAACCTGCTTTCCGTTCGTGAAGCTCATGCGCCTAGTTCAAGATTCTCTCATGCAGATGGCCAAAGCGCCTGGGCAATAGGAACTTTCCGCAACGAAATGAAGGCTCGAACCTGCCAGGATGCCTAGCTTGCAGGATGCCTTCGGCACCACAGCGCGTGGGTGCCGGTCGCCAACGCCACGAGCAGCAGGCTGAATGCCAAGCCGAAGCCGAAGATCTGGCCGTAGCCGCCATGCTGCGCCAGATCTGCGGTGAGATAAGTCGCCGCAGATGCTCCGGCAAACAGGGCAAAGACGAAGAGCGAAACGGTGGTGGCCCGCGCGTCTGGCGAGATATCGGTCGCCCAGCCCTGCATGGACGAGTGCATAATGGCATTCGTGGCGCCGAGCAGGAATGCCGTGACGGTATACGAGGCAGGGGACGGTGCCAGCGCTGAGGGGAGGAATGCCGCGCAAAGCACGAGCCCTCCAGCGCCGATAAGCCACGTTCGGCTGAAACGTGCCACCAATCGGCGCATCAAGCGCGCGCCCACGATGACTCCCAAAGCGAAAGCGCAGCCAAGCGCTCCGGCCAGGCCGATGGAGACACCTGATTCCTGCAAGGCCGGGACGATATAGGTCAGCAAGCCCATCAGCAGGCCGCCTTCGAGGAAGACAATGCCGTAGAGGGCCAAATTCATGGGACGCAACGCGGCACGGAAATTGAACCCGGGGCGGGAACGCTCAGGCTCCGCGGACTTCCGCAGGGAATACAGGGCAGCGATGCAACCGAGTGCAGGCAAGAAGAACACCAGCCGCCAATTGACATAGGACGCCAATGCACCCGAAGCCAACGTCGCCAAGGTCGTGCCCAGCGAGGAATAGATCTGCAGATCGGAAAGGCCCCGCGCGCGTTCTACGCCGGTGCGTGTATCGCCCAGCAGCGTCAAGAGGGTCGGGTACAGCGCTCCGAACATGAGCCCGGTGATGGAGCGGGCAATGAGCAGCGGCAGGTAGTTGGTGAAAAGGATGCTGGCGATTGCGGCCAGCGCGGCACCGATGAGCGCAGCACGCAACACCGCCAAGCGCCCGAAGCGGTCACTGAGCATGCCCCAGATCGGCTGGCCGATGGCATAGAACAAGGCATAGGACGCTACCAATTGGACCGCTTGGGCGAAGCTGAGCGAGGTGCCCAGCGACAAAGCCACCAGCATCGGCGGGGTGCCATAGCGGTCGAAGAAGGAAAGGAAGCCGATGAAGCGCAAAGCCGAATCGGGAACGCCATGTGCCCGAGACTGGAGGTCCTGATCTTGCCGCATTCCGGCCTTTCGCATCTATGTCTTGTGCTTACCTACCCATGTAAGCAGAGTGTGCCCTGCACAACTGCCATTCAAGACGGTGGTGCAGGGCACATGACGAGCTGCACGTCAGGCAGCCACCACGGTTTCGGCCATGAATTGGGCGAAGAACTCAGTAAGGGCAGCGGTGCCGTCCAAGGGCAGCACCATGGAGACGTACTGGTCCGGGCGAACGACCACCAGCGCCCCGGCAGCACGGTCGATGCCGCGAGCCTCATAGATTTCCTCGCCGCCATCAACCAGCTGGGAGGCGAAGGCCTTTTCGTAGTCCCGCAGGCCGTACTTTCCCTTGGCCGGAACCAGCAACGCCGGCAGATCCGCAACGGTGGTCTCGGTGTGCGAACCCTGGTGCACGCCGCGCAGGTCGAACACTGCGTCGACATCTGCGCCGGCCGGCGTGAACCGCCGCAGCGGCGATTCCGGATCCTGGCCCAGGAACTGGATCAGGGCATCGTAGTTCGGCGAACAGCCCTGCGCATCGCGGTCCGCGAAGGCGTACAGGCGCCACCGTCCATCTGCCTGGGCGGTGTGGCCCAGGCCGATGCGCTGCGCATCGGCGATGCGCGTGGCATCGGCGGAGTGGAAGCGCTCGCCGACGGGGAAGCCGGAGGCCAGATGCTGATGCTGGGTGCCGCCAGTGAGCAGCGAGGGCGTGTAGCGGGTGCCGAAGCCGGCGGTGAACTGGCCGCCGCGCTGGAATTGCTCCTGGACCTGGTCTGGATCCAGCCCGCCTGCTTCGGGATTGCCGGGGTCCTTGGGCGCGGTGGACATGGTCTTGGACCAGCGGGTGTCGAAATCGATCAATTCCTGGGCAATGGCCTGCCGTTCTTCGGAGTAGGTGCGCAGCAGCGAGCTGTGGGCGCGGCCCTGCAGCACGGCGGCCAGTTTCCAGCCGAGGTTGAACGTGTCCTGCATGGAAACATTCATGCCCTGGCCGGCCTTGGCCGAGTGGGTGTGGCAGGCGTCCCCGGCGATGAAAATGCGCGGCGAGGCATCCGGGGCCGCATCGGCATCCAGGTCATCGAAACGGGCGGCCACGCGCTGGCCGACTTCATAGACTGACCACCATGCGATTTCCTTCACGTCCAGCGAGTAGGGATGGATGATCCGCTGCGCGGTGGCAATCAGCTGGTCCGAAGTGAAGCGGCTGCGCGCCTCGCGGTCTGCTGGATCCAGATTTCCCATGTCCACATACATGCGGACCATGTAGCCGCCTTCGCGCGGGATCAACAGGATGTTGCCGCCATCGGCGGACTGTATGGCGGCCTTGACGCGGATATCCGGGAAATCGGTCGTGGCCAGGATGTCCATGACGCACCACGCATGGTTGCGGGCATCGCCTTCGAGCTTGATGCCCAGGGACCGGCGCACCGCGGACCGGGCGCCATCGGTGCCCACCACGTACTTGGCGCGGATCTGCTGCTCTTCGCCGTTGCGCCGGACGGTGGCCACCACAGGATAGTCCCCGTCATTGGTGTTTTCCACGGAAATCAGCTCAACGCCATAGTACGGAGCTGTACGGCTCGGGCTCTTGGAGGCTTTCTCGAAGAGGAAATCCTGGAGGCGGGCCTGGTTCACGATCAGGTGCGGGTATTCGCTCAGGCCTTCGGCAACATCCTTGACCCGGCTGTTGCGCGTGATCTGCGAACGGTCCTTGGCATCAGGGCCCCAGAAGACTGTCTCGTTCACGCTGTAGCCTTCGCGCAGCAGGCGGTCTGCCAGGCCGAAGGCGTTGAACATTTCCACGGTGCGGCAGGCAACGCCATCGGCGTGGCCCATCAGCAGCGGTTCGCCATTCTTCTCGATGACCAGGGTGTGAAGGTCGCCGAATTCGGCGAGCTGGGCCGTCAAGATGGCTCCGGCCGGTCCGGTTCCGGCAATGAGCACATCGACCTGGGCGGGGAGCACCTCAGGGTCGTGCTCGCGCTGTGCTGGCTGGATATCGGGGCTGCCGGTGCGGAAGCCATTGAGGTAGTACTGCATGTTCGGCCTTTGCAGGTTGACAGCGTCGTGAAGCCGCTGTGAAAAGAAAAATGGATTGCCATGAGGCTATTGCTTTCCAGTGATCTCGGGCCATATTGTTCTGCAGAGCAGAATCCTGACCATGCTGCGCGCTTCGGAGCGGGCCGCATGCAGCGCGTAAGCTCGGAGTATGCCGTTCAAGAGATACCGCCGGAAGCGGCCGTCCTATCCCATTGCCTCGGTGGATAACGCCTTGGCCCTGCTTGAGCTGCTGCGCGATTTCGGCACCCTGCGCCTGAGCGATGCGGCGCTGGAACTGGGCATCTCGCGTTCCACGGCCCACCGGCTGCTGGCCATGCTGGTGTACCGCGGTTTTGCCGACCAGGATGCCGCGCATCGATACATTCCCGGCCCGGCCTTGGGCGTGGCTCCGGCGGGAATGAGCTGGACGGCAGAGCTGCGTCGCCGCGTGCATCCGCACCTGCAGGCACTGAGCGATGAGCTGGACGAGACCGTGAACCTGATGGTTCGGGCGGGCACGCAAGTGCGCTTCCTGGCCACCGTACAAGGCTCGCGCGCCGTGCGCGTGGGGGACCGGCAAGGCGAGGTGATGCCGGCTCATTCCGCCTCTGCCGGGAAGGCCATGCTCGCCCAGCTGGGTCTCCCGGCGGTCAAGGACCTGTATTTGCTCGAATCGAGAATCAATGGCGCCGAGTTCGACCAGTCGTGGTTTGCAAGTTTCGAGCAGGAGCTGATTGCCGCCAACCGCCGGGGCTTCGCGGTGAACTTGGAAGAAACGGAAGTGGGCGCCAACGCATTGGGCGTGGCCATCCGGGACGGGGCCGGAGAGGTGGTCGCGGGGCTGAGCGTTTCCATCCCGCCGGTGCGCTTCCGCCAGATGTTCGAGGCAGGGGTGCCCATGGCGGTCTTTGCGGCGCGTGGGCGCATTGAAGCCGGTCTGGAAGATTTCATTGCCGGGCAATAACCGGCAATGGCAGCCGGAAGGCATTAAAAAACTCGCGGCCGGTTCCCTGGAGGTTTAGGAAGGGAACCGGCCGCGATAGCTTGGCGGGCTGGCCTTAGAGGCCGCGGACCATCAGGACGTCCAGCGTACGCGGGCCGTGCACACCTTCGACGCGTTCCAGCTCGATGTCACTGGTGGCCGACGGACCGGAGATCCAGGTCTGCGGACGGGTGATCGTCAGCCGCGGCATGGCTTCCGGCAGCAGGCGCACGATTGAGGAGACCGGCACGATGCACACATGGTGGTCGGGCACCAGCGAGATCGCGCGGCGGCCCTGGTTCGGCTCGCCATCGAGGATGATGGTGCCCGACTCGGCAACCGACACGGCCGAGGAGGTGACCACGGCGCTGGTTCCATCCAGCTCGGCAATGCCCAGGCGTGCGCCCGGGGCATCCACGCGCTGCTCGATGTCCTCGCCCAGCGCGGAGAGCCATGCGGTGTCCAGGCCGTGCGGGTAGACGACGCTGGAGGCGCCGGCCAGCTTGGCGGCCACGAAGTCCGGGATCTGCGCGGCGTCAATGACATCCACGCCGGCCTTGTAATCCACCAGGCGGTCGACCAGCAGCTCAATGAGCTCGGCTTCGCCCATATCCGAGGTCTTGCGGTATTCGCGGGGAACTTCGGGCGCGACGGGGGCATCGGCTAGCGCCGAGCGGATCCGCCCGAGGATTTCTTCTTTTGCGCTCACTTGGACTCCTTCTCGTCGCTCCACCAGTCGCGGAAGGACTTGCTTGGCGGGGCGGGAATGTCGCGGCTGGCGGTCCAGCCTGCGGCGATGCCCGGAAGCTTCTTGATCTTCTTGTCCTTGCCGGACACCAGACGGCCCAGCGGCAGGGCCTTTTCGAGCAGGCCAATATTCTTGCCCTTGCCCAGTGCCCAGGAGCCGCCCTTCATCAGCAGGTCCATTTGGGTAGGGATCTTGTGCTTGCCGCGGTTGGCATCCACATCGTCGCCGCGCAGGTGCACGAGGATTTCAGGGATGTTGATCTTTACCGGGCAGGCGTCGTAGCAGGCGCCGCACAGCGAGGACGCGTACGGCAGGGAGCCGTTTTCCTCGACCTCGATGCCGGTCAGCAGCGGGGAGAGGATCGCGCCGATCGGGCCCGGGTAGGTGGAGCCGTAGGCGTGGCCGCCGGTGCGCTCGTAGACCGGGCACACGTTCATGCAGGCCGAGCAGCGGATGCAGTTCAGTGCGGTGCGGCCGAAACGGTCGGCCAGGGCCCGGGTGCGGCCGTTGTCCAGCAGCACGATGTGCACGTTCTGCGGTCCGTCGTCTTCGCTGACCCCGGTCCACAGCGAGGTGTACGGGTTCATGCGCTCGCCGGTGGAGGAGCGCGGCAGCAGCTGCATGAAGACCTCGATGTCTTCCCAGTGGGGGAGGACCTTCTCGATGCCCATGACGGTGATCAGGGTTTCCGGCAGGGTCAGGCACATGCGGCCGTTGCCCTCGGATTCCACGACGCCCAGGGTTCCGGTGTCGGCCAGCGCGAAGTTCGCGCCGGAGATGGCGACCTTGGCGGCGAGGAACTTCTTGCGCAGGTGCTTGCGCGCGGCCTCGGCGAGCTTGGCCGGCTCATCGGTCAGGTTCGGGTCCACCACCGGCATTTGGCTGAGGAAGATGTCGCGCACCTCGGTGCGGTTCTTGTGGATGGCCGGAACCAGGATGTGGCTTGGCTTGTCGTTGCCCAGCTGGACAATCAGCTCGGCGAGATCGGTTTCGAAGGCTTCGATGCCCTCGGTCTCCAGGTGCTCGTTGAGGCCGATTTCCTGGGTGGCCATGGACTTGACCTTGACGACCTCTTTCGAGCCGGTGGCCTTGACCAGCTCGGTGACGATCTTGTTGGCTTCGGCCGCGTCACGGGCCCAGTGGACGACGCCGCCGCGGGCGGTGAAGTTCTTCTCGAACTCCTCCAGCCGCTCTTCGAGGTTGGCCATCGTCAGGTTCTTGATGGCGCTGCCGGCGTCGCGCAGCTCTTCCCAGTCAGGGAGCTCGCCGACGACATTCAGCCGCTTGTCGCGAATGGTGTGGGTGGCGTGGCGCAGGTTCTTGCGCATCTGGGTGTTGCCCAGCTCGCGGTGCGCCGCCTTCGGGAATGGCTCGGTCTCGAACAGGTTGCCCTGCCCGCCGGCTGGCATGCCGAGGAATACCTGGGTCACAGTGACACCGTCTCTTCCATGGTGCTGGCCAGGATGTCGGCCAGGTGCAGGGTCTTTGGCTTGGCTCCGGTGCGCGAAAGGCCGCCGCCGATGTGCATCAGGCAGGAGGCGTCGCCGCCTGCGCAGGCGGAGGCGCCGGTGGAGCAGATGTTCTTCATCTTGTCTTCGAGCATCGCCGAGGAAACATCGGAGTTCTTGATCGCGAAGGTGCCGCCGAAGCCGCAGCACTGGTCGGCTTCCGGCAGCTCGTTGACGGTGATGCCGCCGACGGTCTTGAGCAGATCCAGCTGGCGGTCGCCGAGCTTCAGCGAACGCATGCCGTGGCAGGAAGGGTGGTAGGTGATGGTCTGCGGGAAGTAGCTGCCCAGCTGCTCTGCCGCGTTGGTGATGCCCAGGACATCCACCAGCAGCTGGCTCAGCTCGTAGGTGCGCTTGCCGACGGCAACTGCGCGGTCCTTCAGCTCGGGCTTGCCCAGGCGCTCGGCCAGATAGGGGTGCTGGTGCTTGACCGAAGCGACGCAGGAACCCGAGGGGGCGACCGCGACGTCATAGTCTTCGGTGTCGAAGGCGTTGATGTGGTTTTCGACGACGGGCAGCGCTTCAGGCATATAGCCGGAATTCATATGCATTTGCCCACAGCAGGCTTGCGCCTTCGGGAAAATGACTTCATGGCCCAAGCGTTCCAGGATTTTCACGGTCGACTTGGCGGTTTCCGGATACATAGCATCCACAATGCACGTGGCAAAGAGAGCAATTCGCATAATAAATGACTCTTTCAGGGTGTGGTCAGACCATACTATTCCACTTGCTTCTCAATAGTCAAGACTTGTTGTGATGGCTCTCACCTTGTACTCTTGGTGGTCGGACCACATATGGTCAGACCATCTAGAGTAAGGACGCCCACACCGTGTTTACACCCTCCACGGATCCAATTGCGGGGAGCATCGCTGTCTCAGCGCTCGTCGCGCTGATACCGCTTCTAGCCTTCTTCGTGCTCCTCGCGGTGATCAAGGTCAAGGCCCACTGGGCCGGCCTCGGCTCGCTCGCCGTTGCCATCATCGTTGCGATCTTCGGCTGGAGCATGCCGGTTGGATTGGCATTGAACTCCGGACTGATGGGCATGGTCTTCGGCGCCTTCCCGATCGTCTGGATCGTTGTCATGGCGATCTTCCTCTACCAGGTCACCGTCAAGTCCGGCCGCTTCGAAGATCTCCGTCGTGTATTCGACGTCATCGGCGGCGGTGACGTGCGCATCCAGGCCGTGCTGATCGCCTTCTGCTTCGGCGGCCTGCTTGAAGCGCTGGCCGGATTCGGCGCACCGGTGGCGATTACCGCCACCATGCTGCTGGCACTGGGCCTGTCCCCGCTTCGCGCTGCCTGCGCCGTGCTGATCGCCAACACCGCTCCGGTTGCCTTCGGCGCCGTGGCCATCCCGATCACCACCGCCGGCGCGCTGACCGGCATCCCGGCTGCCGACATCGGCGCCATCGTCGGCCACCAGTCCCCGCTGCTGGCACTGTTCGTCCCGTCGATCCTGGTGCTGATCCTCGATGGCTGGCGCGGCATGCGCCAGACCCTGCCGGCAACGCTGACCATCGGCATTTCCTTCGGTGTCGCGCAGTGGCTGTGCTCCACCTACTTCTCCTACGAGCTGACCGATATCGTCGCCTCGCTGATCGGCCTGGCCGCGGCAGTGATCCTGCTTCGCTTCTGGACCCCGAAGGGCGCCGACGAAGCACGCCAGCGCGTGCTGACCGCTGAAGCAGCCGCAGTTCCGCACGAGTCGAACACCAAGCTGCACGCAGGCAACACCTGGATGGCTCTGTTCCCATACCTGCTGGTTATCGTCATCTTCGGCGTGGCCAAGCTGTGGAAGCTGGGCGTGGACATTCCTGCATGGCTGGCAAGCACCGACATCAAGTTCGGCTGGCCAGGCCTGGACGGCAAGATCCTGAACGCCGAAGGCGAAGCGGTCACCTCCACCATCTACAACTTCCAGTGGCTGTCCTCCCCGGGCACCCTGCTGCTGATCACCGGCCTGATCGTGGCCCTGGTCTACGCAAAGAACGACGGCAACGGCAAGTACGCCATGACCTTCGGCGAAGGTGCTGCCGAAATCGGCAAGACCATCTACAACATGCGCTGGGCTGCGCTGACCATCCTGTCGGTCCTCGGCCTGGCATACGTGATGAACCTTTCGGGCCAGACCATCACCATCGGCACTTGGCTGGCCGGCACCGGCGCGTTCTTCGCCTTCCTCTCACCAATCCTGGGCTGGATCGGCACCGCGGTGACCGGCTCGGACACCTCGGCCAACGCGCTGTTCGCCAAGCTGCAGCAGACCGCCGGCGTCAATGCCGGCATCGACCCGAACCTGCTGGTTGCCGCCAACACCTCCGGCGGCGTGGTCGGCAAGCTGATCTCCCCGCAGAACCTGGCCATCGCCGCCACCTCGGTGAAGATGGAAGGCCAGGAATCGGTGATCCTGAAGAAGGTTGCCGGCTGGTCCGTAGGCATGCTGCTGGTGCTGTGCTGCTTGGTCTACCTGCAGTCCACCCCGGTGCTGTCCTGGATGCTGCCATAGCCCTGACCGGCTAAAATAGATCCGATGTCAATGAACCCAGCTCCGCGTGCATACCAGATCGTTCTCCAGGCAATTGAAGAAGATCTGCGCAGGGAGAAGCTATCCGTAGGAGACCAGCTTCCCGGCGAGCGTGCGCTCGCGGAGCGGCATGGGATTTCGCGGGCTTCGGTCCGCGATGCCATCCGCATCCTCGATGTCATGGGCATTATCAAGACTTCTACCGGCTCCGGGCCGAACTCCGGAGCGGTGATCATCTCCAACCCCTCGGCCGGCATCTCGCAAGCATTGCGGCTGCACCTGGCGGCCAAGGGGATCAACGTCCGCGAGATCGTCGAGTCGCGCATCCTGCTGGAAACCTGGGCCGCGCAAATGAACCCCCGCGACCCGGTCTACGCCCAGCAGGTCATCGACCGCACCGCGGTGCTGATCATGCGCATGGACGACCCGCAGCTTTCCCGCGAGTCCTTCCACCGCATCGATGCCGAGTTCCATGTGCTCCTGGCCTCCATGGCCGGCAACGCCGTGGTGGAATCGATGATGGAATCGCTGCGCAACTCGATCAGCGACTACGTCTCCGACTCAGTGCCCAGCGACGAGGCCTGGCAGCCGGTGGTGCGCGTGCTGCGCCGCCAGCACAAGGCCATCCACCACGCCTTCGCGACGAACCAGCGCGAACGGGCAGCCCAGCTGCTCGAAGAGCACATCAACTGGTTCTACTCGCAGACCCGCTAGCGCCAACATCTAAACTTCGACCGTATAAGTCGGACTTTATTGCCCCTCGACCCTTATATATCTGATATATTCTGGGACAGCGACGGGGCTACTTTTTCGGATGCAACAGCAGGTTCATATCGCAGGTCAGTTCCCGTCGATTTACCATCGAAACTTCTTGCGAGGGAATTCATGAGCCAACTTTTTGACCTGTCCGGACGACTGGCCTTGGTCACCGGGTCCTCCCGCGGCATTGGCCGCGAACTTGCTAAAGCACTGGCCGATGCCGGTGCCACCATCATCCTGCACGGCCGAGATGCGCAAAGGCTTGACAAAACGGCCGCCGAATTCGCCGCCTGCTACGGCGCAGAAAGAATCCATAGCGTCTGCTTCGATGTCACCGATGACGCCACTGTGCGCGAGAATATCGCCGCCATCGAAAAGACCATCGGCCCCATCCGCATCCTGGTGAACAACGCAGGCATCCAGCACCGCGTGCCCATGCTGGAACTGGAAGTCGCCGACTGGCAGCGCGTGATCGATACCAACCTCACCAGCGCCTTCTTAGTAGGCCGAGAAGTCGCACGTGGCATGGTAGAACGCGGCGAAGGCAAGATCATCAACATCTGTTCGGTGCAAACCGACCTGGCCCGACCCACCATCTCCGGCTACACCGCGGCCAAGGGCGGACTGCGCAATCTCACCCGCGCCATGACCGCAGAATGGGCCGGAGCAGGACTTCAGATCAACGGCATCGCACCGGGCTATATCCACACCGAAATGACGCAGAATCTGGTGGATGACGAGAAATTCAACTCCTGGATCCTGGGCCGCACCCCGGCTGGCCGTTGGGGAACCGTCGAGGACCTAGCGGGCCCAGCAGTGTGGTTGGCCTCGGGTGGATCGAACTACGTGAACGGGCAAACCATTTTCATCGACGGAGGCATGAGCGTTGTCGTCTAGCGCCCTGTCCAACAGGACCTTGGCCGTCGTGGCGCACGCGGCCGGGGACCTGCGCATCGAGCAGATCGAGCTGCCAGCACCGGCAGCAAATGAGGCACGCGTAGCCATCGCCTACGGAGGCATCTGCGGATCGGACCTGCACTACTGGAGCCACGGAGCCGCTGGGGAATCCATCCTCAAGGCCCCGATGGTTCTGGGGCACGAGATCGTCGGCACCGTCATCCAGGCTGCCGCCGACGGCAGCGGTCCGCCAGCCGGAACCAAAGTTGCGGTGCACCCTGCAACACCAGGGGAGACCGGGGAACCTTATCCGGAGGCCTGCCCGAACCTTTCACCGGGATGCACCTACCTGGGCTCGGCTGCCCGCTACCCGCATACCGAGGGCGCCTTTGCGCGCGAGGTGAATCTGCCCTCCCGGATGCTTCGCGAACTGCCTGCCGGACTGTCGCTGCGCGACGCTGCGCTGGCCGAGCCAGCCGCAGTGGCCTGGCACGCGGTATCGCGAGCCGGCGAGGTTGCCGCCAAGAAGGCGTTGGTCATTGGCGCTGGCCCGATCGGAGCGCTGGCCGTGGCCGTGCTCAAGCGTGCCGGAGCCGAGGAAATCATCGCGGTGGACATGCACGATAAGCCGCTGGAAATTGCCAAGGAACTGGGTGCCACATCCACCTTGCGTGCCGATGACCAGGAGGCGATTGCCAAGGTGAACGCCGATGTGGTGATCGAGGCCAGCGGCAATTACCGCGGATTGGCCTCGGCGGTGCGCGGTGCTGTGCGCGGCGGGCGCGTGGTCATGGTCGGGTTGCTGCCTTCGGGAGAGCAACCTGCACTGATTTCCCTGGCGATTACCCGCGAGCTGGAACTTGCCGGGTCTTTCCGCTTCAACGGCGAAATCGACCAAGTGCTTGCTGCCCTGGCCGATGGCTCATTGCAGATTTCCGCGGCGGTAACCCACGAATTCCCGGTGGCCGAGGGCCTCGAAGCCTTTGAAACAGCCAAGAATTCTTCGAAGTCCGGCAAGGTCTTGCTGAACTTCCTCGGGAAGTAGCCCGCCTTTACCGCAAGTGCGCCGCCGCAGCCCCGAAGCCAGGGCCCGCGGCGGCTACTTGTTTGGTTTAGCGGACGTTAATTGGCCGCTGCAATGCTCACCGCGGTACGCACCGGTACCGGGTTGGCGAACAGATCCAGTACCGGGCAGTGGGCATCCACTGCCTGGCGCAGTTCTTCATAGCGTTCGGCCGATTCCGGGCCGGCGATCTGGATGTCCAGTTCCACCGACGAGAAGCCCGGGCGGATGGACTTGTCAATGCCGAGGAGGCCACGGACATCGAGGTGGCCATTGGCCTGGATCTTCACGTCGTCCACCTGGATGCCAAGGTTTTGGGCATACAAGCGGTAGACCACAACCTGGCAGGAGATCAGCGCGCCGAGCGCATATTCCACCGGGCTGGCGGCCACGTCGTTGCCACCCAGGGCAGCTGGCTCGTCGACCTGGAAAGTGTGCTTCCCGGAGACAATGTTGCTGGCTACCGAATCGAAACCCTCGCCCTGAACGGTAAAGGTCAATTTGGCGCTTTGCGGGGCCGCCGAGATGCGTTCGCCCCAGCCCTTGCCTGCTTCCTGCAGGCGCTGTGCGCGGTCTTCGGATACGGTCAGGGTAGATGCTGCATTAGACATGAGGAATTAATCCCCTTTCTGGCGCAAGGGGCGCCATCGCTTACGCACCTTGGCGTTCAAGATGCGTCGAATCTTCACCTGGGGCACCCCGCACAATGACGCAGGAGGGTTGCCGTCCACTCAGCCAGGGCTCAAAGAGCGGAACTCGTGATTCTGTGGTTCTTTTCTATCGGCTGCGGTGCCAGCGCGTAAAGGGCAGGGGTAACTTTTCGTCATCGGGCAACTTGTCTGGCTGCTCGCTAAGATGGAATCGAGCTCTCGGGCACCCACTGCACGAACAATGAACGGCGAGTATGGAATTCCAGCTGACACTTTCTGCGGCCCAGACCTTGGTGACCGAATCCGAATACAACCTGGGCCAGTTCCTCTGCGATTCCGGAAAAGTGGAGATCGTCCACCGGGACATGAAGCCGGGATATACCCGCATTTCGGCAATGGTGCTGCGCGAATCGGTGATGGCCGAGCTGCAAATCAACCGCGGCAATATCAGCTTCACCAGCTTCTGCAGCAAGCATCCGGGCGTTCAATCCTGCGAGGATGTCGCCGCCTTGCTCATTGAGGTCACCACCGAAGAGGACCAGGGCTTCTTCGTCTCCGACTCCGGGGTGGA
This sequence comes from Glutamicibacter sp. HZAU, assembly GCF_004100365.1. NCBI lineage: Bacteria > Bacillati > Actinomycetota > Actinomycetes > Micrococcales > Micrococcaceae > Glutamicibacter > Glutamicibacter sp. HZAU. Next base: position 168,691 of record NZ_SCKZ01000001.1, on the reverse strand, counting down.
CCCTTTCGCATGGAAACGCAACAGCAAGCCGCAGTGGGAACGGACCCTTGACCGTCTGCTTCCAGCAATTCCAGATGAGCAACTGATTGACGAGGAACCGCTGGGATTGATCCTGAAAGTGGTCAGCGAACCCCGTTACGGAGGCGAGGACGCGCTGACCTTGCAGGCGCGGCCGGCCCGCCGGGGCACCAAGAGCCCCTGGGTCCAGACTGGAGTCAGCTGGCGCAACGTCGCCTTCGATGAGCGCTTCTCCAAGAAGCAGCGCCGAGCGGTCGTTGAACTGGACCGGCTGCGTGAACGCGTGGAACAGAACACCTACCGGCATTCGTGGGATCCCAAGGACTGGATCTCGCTGATGGATCTGCCTGGCCAGGACCTGCTGGATGCCTTCGAGGCCCTGCGCGACGCCGGAGTGCAGATCGTCAACGGCGGTTCCGCTGCCAAGCTCCCGGTGGAATTCAGTGCGCAACCAGCCATGGCCCACGTGGATGTGCGCCGCACTGAGCAGGGCCTGCGCATGGAAGGCAAGCTGCGCGGCCCGCACGAAGAGCACCACCACCTCCTGCCGATCGGCACGCCGCCGACCCTGCTGGCCTACGCCTCCAGCCCGTTGCCCAAAGCGAAGGAACTCGGCTTCGCGCAGTTCGCAGAACCGGTCAGAAAGGAACTGGCGGCATTCATCGAATCCGGTGCGCACATCATCCCGGATGGAGCCATCGAGCTATTCGAGCGGCAGCACCTGGACCGGCTGCGCTTAATGGCGCCGCTGAAGAGCGAAGATGGAAGCTACCGCATCCCGGTTCCCGCGCGCCCCAGCCTCAAGCTGTCCTTGGAGAGCATCCAAACCCCGCTGACCGTGCGCTATTCCTGGGAGTACTCCACCAAGGGGCCTCGCCAGCAGGCAGTGGAACGGGAAATTGCCGCTTCGGTGCAGGACAAGCTCGGCGAGCTGGGTTCGCTGGGGCAGCTGACCTCATCAGGGATTTTCCCTCCGAAGGAATTCAGCACCTCTGAATCCATCGACTTCCTGGTCCACGCACTGCCGCTGCTGGAAGAGCATCCCGATGTCATTATCGAGGAGCAGAATCGGCTGCCGAAATATCGGATCAGCGATGCCCCCGCGACTGTCAGCGTCGAAGCGGGTGAAAGCACGGGGGACTGGTTCGACCTGTCAGTGGAAGTGCTACTCGGCGAGATCAAGGTGCCGTTCGCGCTGCTGCTCGAAGCACTGACCAAGCAAGATGAATACCTCATCCTCGATGACCTGACGGTGATCCCGATTGATGGTGCGGACTTTGCCCAGCTGCGCCAGCTGATCACCGAAGCAGGGGAGCTGGGCACGGTGCAGGGCGATACGATTCGCATCCACAAGTTGAGCATCGACTGGTGGCAGGAACTGGTGGATCTGGGAATTATCGAAGCCCAGCACAACCAGTGGCTGCAGACCATGAAGGCATTGCAAAGCGGCGAAGAGATGAAGCCTGTTGAGCTCTCGGATACCTTCAATGCGCAGTTGCGCCCCTACCAGAGCCACGGCCTGTCCTGGCTGGACTTCTTGCGCACCCACGGCCTGGGCGGAGTCCTCGCCGACGACATGGGTCTGGGCAAAACCGTCCAGCTGCTGGCCTGCCTGGAGCAGGCACGCGTTGAAGATCCCAGCCAGAAGTTCCTGGTGCTTGCCCCTACTTCGGTGGTGGGCAACTGGATCAATGAGGCTCAGCGTTTTGCCCCGCAGATGAGCGTCACTGGCATTACCTCTACGGCAAAGAAGAGCGGGCAGGATTTGGCTGCGCAGATCGGTGATGCGCAGCTGGTGGTGACCAGCTATACGATCTTCCGCTTGGCCTATGAGGATTTCGAGGCTGCCGGTTTCAACGTGATGATCATGGACGAGGCCCAGCAGCTGAAGAACCACGCGTCCAAGGGCTACAAGCAGGCCCGGCAGCTGCCGGTGCCGTGCAAATTCGTGGTCACGGGCACGCCCATGGAGAACAACCTCATGGAACTGTGGGCGTTGGTCTCGCTGGCCGCACCTGGCCTGCTGGGTGGTGCGAAGTCCTTCAAGGACAACTACCAGAAGCCAATCGCCGACGGGGACCAGGAACGGATGGAACGCTTGAAGAACCGTCTGCGACCGTTCGTGCTGCGCCGCACTAAGGAACAGGTCGTTCCCGAGCTGCCGGCAAAGACCGAACAGGTCCTGGAAGTCGAGCTGGAGCCAGGGCACCGGAAAGCCTATGACCGCCGCTTCCAGCGCGTGCGGCAAGAAGTGCTGGGCCTGGTTGGCGATGTTGATTCGAATCGGTTCCAGATTCTCCAGTCGCTGACCTTGCTGCGCCAGCTGGCTTTGGATCCCTCGCTGGTAGGCGAAGGCAATGCGCCCAGCGCGAAGCTGGAAATGCTGCGCGAGCTCATGGGGGATGCGGTTTCCGAAGGACACAAGATCCTGGTCTTCAGCCAATTCACCAGCTTCCTGTCCAAGGCACGCGACGTCGCCGAGGAGCTGGGCATTGAGCACGGTTACCTTGATGGCTCCACCAGTGGACCCAAGCGCAAGGAACTGATTGACGGTTTCAGCGAGGGGGATTTCCCGGTCTTCTTCATCTCGCTGAAGTCCGGTGGATTCGGCATCAACCTCACCTCAGCGGACTATTGCATCCTGCTTGACCCGTGGTGGAACCCCCAGGCCGAAGCACAGGCGATTGACCGTGCTCATCGCATCGGTCAGACCCGGCCCGTCTATGTGTACCGTTTGGTAGCCAAGGACACCATCGAATCCAAGGTGCTCGCGCTGCAGGCCAAGAAGACTCAGCTGTTCAACGATGTCTTGGGCGACACCGCCGAGGGAGCACAGAGCGCTGCGCTTTCTGCCGATGATTTCTTGGCACTGATGGATTGATGCTTAAAAAGCTGAAGCCTTGGAAACTGTAGGGTTTCCAAGGCTTCGGCTCCTCTAGCGGTTTAGAGAATTTCGTCAAAGCTGTGGTTGAGGCGGTGCAGGAGATCTCCGAAGTTCTTCAGTTCGGATGCTTCCCATTCCTTGAGCTGGCGGCGCAGTTCCTGACGCAGCGTGTTGCCGCTCGAACGCCATTTTTCCTTGGCTATATCTGTTGCCGAAACCAGCTGGGCCCGGCCATCGGAAGGATCCTGGGTACGGGTGACAAGGTCCAAGGATTCAAGGTGCTGCACGAGGCGCGATATGGTTGCCTTGTCCAAGCGCAGCTTCTCTGCGAGCGATCCCTGCTGCTGGGCCTCGTCACGGATGACCACTGCAAGCAAGCGGTACCCTGGGTCCTGCAGATCCGGGTGGATGATCTTGGCACGGCGGATCAGCATCTGGCGGGCACGCAATAAGATGGCGGTGAATTCTTCTTCGACCGTCTGCATCAATTCTTCTTCTTGCATAACTCCTATTCTAATCAGCGTTTCGCACGGGCAGGCAGTTCGCGTAGCCATCGATATTCGCACAGATTTCCTGCACCCGGCGGGTGAAGGTGTCGTTCGAATGGCCTGAATAATGCGGGGTAGCGATGACTCGGGGATGGTTGGCAAGGCGCCGGGTGTCCTCCGGTGCCTGCATACCCTCCGGAGCCTGCCACCATACATCCAGCGCCGCGGCACCCAAGCGGCCCGAATCCAGCGCCTCGTGCAACGCAGCCAGGTCCAGCACCGGGCCACGGGCGACGTTGACCAGCACTGCCCCGGGGCGCAGTGCGGCTAGCTGCTCGCTGCCGATCAGCCCGGTGGTCTCATCGGTCAGCGGCACGCACAGCACCAGCACGTCTGCCTCGGACAGCAGGCGTGGCAATGCATCCATGGTGCCCACCCAGGCCGCATGGGGCGGGAGCTGCTCCGGGACGGTGCGTCGCACGGCGACGCAGCGGGCACCCAGGCTGCCGCAGAGTTCAAGGGCCTGCGTGCCGATGGCACCGAGCCCCACGAAGCCGATGGTCAGCTCGGCGAGCGTACGGTGCAGCGGCGTTTGCGGATCGGTGGCCAGGGTCTGCCAGCTGCCAGCGCGCAACTGCGCGGTGACCTCAAGCAGGCGGCGCTGCGCGGCCAGGATGACCATCAGGATGTGCTCGGCGATGGCCCGTTCGTGATGCGCGGTGCGCGCCACCGTGGTGCCGGAGGAGAGCCGGTCGAGTGCCAGCCGGTCGGTGCCGGAACCTGTGACATGAACCAGCCCGGCGCGGGTAGCCGCGGCCTGCTCGGCACTCAGCCGGGCGCAGACCAGCACGTCGGCCTCGGCTATCAGTTCCAGTTGCGGCCCCGGCGCCATCGAGGCGGCAAAGTGCCAGTCGTGGTGCGGGCACAGGCTGCGGAACAGCGGCTCGAAGCGGGCGACGATGGCGTCGGTGACGACTACCCGCAACGGCGCTACCATCGGGGGCTCGCCAGCTCGAAGGACGGGTCGATGCGGCGCATGTAGCCGGTGTCGTCGCGTTCGCGCAGCCCGCAGTCCAGATATTGCTGGTGCAGCCGTGCCAACCCCTCCGGGGCAAGCTCGATCCCCAGGCCCGGTGCCTCGGGCACCGCGACGGCACCGCCCGCCAGTTCCAGCGCCCCGGGGAGGATGACATCCTCGTCCGGGCGCTTCCACGGCCAGTGGGTGTCGCAGGCGTAGTCGATGTTCTCGGTCGCCGCAGCTAGCTGCACCATCGCCGCAAAGCTGATGCCCAGATGCGAATTCGAATGCATGGACAGCTTCAGGCCGAAGGTGCGCGCGATGCCGGCGAGCAGCGCGGAACGGCTGAGTCCGCCCCAGAAGTGGTGGTCCGACAGGACGATGTCTATGGCTTTGCGTTCGATCGCTTCGGGCAGGTCATTGAAGGAAACTACGCACATGTTCGTCGCCAACGGCATCGGGATGGCCCGGCGCACCGCGGCGTTGTCTTCCGCGCTCAGGCACGGATCCTCCAGGTATTCCAGCACGCCGTCCAGCCGCCGGCCCACCTCGATTCCGGTAGCCACGTTCCACACCCCGTTGGGGTCCAGACGCAGCGGCAATTCGGGGAAGGCCTGGTGCAGGGCTTCGATTGCGGCGGCCTCCTGCTCGGGCGGGAAGACCCCGCCCTTGAGCTTCAGCGCCTTGAATCCGTAGCGTTCGACCATGGTGCGTGCCTGGCGCACGATGCCCTCGGGGTCCAGCGCCTCGCCCCAGGCGTCCGGCTCATGCCCCGGGTGGCGTTCCCACTTGTAGAACAGGTAGCCGCTGAAGTCCACACGATCGCGGACCGCTCCGCCAAGCAGCGTGCTCACCGGCAGTCCCAGGATCTTGCCCTGCGCATCCAGTGCGGCGACATTGAAGGCGGAAAGCACCCGGTCGGCCAGCGAAGTGGTGGTGACCATGCCGCCTGTGCCGTGCCCGCCCTGGCCCTGGTCCCCGCGCAGCGAGTCCTCCACGAGCTCGGCGATCTGGTTGAGCTTGAACACGTCGGTGCCGCGCAGGAACCCGGCGGCGCGTTCCAGCCGGGCCAGGTGCGCGCTGTCTCCATAGGTCTCGCCCAGCCCGTAGTGGCCGGATTCGGTGTGCAGCACCACGATGGAGCGCAATGCATACGGTTCGTGCACGCCCACGGAATTGAGCAGCGGTGGATCGGCGAAGGCGACAGGAGTGATATGGATATCGGCGATTCGGTGGGATTGGGATTGCGTCATGGGGGTAGCTCCAGTCGGTAAGGGACGTTTAGAATCACCCTAGAAAGTGAATCGATACCTGTCCAAGCTAAAATTGGCAACCAGCAATTCAAGGAGTGAATTGATGTTCTCGCTGATCCAGCTGGAATCTTTTGTGGCCGTGGCCGAGGAGCTGCACTTCGGCGCCGCGGCGGAGCGGCTGAATATGACCCAGCCCCCGCTCAGCCGGCAAATCCAGCTGCTGGAACGCGAATTGGATGCCAAGCTGTTCACCCGCACCTCGCGGCAGGTGGCGCTGACCGCGGCAGGACAGGTGCTGCTTCCCAACGCGCGGCGCATTCTGGATCTGTGCCAGAAAACCAGTTTGGAAGTCTCCAAGGTCGCCACCGGAGAATCGGGCACCGTGATCCTCGGCTACACCTCGGTAGCCGGCCAGTCGGTGCTGCCGCAGCTGCTCGCGCTGGCGGCCCGCGAACTGCCGGAGATCACGCTGGTGCTGCGCGAGGGTGTATCCATCGACCAGCTCGATGCGCTGAGCAAGGGACAGATCGACCTGGGGCTGCTGCGTCCGGCGGTGCACCGGCCGGGCGTGCAAACCCACCTGGTCAAGAAGGATCGGCTGGTCATCGCGCTGCCGGCCGGGCACCACCTGGAAACCGGCAAGGGGGTGCTGATCAAGGAACTGGTCGGCCTGCCGCTGATGATGTACTCCACCCACGAGGCGCGCTACTTCTACGATCTGGTGCTGCGGCTGTTTGATTCGGTGGGTGTCAGCCCCACGATCACCCAGGTGGCCAGCCAGATCCCAGCGCTGATGGCGCTGGTCTCGGTGGGCTTGGGCGTCTCCCTGGTGCCAGCCAGTGCCCGCGACTTTGCCCCGCCGGGGGTGGTCTTCGAGGAGCTGGTGGGTCCGGGCGGGATGGAGGAGCTGAACCACTCGGACATCTTCCTGGCGTGGGAGTCTGAGGCCGGGAATCCCGCGGCGCAGCGATTGCGCGAACTCTACCTGGCCGAATTGCAGGGGAATGATGCGACCCCTCGGAAAGCGGGTGACGGCAGCAGCGCAGGGAAATAGGCAACGGGTTTCGCCAGTTGCCAGCCGGGGCGGCGAACCAAGGCGGCCCGCCCGGCAACAGCCGGCAGCAGTGCCAGCGCACTGCTTTTGAGAGCCGTGCCGGGTTCAGCATTCTCTGCTCTGGATGCCAAGGAAGTTCGCTGCGCTGGGAGGTTGTTGAATCTCCTACCAAAATCCGCGGCGAGCGGCCGGCCTTGCATGGCAAAATCGGCCGCTCGTCGCGGCTTCGGCAGAAGTGGTGATGCCGGTGAGCCGGCATCGAGCTGGGGAACCGATCAGGAGATCGGAGTGAGCAGTGTGCGATCCTCCAGATAGGAGCGCAAATTGCCCAGGGTCAAGGCTGCCATGTCGGCGCGGGTTTCGTGGGTTCCGCTGCCCACGTGGGGCAGCAGCACGACATTGTCCAGGTTCAACAGTTCGGCGGGGACGCTCGGTTCCTTGGCGAAAACATCCAGCCCTGCCCCTGCAATGTCCTTATTGGCCAGGGACTGGACCAGCGCTGTTTCGTCGATGACCGAACCGCGGGCAATGTTGATGATGAATCCGCGCGGACCGACGGCTTCGATGACCTCGCGGTCCACCAGCCCAGCGGACTGGGGTCCACCGGCCGCGGCGATCATCAGCACATCGGTGGCCTCAGCCAAGGCGAGGGCCGAGGGATGGTAGGCATAACGGCTATCGGGCTTTTCCGAGCGGTTGTGATAGTGGATTTCACACCCAAAGGCTTCCAGGCGGTTTGCGATTGCTTGGCCGATGCGGCCCAGGCCAAGGACGCCTACCTTCGTGCCGCTGGCCCGGGTGGCCAGCGGAAAATTCTCACCGGCAGCCCAGGCTCCCGCACGCAGGAAGCGTTCGGCAGCGCCGAGCGAGCGCAGCGTCGACAGGTAGAGTCCCAGCGCAGTATCGGCCACGCACTCGGTCAGCACGTCCGGGGTATTGCTGACTACGATGCCGCGGGCCTGGGCCTGGGCAACATCGGTGGCGTCGTAGCCCACTCCGAAATTGATGATCGCCTCGAGATTTGGCAGGCGCTGCATCAGCTCCGAGTCCACCCCGATGCGTCCGGAACAGACGGCCACGCGGATCTGCGTTCCGTGCTCCTCGAGCAGTGCTTCGCGTTCTGGGCCTGGCTCGGGCAGCGCCTGCGCGCCGAAGTCGGCCTGCAGGGCCTGGGCCACCTCTGGATTCACCGGTCCCACGCGCAGAATGGCGTCGCCGGTGATGGGGGAGTTCTTTGAGTGCGTCATGGCGCTGGTATTTGTGGGCATACCAGCATCCTAGGAAGACCAATCAATTCACGTCCAACACGCAGATTGGATGGATCAATGCTGTTGAGGCATTGATCGTCGAATAACCCCGAAATGTCGCGCAAGTCACATTTGCCAAAGGCGCGGATCGCCATTGCGGCGCTCGCCGGGCGCCACCGAAGGGGCCTGTTTTCCCTTGACCATGCGGGTTCATCGGTCAAAGCTTTTGAATCAACGCCGGCAGTCCTGCCACGCCGGATGCTCCACTCACTGAACCCATCACTCTTCGCGAAGGATCACAATGATGTTGACCAAGCACACCCGCACCCGCAAGCTCTCACTGGCCGTCGCCGCCTCCGCCCTGCTGGGCACCACCGCCCTGTCAGGCTGCTCGGTAGCCAACTCGGAACAGGCTGCCGGCGCACCTGCCTCCGGCACCGCCAGCGACACCCTGCGCGTGGTGTTGCAGCAGGAACCGCCCACCCTGGAAGCCTGCGAATCGAACCTGACCAGCACCGGCGTGGTGGTTCGCTCGACCATCACCGAGCCGCTGATCGAACGCAACCCTTCCAGCGGTGAGCTTGAGCCGAAACTGGCCACCGAGTGGTCCAGCGACGATGACCAGACCTGGACGCTGAAGCTGCGCGAGGGCGTGAAATTCCATGACGGCTCCGACTTCACCGCCGCCGATGCCGCCGCCACCATTGACCGTGCGGTCAACTCCAACCTGGGCTGCAACGTTGAAGGCTATGTCTTCGGCGACGACGACCTGAAGCTGAAGGTCGTGGACGACTACACCCTGGAGGTCACCGCAGTGAAGAAGGATCCGATCCTGCCATTGCGCCTGTCCTTCCTGGAAGTCGTCCCGGAGGAAACCTCCGCCACCGAGAAGGTGCGCGAACCAATTGGCACCGGCCCCTACCAGATTGATGACTGGAAAGCCGGGCAGTCCATCGATGTCTCCGCCTATGCCGACTACTGGGGCGAAGCCCCGTCCTTCGCCAAGGCCAACTACCAGTGGCGCTCCGAAGGCAGCGTCCGCGCGGCCATGATCACCTCCGGCGAGGCGGATATCGCCACCGGCCTGAGCCCGGAAGACAACATCGGCGAGCTGGGCGTCTCTTACCCGAACAACGAAACCGTGGCGCTGCGCATGCACAATGACAAAGCCCCGCTCAACGACGAGCGCGTGCGCCGAGCCATCAACTACGCCATCGACAAGGAATCCATTGTCGCCTCGCTGTACGGCGGACGCGACAAGGCCGCCGCCCAGCTGGTCCCCGCCGGCGTGGTGGGACACAGCGAAGACCTGCCAGTCTGGGAATACAACCCGGAGAAGGCCAAAGCGCTGGTCGAAGAAGCCAAGGCCGCCGGCGAGGACGTCTCAGCCCCGATCAACATGATCGTGCGCACCGCCCAGTTCCCCAAGATCCAGGAGCTGGCCCAGGTGATCCAGGAACAGCTCTCCCAGGTCGGGCTGACAGTGAACCTGAAGATGCTGGAGACCAGCCAGCACCTGACCTACCAGGTCCGCCCGTTCCCCACCGATGAGGACGGGGCGATCATGCTGATGACCCAGCACGGCAACCAGGCCGGCGACGCCGCCTTCACCGTGGACCAGTACATGACTACCAAGGGCGCCCAGTCGGCCTTTGGCACCAAAAAGCTCGACGAGCTGATTGCCACCGCGGATGCCGCCACCGGCGAAGACCGCCAGGCGGCCTTCGAGAAGGTCTTCAAGTACCAGAACGACGAGGTGGTGCAGTTCGCGCACATCGCCCACCAGACCGGCATGCTCGGGGTCGCGGCGAATATCGACTACACCCCGAATTCCTCGACGGGCGACGAGCTGCGCCTGGCCGAAGTTTCCAGCAAGTAGGCGCCGCCATGAGTGAAACGAGGATGTGAGATGCTGACCTATTTGCGAAAGAGGATTATCTCCTCCGCGCTGCCCCTGGTCGTCGTGGTCATCGGCGTCTTCGCGCTGGCCCGCATGACCGGCAACCCGGCGGCGCTGTACCTGCCGCTGAACGCGACCGAGGCGATGCGCGAGGACTTTGCGGCACGCAACGGCCTGGACCAGCCGATCTGGGTGCAGATGGCCCAATATTTCGGCGGACTGCTGCGACTGGACTTCGGCGCATCGATGCGCACCGGGGAAGACGCCGCAACGATGGCGTTGCGCGCCTTCCCGGCCACGCTGCAGCTGGCGGCGATGACGATGCTGCTGGCCATCGTGCTGGCAGTGGTGGTCGGCTCGATCGCCGCGCTGAAGCCCAACGGGCTGCTGGACCGCTTCGCGAGCTTCACCTCGATGATCGCCGCATCCATCCCGGACTTCTGGCTGGCCATCGTGGGGATCTGGGTCTTCGCGATCAGCTTGGGCTGGGTGCCGACCTCCGGGGTGGCCGGTGCGGCCGCCTGGTTCCTGCCGGTGGCCACGCTGCTGATGCGGCCCTTCGGCACGCTGGTGCAGGTAATCCGCGGGGCCATGGTCTCGGCCCTGTCCGAACCGTATATCAAGCTGGCGCGTTCCAAGGGCGCAGCCCAGCGCCGGGTGATCGCCAGCCATGCGCTGCGCAACGCCGCGGCTCCCGCGTTGACCGTGGCCGGGGACCTGACCGTGGGCCTGGTCAATGGCGCGGTGGTGGTGGAAACCATCTTCGGCTGGCCGGGCATCGGCAAGCTGATGATCGATTCGATCCTGCAACGCGATTTTGCGGTGCTGCAGGCCTGCGTGCTGCTCACCGCGGTGGCGATCTTCGCATTGAACATCCTGATTGATCTCGGCTATGCGCTGCTCGACCCGAGGGTGCGGCCCAGTGCCGGCAAGCGGGCGCGGCGCAGCGCACGGCGCGATGCGTCCCGGCATCGCCCGTCGCAGCCGGCACCGGCCGTTGCCGCTGAGCGCGCCGAAGCTACGGAGCACGAGCTGACAAGGAGCCTGCCATGACGCAGACGATGAACCCCCAAGGCCCGCAAGCCGAGGAACCGCACGCCAAGCAACCGCGGACCAAGCTGGCGCGCGGCAGCAAGCCGAGCATGCTGCACCTGCTGCTGCGCGACAAGGTCGCCACCGTGGCGGCAGCAGTCCTGGCAGTGGTGGCGCTGACCGCGATCTTCGGTCCGCCGTTGATGGGCGAGCTGGCCACCAAGCAGGATTTGATGTTCATGAACAAGGCCCCGTTCGACCCGGCCAATGGGTGGGCCTACATCCTGGGCTCGGATTCGCTGGGCCGTTCGGTGCTCGCTCGTATCGTGGTGGCCACCCGCACCACCATGATGGTTGCGCTCCCGGCGGTGGCGATTGCCCTGCTGATCGGTTCGTTGTGGGGTGTGTGGGCCGGTTATCACCGGGGCCGGCGCGAGACCGTGTCGATGCGCATTGCCGATGTGATCATGTCCTTCCCCTCGCTGCTGCTGGCAGTGGTGGTGCTGTTCGTCTTCAGCCCTTCGGCAGCGAATATCGTGCTGATCCTGGCGATCACCCGCATCCCGATCTACCTGCGTACCGCCCGGGCCGAGGCCGCTGAGCTGCAGTCGCGGACTTTCGTGGATGCCGCCCGCACCTTCGGCACCAAGCCCAATGCGATCATTGCCCGGCATGTGATCCCGGTGGTCACCCCAACCCTGCTGACCTTGGCGACGCTGGAATTCTGTTTCGTGATGCTGGCCGAATCCTCGCTGTCCTTCCTGGGCATCGGGATCCAGCCGCCGGAAGTTTCCTGGGGTCTGCTGGTGGCCCAGGGTCGCCAGTATCTGCAGACCGCGTGGTGGCTCTCGATCCTGCCGGGCCTGGCCATCGTGATCACCGCGGTGGCGGCCAACGCGCTGGCCGCGTGGCTGCGGATCGCCACCGACCCGGCCCAGCGGTGGCGTTTGACCTTGGATAAGCGTTCGGCCAAGGCGCTGAAGACCATAGTAAAGGATGCAAAATGAGCACCATCACCGATCAGGCAGTGCTGCAGGTCCGGAACCTGGATGTTGATATCCGTAGCCCGCAGGGCACCTTGCGGGTGGTCAACAACGTGGGGTTCACTGCCCGCAGCGGCACCACGTTGGCCCTGCTGGGGGAGTCCGGGTGCGGCAAATCCATGACGGCCAAGGCGATCGCCGGGCTGCTGGACCCGGTCGCCCAGGTATCCGGCGGCAGCGCCGAGCTGCTGGGCGAGGACTTGAATCAGATGAGCAGTTCACGGCGCCGCCAGGTGGCAGGTCCCGGGCTGGGTATCGTCTTCCAGGATGCGCTGGCGGCGCTGAATCCGGTCTATACGGTGGGCACCCAACTGGGCGAAGCCTTCAGGATCCACCGCGGCATGGGCAAGAAGCAGGCCAAGGCCGAAGCCGTGGATTTGATGCGCCGGGTGGGAATCCCGGAGCCGGAAACCCGGGTTAACTCCTATCCGCACCAGTTCTCCGGCGGGATGCGACAGCGCATCTTGATTGCGATGGCGGTGGCGTTGAACCCGCGCCTGCTGATTGCAGATGAGCCGACCACGGCCCTGGATGTGACGGTGCAGGCGCAGATCATGGCGCTGCTCAAGCGCCTGCGTACCGAAACCGACATGGCGCTGGTGCTGATCACCCACGACCTGGCGGTAGTAGCCGAAGAAGCCGATGACGTGTGCATCATGTATGCCGGCAACGTGGTGGAACAGGGCAGCGTGCAAACGGTTTTCGCCAATCCCACCCACCCCTACACCAAGGGCTTGCTGGAATCGGTGCCCGGCCAAGGGCAGCGCGGGCAGGCGCTGTCCTCGATCCCGGGCAGCCCTCCGGAGCTCAGCCGCATCCCCGCCGGGTGCGTCTACCAGGACCGCTGCCCGCTCGCGTCCCAGCTGTGCCGGGCAGAACGCCCGGCGTTGCGGGAAACCGGTCCGGGCCAACGGGCAGCCTGCCACTTCGCCGAGCAGGTGCCGCACGCCACCGTCAGCCAAACCGGCTCCACCGAGAAGGAGATTCCCGCATGAGCACCGCAACTATCCAGCGCTCGGATACCGTGCTGCAGGTCAAGGATCTGAGCAAGGTCTTCCACGTTTCAGCCGGCGCGTCGGGCTCCCGCGAACTGCGCGCCCTGGACGGCATCAACCTGAGCATCAAGCGCGGCGAGACCCTGGGCCTGGTGGGCGAATCCGGGTGCGGCAAGTCCACGCTGGCGCGTACCTTGATGATGCTTGAAACCCCGGACGCGGGACAGGTGCTCTTTGACGACAAGGATCCTTTCGCCCTGCACGGCAAGGAATTGCTGACGTGGCGGCGCCGGGTGCAGATGGTCTTCCAGGACCCGTTCGCCTCGCTGAACCCGCGGATGAGCGCCGGGCAGATCATTACCGAGCCCTTTGCTACGCACCGCGATCTGTATCGCGGGGCTGCCAAGCAGCGGCGGCTGCATGAGCTGCTCGATGTGGTGGGGTTGCGCCGAACCGATGCGGACAAGTCCCCGCAGGAGTTCTCCGGAGGGCAGCGCCAGCGATTGGGGATTGCCCGGGCATTGGCATTGAACCCGGAGCTGATCATCCTGGACGAGCCGGTGTCCGCGCTGGACCTCTCGGTGCAGGCCCAGGTGCTGAACCTGCTCAACGAGTTGCAGCAAGAGCTGGGTGTCAGCTACCTGTTCATTTCGCATGATTTGTCGGTGGTGCGGCATGTGACTGACCAGGTGGCGGTCATGTATCTGGGCAGGATCATCGAGACCGGGACGACCGAGCAGGTGTTTGATTCGCCGTTGCATCCGTATACTGCTTCGTTGCTGTCGGCCTCGCCGAAGCTGGATCCGGCGCAGCGGCCGGCCGAGCGGATTGTGCTGCGCGGTGAGCTGCCCTCGCCGTTGGATCCGCCTTCGGGGTGCCGTTTCCGTACCCGGTGCTGGAAGGCGCAGCCGGTGTGCAGTGCCGAACGGCCCGAAGTGCGGGTGCGTGAGCAGGGAGGAACTATTCGTTTGGGGATGCCTGGCGATGGTCCGGTGCAAGGATTGCACAGCACCGAATGCCACTTCCCGGTGGAAGTGGTTGAGTCCGGGCAGAGAGGCCGGGGAGCCTAGTGCCCCGGGTGCTGGGGCCTTCGTCCATGAGTTATGGACGAAGGCCCGGTACGCAGTTGGTTGGAGACAGGAACGGCAAACGATCCCAAAAGGTTGACGCTTCAACTAATGATTGGTAGCTTTGAATTATGACTCAGCGATCCGATACCCCTCCCGTCCTCTTCCTCAGCCACGGTGCTCCGCCGCTGGCCGATGACCAGCGCTGGACCAGTGAACTGGCCGATTGGTCCGGCACCTTCGAGAAGCCCAAAGATATTCTGATGATCTCCGCGCACTGGGAAAATGCCCCGGTGACGCTGAGCGCGACCCGGCAGAAGAACGAATTGGTCTACGACTTCTGGGGCTTTGACCAGAAGTACTACGACGTCCGCTACGACGCGCCCATGGCACCGGAACTGGCCAATGAAGTCGAGCGACTGACCTCCGCCTACGGGCACCACGTGGAGCGCGATGAGTCCCGAGGCCTGGACCACGGCGCCTACGTGCCGCTGAAGGAAATGTTCCCGGATGCCGACGTGCCGGTGGTGCAGATGTCCATGCCGACACTGGATCCTTCGGGACTCTTCGAATTGGGCAAGAGCCTGGCCCCCTTGCGTGATCGGGGAACCCTGATTGTTGGTTCCGGATTCACCACCCACAACTTGCGCTGGTTCAACCCGGCCGGCGGACCGGATGTTGCCCCGCCTTCGGCCTCCAGCGAGTTCGACCACTGGGCCGAGGAAGCGATGGCCCGCGGCGACGTGGACTCTATCCTGGACTTCCTGCACAAGGCGCCGGCAGCGCGCGAAGCGCATCCGCGCTCGGAGCACTGGGCTCCGCTGTACGTTGCGCTGGGAGCTGCCTACGCCTCGGGCGGCATCGATGCCAAGACCGCTATTGACGGTTTCTGGTATGGGCTGTCCAAGCGC